>NZ_JBHUTX010000070.1:0-31716 GCF_042671245.1 Streptomyces sp. NPDC057099
TCCGGCAAGATCGCCCCTGACATGCCAGCAGCCAAGTACACTCCCGACGATGCCTCTGACCAGGCCAGATAGCGAAACGCTGCTGGAGTACTAGCTCCACAACGGTGTTTCGGCGGACTTGTTGGGCGTCCAACTGGGCGAGCTTGTCCTGGGCTCCGGCAAGACTGACCTCAAGCCCTTCCAGCTCGCCCAGCCAGCCCTCGCGTTCGGCTTCGATGATGCGGGCCAGGAGGGTGTCGCGGATCTCGACCAGGCGGCCGCGCTGGTCGGGCTCGGGACGGAGCATCGAGCAGCGGACGCAGGCGTGTTCGTGGATGCACGAGGTACCGAACGCGCGAGCGCAGATGCCGATGGAGAGCTTGCGGCGCTCGAAGTGCCCAAGGAAGGCATCCCACTCCTCCGCGGTGGGGGTGCGGTATTCCTCGCTAGGGCGCAGAGAGCGGCGGCGGGCGATGAACGCGCGGTGGGCTTCGATGGCTTCGGCCGGGTAGATCGCGTTGTAGCCCATGGTGGTGTCGATGTCGGCGTGTCCGGCGATGACCTGGGCGATGTGGGGTGGCAGCCCGCTGCGGATCGCGTCGGTGATGAAGATCCGCCGGAAGTCGTGCGGGTCGAAGTCCAGGGGGGAGTCCGCTGGCGTCGGTCAGGCCGGTCGCTTCCAGGACGTCGTTGAGACATGCGCGCAGGAACTCGCCGGTCATGTGGGAGGGCTCGCCGCTGCGGTCGTACTGGAACAGCAGCGGCATCGGCGGGTTCCACACGCGCTCGTTGTAGTCGTAGGCGACGACGCGGGGGACGGCTCCGGTACGCGGGTCGCGGATGCGGGTGATGATGGTGCTCAGGACGTCGGCGAGTTCGGGGCTGACCAGCAGGACACGTTCCTGGTCGGTCTTGGACGGGGCAATTTGCAGTAGCGGCACCACCTCGCCGGTCGTGGGCAGCCGGTACTGGATCAGACTTTGGTGGCTGGCCTCCAGCATCTCCTCGATCCGGGCTCCGGTGTGCTGGAGGAACTCGATCGTCGCCCACCCCCAAAACGCCCGGTGCTCGCGCTGGGCCAGATCCCGGCGGCCCCCAGCGTGGTCGTAGACCCAGGTGGATCCGGGCCTCTTCGCGCGGGTGAAGGTCTCGCCGAGCACCTCGAACCGGCCGCGGGCCGGCGCCTCGCGCACCGCGTCCAGGCGAAGGCGGGCCTGGTCCAGGAGTTACTTGGCCACGCGGACGACCGTGGGCAGGGCGGGCAGTCGCTCCCGGGTGCGCTGGTCCGTACGGGCCTTGACCCGCTGACTGGTCTTCTTGAGGTTGAGATCGGCCTCGCTGATGGGGCAGGGGGCCACCCACGGCCCCCATCGGGCCGGCTCCTCGCTGGCCCACTGGGCCAGGTCGAGATACAGGGCGCGAACCGCGATCATCAAGGTGGCCGAGTCCAGGCGGGGCGTGACGACGTCGTAAAAGGTGCCGTCACTGCGGCGGCGGCGCTCGGTCTTCGTCCTGGCGCGTTGCTTCCACTGGGCGGCAACGTCCTGTGGCAGGCGCAGGGAGTCGATCCCGGGATGGTGGGCTTCCAGGTCGGCCCAGAAGGATCGGGCCAGGAACCGGGAGATGTTGTCCAGGGTCGCGTAGTCAAGGCCGGGCTGGCGTTCCTTGAAGAAGACGTCTACTGGTTCAACCACCGAGCCGCTGCCGTCCACCAACTGGTACGGCATCCAGGGGGCGGCGGTCTCCACCAGCCAGCCCACCTGCGGCAGCACAAACCCCGTCAGATCTCTCTCTGAACCACCATGTCCGAGCACGGCCCGGAAGGTAGCAGAGTCACGTCCTGACCTGCGGGTTTACGGTCACTAGTTCAGTCAACGTGACCGTGCGGAGTTCCGTGCGGAGTTCTTTGCGGGGTCATCTGAACACCGACGCGGGCGGCGCCGGGGAGGCCACCGCCGCGAGGTCCGTCACGGGCACGGCCCCGCCGGTGAAGTCGGTGAGCGTCCTGCCGTGCTCGACCCGGCCGGGATGCGGGTCGGAGGCGGCGCGGCGGGTCAGTTCGGCGACGGGCAGGGGGTGGTCGGAGGCGACCAGGACGGCGTTCCCGAAGCGCTTGCCGCGCAGCACCGTCGGGTCGGCGATCAGCGCGAGCTGCTCGAAACGGGCGGCGGCGGTGGCGATCTGGCCGCGCAGATGGGCCAGCGGCGGCCCGTCGGCGAGGTTGACGGCGTAGACACCGCCGGGCTTGAGGGCCCTGCGCACATCGTCGAGGAACTCGGTCGAGGTCAGATGGGCCGGGGTCCGGGCCCCGCTGAACACATCGGTGACGACGAGATCGGCCCAGCCGTCCGGCACCTTGGCGAGGCCCTCGCGGGCGTCGACGGACCGCACCCGGATCCGCGCGTTCGGATCCAACGGCAGCTCCCGGCGGACCAGTTGCACGAGGGCGGCGTCCCGTTCGACGACCTGCTGGGTGGAGCGGGGGCGGGTGGCGGCGACGTAGCGGGCGAGGGTGAACGCGCCGCCGCCGAGGTGCACGGCGTGCACGGGCCGCCCGGGCGGAGCGGCGAGGTCGATGACGTGCCCGAGCCGGCGCTGGTACTCGAAGGACAGGTACGCCGGGTCGTCCAGGTCGACGTGCGACTGCGGGGCTCCGTCGATCACCAGGGTCCAGGCGCGGACCCGCTCACGGTCGGGGATCAGCTCGGCGAGCCCGCCGTCGACGCTCTCGACGACGGCCTCCGCGTCGGCCTGTCTGCGCCGGCCGCTCCTCGACTTTCCCATGGGGTCATTATCGGGGTCGGCCCGGTAAGCGGGGCGTACGCTCCGGGGCAGCCGCTCAGCGCCTCAGCGGCAGCTGTCCGCGGCCTTGATCATCCGGGCCGCCTCCCCCAGGGCCTCGCGCAGGACCGCGGGATCCGTCGCCAGGTCCGCCTCCCCGGGCGGCAGCAGCCAGTCCGAGCCCTCCACCGGCGGCTCGGGGGCCAGGGGCGTGCCGCGCCCGTCGGTCCCGGTGCAGGTGCTGCCCGGCATGTCCCATGCCGCGGCCGTCCCCGGCGGCACCAGGAAGCCCAGCGTGCCGCCCCCGTCGTCGTGCAGGACGGGCCCGACCGCTTCCGCGGGGCCGCGCCGCAGGATGTCGACCGCCTCCAGACCCTGCCGGGCCGGCACCGTCACGACATCGCAGCTGATCTCCATCCCGGCCTCCTTCCGGTCCTTCAACGCGGGCGCCCGTCAACGGCTACGGCGGAAGTCAGCCGCAAAGGATGGCAGTTCATGGCAGATCACGTATGAGATATCCGGTTTGTAGCCAAACCCAGCGTGACGACTCCGGCACAGCAGGTACGTTCTTGCTCGCCGGACGCAAGACGAGGCCTTACGGGCAATACGCACAAGCCTCATCATTTCCGGCATGGTTCGACGGTTCGCACGAGAGGACCCGGCCATGGCGTCGTCAACAGTGACCTCGTCTCAACCCGACCGGCCGTCACGGCCGAACCTCGCCTTCCGGCAGCTGCGCGGACAGCGCTCGCCGGCCGAGTTCGCCGCGGTGATCCGCCGGGCCGCCCTCGAGATCGGCGAGCAGGTCAGCTGTGACGCCCGGTACATCGGCCGGGTCGAGGCGGGCGAGATCCGCTGCCCCAACTACGCGTACGAACGGGTGTTCCTGCATATGTTCCCAGGCCGCACGCTCACCGATCTGGGCTTCGCGCCCCGCTCGTCGGTACGCGGACGCCGGGCGCGCGACACCGAGGACGCGCCCCTGACGTGCACCACGAACCCGGCGAACGCCACGAGTGAGACCAGCGGGGCGTGCGAGCCGTATGAAACACAGAACCCGTACGACCCGTACCACCCGCACGACACCTACGAGGAGAGCGACGTGCTACGTCGCGCATTCATGACCAGCGGGGGCGCCACCGTGGCCGCCGCCTCGCTGGGACCCGTCGGCCTCGCCCTCGACGCCGCGGCGGCACAGCGCCCCGTGCGCCGCGCCGGGGGCAGTGACGCGGGTGCCCTGGAAGAAGCCGTCCGCCGTATCCGGCTGCTCGACGACCGGCACGGAGCCGACGGCCTCTACCGCCGCGCCGCCGCCCCGCTGCGCGCCGCCTACGCCCTGCTGGACGCCGGCGCGACCCGGCAGACCACAGCGGACCGGCTCTACTCCGGCGCCGGTGAACTGGCCATCTCCGTGGGCTGGCTGGCCCACGACTCGGGACGCTTCGACGACGCCCGCTCCCACTACGCGGAGGCGCTCGCGACCGCCCGGATGACCGGCGATCCGGGCCTGGAGGCGCACGCCTTCTGCAACACGGCGTTCCTCGCGCGCGACGCGGGTCGGCCGCGCGAGGCGGTCCGGGCGGCCCAGGCCGCGCAGCGCGTCGCCCGGCCCGTGGGCTCGGCCCGGCTGATGTCGCTGCTCTCGCTGCGCGAGGCGGGCGGCTGGGCGGGACTCGCCGACCGCGTCGGCTGCGAACAGGCACTGGTCCGGGCGCAGGCCCTCTTCGACCGCGGCACCTCGGACGCCGACCCCGAGTGGATGAGCTTCTACGGAGAGGCCGAACTGGAGGGCCTGGAGGCGCAGTGCTGGTCCGCGCTCGGCGACTGGCGCCGGGCGGCACGGCACGCGCGGCGGGCGGCCGACCTGCAGGATCCGCACTTCACACGGAACATCGCGCTGTACACGGCGGAGCTGGCGGACGATCTCGCGCGGGGCGGACGGCCCGACGAGGCGGCGACGGCGGGGATGCGGGTGCTGGATCTGCTGGAGGAGGTCCAGTCGTCCCGGATCCAGACGATGCTGGCGGCCACGGCACGCGTGCTGCTGCCGCATCGCCGGGCTTCCGGGGTGTCGGCGTTCCTGGAGCGGCACGCGTCGGCCCCGAGGGTCACCTAGCCATGCCCTCTGGCTACCCCAGGTGCCCGAGGTCGTTCCAGCTCTCGATCGCCGACTCGCCGTAGGCCCACCCCAGGACGGACAGGGACGTCGGGTTCAGCCGTATCCGCGCCGCGAAGTCGATCGGCAGGCCCAGCCATCGCGCCCCGAGGGTGCGCAGGATGTGCCCGTGGGCGAAGACCAGGACGTCACGGTCCTCGGAGCGCGCCCAGGAGACCACCTCGTCCGCCCGGGCCGTCACCTCGGCGAGGGTCTCGCCCTCGGGGACGCCGTCGCGCCAGATCAGCCAGCCGGGCCGGACGGCCTGGATGTCCGCCGGGGTCATGCCCTCGTAGGCCCCGTAGTCGACCTCGAGCAACGCGTCCCAGGCACGCGCGCGGTCGCCGAAACCGGCCAGTTCACATGTTTCACGCGCGCGTGACAGCGGGCTGGTGCGCACCTCGACGCCGGACAGTCCGTCGTACGGCGCCCGGTGCAGACGTTCGCCGAGCAGCTTGGCACCACGCCTGCCCTCCTCCAGGAGGGGTACATCGGTCCTGCCGGTGTGCTTGCCGGACAGGGACCACTCGGTCTGTCCGTGCCGGGCCAGCAGGATGCGCGGAGCCATGGGGGACCTTTCCGGAAGAAAAACGCGAGCGGAACTCCTCCATCATCGCGCACGCTGGTGACGGGCAACCCGGGGGGCGATCTCTGCGTCTTTGAGGTCCGGAGGGCGCCCCCAGGGCGCGCACAGGCACCGTAAGGTGGCACGACCGGCCGGCGGGGAGCCGTGACGACGAAGGGGGAGGGCGATCGGATGCCGCACACCGAGACACCGGGCACCGAGGCGGCCCTTGCGCCCCGGCTGCGCTGGTGGACGGAGCTGCCGCTCATCCTGCTGGTGTACGCGTGCTACTCGGCGGGCCGGCTCCTCGTGCGGGGCGACGTCTCCGGGGCGGTCGACAACGGTCTGGCGATCCTGAAGATCGAGAAGGCCCTGTTCCTCAACGCCGAGCACCCGCTCAACCGCCTCTTCACGCACGAGGCCTGGATAGGCATACCGGCGGACTTCTGGTACGCGTCGCTGCACTACCTGGTCACGCCGGCGATCCTCATATGGCTCTTCCGCTCCCGGACCGTGCGCTACCGCGCCGCGCGCACCTGGCTGTGGACGTCGACCTTCGTGGGCCTGATCGGCTTCACGCTGCTGCCGACCTGCCCGCCCCGACTCCTCGACGCGAGCCACGGCTTCGTGGACACGATGGCCCAGTACAGCTCGTACGGCTGGTGGGGCGGCGAGGCGAGCGCCCCGCGGGGCCTGGGGGGCATGACCAACCAGTACGCGGCCATGCCGAGTCTGCACGTGGGCTGGGCCCTGTGGTGCGGAGTGATGCTGTGGCGCTACGGCGGTACGCGCCTGGCGAAGGCGGCCGCCGTCGCCTACCCGCTGATCACCACGATCGTGGTCATGGGCACCGCCAACCACTACTTCCTCGACGCGGTCGCGGGCGCGGCCGTCATGGGCGTCGGACTGCTGCTGGCACCGCTGGTGATGCGCACGGCGGACCGGGTCAGGGCGCGGTTCCTGCCGCGGTTCGCGACGGTCGCCCCCGTCACGGCGGACTCCGCTTCCGCAGCTGCTTCCGCAGCTGCTTCCGCAGCCACTTCCGCCGCGGGTTCCTCGGCCACTACCGCCGCTAGTTCCGCGGATGTCAGTGCCGGATGCCAGACTTCCGCGGGTGAGCGAATTCCACGGCAGCGCGATGCGCGGTACGGAGCGGGAGCCGAGCCGAGTGCCTCCCCCCAGGACGCGGGGGACGGCGCTCCGGCAGCGGCTCGCTGAGCTGCGCGGGCCCGACGTACCCGCGAAGGCACTGGACGCGCGCGCTCTGGCGGCACTGGCCGCCAACCCCGGTTGTGCGCGCCGCGCGATCCTCGACGGTGCCGGGGTGAACAAGGCGGCGCTGGCGAGCGCGCTGGGTGCGCCGTCGGCCTTCGGACAGTCCCAGTTCGCGCTCACGCGGGGCAACGCGTTCGAGGCGCGGGTCAAGGCCGACGGCGGCGCGGAGCTGCTGCGGCTGGTGCACGAGAAGCTGGACCGGACCGCCGAGCCGCCCGCCGAGGCGCGCGTGCCCGACCTGACCGCGACCGGCCCCCAGGGGCGTACGGCCCGTACGGCGCTGGAGCTGCGCGAGGCCACCGAGCACCCCGGCGCGTGGACGCTGCTCGACCACCCGATGCTCGCGCTGGACGTCGCGGGCTCCCCGGCGTTCCTGGAACCGGACGCGGTGGTGGTGCACCCGGACGGCAGCTGGACCGTGGTCGAGATCAAGTCCTTCCCGCTGCTGGACGGTTCGGCGGATCCGGCGAAGGTCGGGGCGGCGGCCCGGCAGGCGGCGGTGTACGTGCTGGCCCTGGAGGAGGTCGCGGAGCATCTCGGCGCGGAGCCGGAGGGGCGCGCCGGTGTCGAGGGGGCGAGCGCGCGGAGGCCCGAGGGGTCGAGCACGACCGTCCCCTCGACACCGGCTGAGGCGCCCCGGAGGCGGAGCGCCCAGGGCAGGGCTCCGGCCCCGCGCGTGCGGCACCGGGTGCTGCTCGTCTGTCCCCGGGACTTCTCCAATCTGCCGGCCGCGTCGGCCGTCGACATCCGCAAGCAGCGCGCGGTGACGGCCCGCCAGCTGGCCCGGCTGACCCGTATCGAGGACATCGCCGACGAGCTCCCCGAGGGCACGTGCTTCTCCCCCGAGCTGCCCGCCGACGAGCTGACGTCCGCCGTGGAGTCGGTGCCGGCGACGTACGCGCCCGAGTGCCTGTCCGCGTGCGAGCTGGCCTTCCACTGCCGGGGCCGGTCCCGGGAGGCGGGCGCGGTGACGACGCTCGGCCGCCCGGCGCGGGCGGAACTGGGCGGCCTGGAGACCGTCGAGGACGTCCTCGCGGCGGCCCGTGGGGAGGCCGGGGATCCCGCTGACCCGGCGGTGGCGGCGCTGCGGCGGGCGGCGGCCCTGCGTGCCGAGGCCCTGGAGGCGGCGTGTCGCTGATCTCCACCCTGGCCCGGCTCGAGGCCGTCAGCACCGGCCGCGCCCAGCCCGCCGCCACCGTCCGGCACCGGCATCTCGGCGACCGCCCGCTGGTGTTCGTACCGCTCATCACCGCCGGTGAGGCCGGCGCCCCGCTCGGCGCGCTGGTCGGCACCGACCGGGACGAGCCGCGGCTGCTGGTCGTCCCGCAGCCCCGCGACCGCGACCTCAGGTTCGCGTTCCTCGCCGAACTGGCCGACGTGGTGCTGCCGTACGTCGACGCGTACGCCGAGGTCGTGGAGGCCGCCGAGCGCACCGAGACCGACCCGGAGACCGGCAAGCGCGTCAAGGTCGAGGTCGACCTGTGCGCGGACGCCCCGCAGCTGATCGTGCCGAGCCGCGCGGGCATCGACCTGGTGCGGCTGCTCGGACGCTCCACCCGCTTCCGGCGTACGGCGGAACAGGACCCGGAAGCCCCGTATCCGGCGCCGCCCCGGGTGCCGTTGCTCGGGCGGTGGCTGACGCACTTCGGGGAGCGGGCCCGGGTGCCCGGTTCCTCGCTGCTGCTGGCGATGACCGACGTCCTGGGCCGGCACTGGGCGACCGGGCAGTCCACCCTGGAGGACCAGCATCTGGGGGCGCTGCTCGCCTGGATCGACCCGCCGGAGGGCCTGTCCGGTGCCGAGGCGGCGCTGCGGGCCGAGCTGGAGCGGGACGAGCGGGGCCAGCTGACGTGCCCTCCGGCCGGTCCGGCCACCGACCCGGCGTTCGACAACAAGCTGCTCGCCCCGGCCATCGAGCGCTACGACCGGGCCCGCACGGCCCACGCCGTCGCCGAGGACGGTCTGCAGGCCGACGACCGGCTCGGCTCGCTGACCGTGGCCGAGCGGGAGATCCGCGACCTGGTGCTCAGCCGTACCCGGCCCACCTGGGACGCGATCTGGCGCGGCCTGGATCTGCTGCGGGAGCTGCCCGCGGGGGCGTATGCCGAGGAGCGGTGGACGCGGGACCGCTGGTCCTTCACCGGTCACCGTGACCGGGTCCTGGCCGGCGAGCCCCCGCAGCCGCGCCGCGACGACGCGGTCACCGCGGCGAACAAGCTGGCCACGCGCGAGCGCGAACAGGCCCGGCTGGAGGCGCAGGAGGCCCTCGACGATCCGCTGGTGATGGCCGGACGGCGGCTGTCCGGGGAGGCGTTCGCGGGCGAGGTCACCGATGTCGTGATGACGTACAGCGAGGGCAAGCGGCCGAGCCCCCGCCCCCTGGTCACGGTCCGCACGGACGACCGACCGCATCTCGGGGAGCGGACGAAGGTGTACCGGTCGCTGGGCGGGAAGCCGCAGTCGGCGGAGTTCGTCGGGGACGAGGAGGACGGCGCGTACGTCGTACTGCGGGTCCTCGACAAGATGGGCCGCGGCAAGGAGCCCGAGCCGGGGTCGGTACCGGAGAAGGGCGACCGGGTCTGCTTCACGCTCTTCGAGCACGAGCAGCGGGGCGGTGCGAAGCTCCCCGACCCGGAGGAGACGCCGTGGACGCACGGCGGGCCGCCCGGTGAGCCGACGCTGGAGACGGCCGACCCGGTGACCGAGGAGGACGTGCTGTGACGACGGTCTTCGACCCTGCCGCCGCCGCGACCCAGGCCACCGACGCGATCCTCCACGACACGCTGCACGGCACCGCGCGCGGTGTGGTCGTCGACTCTCCGCCCGGTGCCGGAAAGTCCACGCTGGTCGTGCGCGCGGCCCTCGAACTCGCCGAGGCCGGCCACTCGTTGATGGTCGTCGCGCAGACCAACGCCCAGGTCGACGACCTCGTCCTGAGGCTCGCCGAGAAGAATCCCGAGCTGGCGGTGGGCCGGCTGCACAGCAGCGACGCCGACCCGTACGACAAGGCGCTCGACGACCTGCCGAACGTCCGCAAGTCGGCGAAGGCGGGCGACCTCGCCGGGCTGGCCGTGGTGCTCTCGACGGCGGCGAAGTGGGCCCACGTCAAGGTCGACGAACCGTGGCGGCACGCGATCGTCGACGAGGCGTACCAGATGCGCTCGGACGCGCTGCTCGCGGTGGCCGGGCTGTTCGAGCGGGCACTGTTCGTGGGCGACCCGGGGCAGCTGGACCCGTTCGCGATCGTGGGCAGCGAGCAGTGGGCGGGCCTCGCGTACGACCCGTCGGCCTCGGCGGTGACGACCCTGCTCGCGCACAACCCGGAGCTGCCCCAGCACCGTCTGCCGGTCTCCTGGCGGCTCCCGGCCTCGGCGGCTCCCCTGGTGTCGGACGCGTTCTACCCGTTCACGCCGTTCCGCAGCGGCACCGGCCCGGGCGACCGGGCCCTGTCCTTCGCGGTCCCCTCCGACGGGTCGGGCCCGGACCGGGTGATCGACGAGGCGGCCGTATCGGGCTGGGGCCTGCTGGAGCTGCCCGCGCGCCACACCCCGCGCACGGACCCGGAGGCGGTACGGGCGGTGGCGACGGTCGTACGGCGCCTGCTGGACCGGGGCGGCGCGGCGACGTCGGAGCGCTCGACGGACCCCTCGCCCCTCACCGCCGACCGCGTCGCCGTCGGCACGGCGCACCGGGACCAGGCGGCGGCGGTCCGTGCCGCCCTGGCCGACCTCGGCGTCACCGACGTGGTCGTGGACACGGCGAACCGGCTGCAGGGACGTGAGTACGACGTCACGGTGGTCCTCCACCCCCTCTCCGGCCGCCCCGACGCCACGGCCTTCCACCTGGAAACAGGCCGCCTCTGCGTCCTGGCCTCCCGCCACCGGCACGCCTGCATCGTGGTGTGCCGAGCGGGAGTGAGCGACCTGCTGGACGACTATCCGTCGACGGAGCCGGTGCAACTGGGGACGGTGGTGAAGTTTCCAGACGGGTGGGAGGCGAACCATGCGGTGCTGGCGCATCTGGCGGAGCACCGGGTCGTGTGGCGTTCGTAACGTGGCTGAACATCGCGGGTCCCGGCGCCCCTGACGAACGCCCGGTGGTGTGGCAGCCGTACCCACTCCCGCGATGCCCACTTGCGCGCCCGCGAGACAATGGACGGTGGCCCGCTCCACCGGGAGGGCCGTGCGCGACGTACGAGGAGGAGAAGACATGGCGGAGCCCACGCCGCGTCGGAACGAACCGCGGCTACGCCCCGCGCCCCTGCTTTTCGAGCCCGCGGAGGCGGCCTCCGACCCTGAGCACTTCTTCGACCTCGAGTCGATCGACGATCCCCGGGCCCTGCTGGCCCGGTCGACGGAGCTGACGCTGGCGTTCCGGGCCGCGGCGGACCGGGCCGTGGAGTTCCAGGCGATCGCGGCGGCGCAGCTGGCCGATCCACGGCGGTTCGACCGGCTGACGACCGCGGACATCGCCGAGCGGGCCGAGTGGACCGAGGACTACGCCAAGAAGATGGTCGAGTTCGGCCGGGACCTGCTGCGGGGCGGCGTCGAGGGCCGGGGGCCCGTCGACCCGGTGTGATCTACGTGGCATATGCCAGGCGGGCAAGATACTCCCTCCCACCCCCTCCTGTCCCGGTTTCCCGCAACCCTCGGGAACCGCATGCTCACGGCCGGTAGATGTAGATGTCATGAGCAGCGGATGGAACGCCTCCCATGTCACCCCGGACGGAGCCGCCTGGCTCGCTTCGGCAGGAACGTATCCGCGAAGCACGCTCGCCCTCTGGGCGGAGCGGCCCGACGCGCCGATCGTGCTGCCCTGCGGGGCGGTCTTCGACGTGGTGAGCGCGCCGTCGATGTTCGGGCGGCGGATGCTCGACCGGCTGTGGGACGACGGCCCCGGCTCGGGCCCGGTCGCGGAGTTCCGCGGCCGCATGCTGCTGTTCGCCGCGCCGGGCACGGCCCAGCGGCTGCCGGCGCTGCTGGAGTGGGAGGAGTGGGGCACGCACGGCCGTGACGGCGGGGAGACCGGCCGCACGGGCGCCGTACCGCCCCTGCTGTGCCACGGCACGGGCGACGCCGTGACCATCCCCGCACCGACGGAGCCCACCTCCCCCGCCCGCTCCGGCTGCCGCTGGCTCGTCGCCCCGGACACCCGTCTGCCCTGGCTCCCGGGCCCGGAAGTACTGCTGTGGGCGGCCGTGCGGGCGGCCCGTTCGGCGGTGCGGATTTCGATTTTTCCTCCCGCCGACCAGGGTGCTAAGGTCTACGACGTCAGCAGGCGCCGCTAGCTCAGTTGGTTAGAGCAGCTGACTCTTAATCAGCGGGTCCGGGGTTCGAGTCCCTGGCGGCGCACAGACGGTGAAAGGCCCCTCGCGAGAGCGAGGGGCCTTTCGCATGCCCGCGACGCTCTCACGACGCCCTCAGCGGCCCACCGTGATCTTCACCGTCCACGCCCCCGAAGCCGTACGCCCCTCCACCTCCACCCGTACGCCCTCCCCCGGCACCGTGAAGCTCTCGCCGAGGGCGATCGGCGCGTCCGCGAGGGGCGGGTACACCGAATCCTCCCAGCACGCCTCGGTCCGCGGATGGGCGTCGATCACCTCGATGGGGCCGCCCCCGGACTGCGCCTCGCCCCGCACCCGGTAGACGAGCACCCCCTGCCGGCACGCGGTCGTGTCGTTGCCCACCGGCCCCCGCGCCTCGAAGGCGAGCACACTGTCGGGGCCCGTCCGCACCACCGCGAGCTTGGTGCCCCGCCCGAGACCGAAGACCGGCGCGCCTGCCGCACCCGAGACCGGCACCCCGGGCGCCGCCGCCAGCGGCTCCAGGGTCAGCCGGGCGGGCCGCGCGTCCTGCACACACCGCACCTGCCGCGGATCCAGCCAGCCCAGCTTCCACTTGTGCCAGCCGAACAGATCGGGGGCGAGTCCGAACTGGCTGCCCATCAGATCCCAGTCGCCGACATGGGTGTCCCAGTCGCCCTTGCCGTCGGCGGGCCGGTGGTAGAGGTCGGGCAGATCGAAGACGTGCCCGGTCTCATGGGCGAGGACGAGCCGGTCCGGCGGATGCTGCTCGAACACCGTGACGACCCGGCGCAGATCGGCGCCGTCGGCCCGCATCGGGCTGGTGAGGTTGACGACCTTGGTCGCGTCGGAGTCCACGCCGGGCGCGTCCGGGTCGGCGACGAAGTACACGACGTCGTAGCGCGAGAAGTCGACCTCCGGGTCGGCCGCGGCGAGCGCGTCCCGCAGATACGCGGCCCGGTGCTCGGCGCTCCAGTCGCGCTGTATGGCGTACGCCGTGGACGCCCGCGGCATCTGGATCCAGTGCCCGAGCGGATGCGGGCGCAGGGTGAAGCGACCATAGGAAGCCCGTTCGAAGAATCGGGTGGTGTCCGGGAAGTGGTCGGCGGTCAGTTCCTGCGGTGTGGTCAGCGGACGGGCGTCCGGGAAGGACAGGAAGACCATGACCGCGTCCAGGGAGCGGGCCGGGCGCGGATAGGCGGCGTTCCAGGTGTCCAGGCCCTCGGAGTGGTGGGCGTCGGTGCGGGTCAGGGCGCAGGGCTCGGCCGAGTCGGGCCCCGCGGCCGAGTGGCCGGCACCGAGGGAGGTGGCGGCGAGGGCCGACATGGTGGTGAACACGGCCGCGGTACTGCGCAGTCGGGCGCGCGAGAACTGACGCGGCACGGATACCTCCGGGTACGGTTCGCGGGACACCGCACCCAGCCTGTGTCGATTTGTATGACTGCGCCCTGTTTGCCTGCACCAGTCGGGTGAAGGAGCCGAAACATCGCGGAAGGCGACATCCCAGAAGCACTCACGGAATGTCACAACTGGTCGGGGGCCTGAAGAAGCCGTCCAGGTGCGAGCAGAAACGATCTGGCAGAAGGGCCGGTTGGTCGGGAACACTGGACACCGGCTGGAAGGCCCTGGGGCCAGCCTCTATGATCGGCACACTTTCCTGACCTTTCCTGCACGGACAGAGATCGAATACATGCGGGAGCGAGCGGTGAGCGGAACCTCCGAAGGGCCGGCGCCCGCGGCAGTCGACCGGCCGGTCGTCACAGAGAGTGAGATCGATACGTCCCCCCGTACCGAGCACGTGTCGCAGCCGCCCTATCGCTCCGTCTTCACGGCCGCCCCGCTCGCCATGGCCGTCGTGGACCGCGAGGGCACGGTCGTCAGCGCCAACGACTCACTCGCCGCGCTGCTCGGCACCGCCCCGGACGAACTCGCCGGGGCCGTCGCCGCCGATCTGGTCGACCTCACCTCCGACGCCCGCACCTGGCACGCCTATCGCGAGGTGCTGCGCGGCCGGCAGTCCCGGCTGCGCTGCACCCGCCGCCTCAAGCACCCCGACGGGCACTCGCTGTGGGTGCAGGTGACGGTCGCGCCGCTGCCCGCCGACGACCGGGGCGTGCTCCTGTCCGTCGCCGACATCAGCTCCCGCCGGGAACTCCAGGCCCGGCTGCGGCACTTGCAGATGCACGACGCGGTGACCCGGCTGCCCAACCGCACGCTGTTCTTCGAACGCCTGTCGGCCGCACTGGAGGCCGAGTCGTACGAGCAGAGCGGCACGGGCCGGATCGGGCTGTGCTATCTGGACCTGGACGGCTTCAAGGCCATCAACGACACCCTCGGCCACCGCGTCGGCGACCGGCTGCTGGCCGCCGTCGCCGAGCGTCTGATGCGCTGCGCGGACGAGACGGGTTTCGCCCGCACCAGCACCCCGCTGGTGGCCCGGCTCGGCGGCGACGAGTTCGCGCTGCTCGTCGAGGACTCCACGGGCACCGAACAACTGGCCGAGCTGGCCGAAGCCGTGCTGCGGGCGATCCAGGACCCCTTCGACATCTCCGGCCAGCGGCTGTCGGTGTCGGCGTCGATCGGGGTCGTGGAGCGGCACGCGGCCGGGACGACCCCGACCGCCCTGGTCCAGGCGGCGGACACGACGCTCTACTGGGCGAAGGCCGACGGCAAGGCCCGCTGGACGCTGTTCGACCCGGAGCGCAACGCCCACCGCATGACCCGCCAGGCCCTCGCCTCCACGCTCCGGCCGGCCATCGACCGGGGCGAGTTCCGGCTGGAGTACCAGCCGCTGGTCGGCATGGAGGACGACCGGCTGCACGGGGTCGAGGCGCTCATCCGCTGGAATCATCCTCAGTTCGGCGTACTGACGCCGAATCGGTTCATCGGACTGGCCGAGGAGGACGGCTCGATCGTCCCGCTGGGCCGCTGGGTGCTGCGTACGGCCTGCCGGCAGGCCCGGCGCTGGCAGCGGGAGCACCCGGACGAGCCGCCGATCTTCGTCAGCGTCAATGTGGCGGTCCGCCAGGTCTGGGACTCGGACCTGGTCGCGGACGTGGCCGAGACCCTGGCCGAGACGGGCCTCGCGCCGCATCTGCTCCAGCTGGAGCTGACCGAGTCGGCGGTGATGGGCTCGGGCGGCCGGCCGCTGCAGGCGCTGAAGGCGCTTAGCGACATGGGCGTGCGCATCGCCATCGACGACTTCGGCACGGGCTACTCGAACCTCGCGTATCTGAGCCGGCTGCCGGTGTCGGTACTGAAGCTGGACGGTTCGTTCGTGCGGGGCTTCCAGTACGACGACCGGGACACGACGGCGCGCCCGAACCCGGCCGACGAGGTGGTGGTCGAGGCGATGATCCAGCTCGCGCACCGGCTCGGGCTGACCGTGACGGCCGAGTGCGTGGAGACCTCGGCTCAGGCGGTCCGGCTGCGGCGCATCGGCTGCGACACCGGACAGGGCTGGCTGTACTCCCGTCCGGTGTCGCCGGACCGTATCTCCGAGCTGCTGGGCACGCCGGACGTTCAGGCGGGCGTCGGCAACCCGTAGGCGTCGGCGATGAGTTCGTAGCTGCGGACCCGGACGTCGCCGCCGTGCGCGTTGGCCGTGATCATCAGCTCGTCGGCGCCGGTGCGCGTGGCGAGGTCGTCGAGGCCGGAGCGGACCTCGTCCGGAGTGCCGTGGATGACGTTGGCGTTCCAGGAGTCGACGAAGTCGCGCTCCATGGGGCTGAACTCGTAGGCAGCCGCCTCCTCGGGGCTGGGCACGAGGCCGGGGCGGCCGGTGCGCAGCCGGACCATGCTGAGGGCCGCGGCCAGCACCTGCCGGCGGGCCTCCTTCTCCTCGTCGGCGGCGAGGGCGGAGACGCCGATGAGTGCGTACGGCCGGTCGAGCACGGCGGACGGCTGGAAGGACTCCCGGTACAGGTCCAGGGCCGGGAGGGTGTTCTGCGCCGAGAAGTGGTGCGCGAAGGCGAAGGGCAGTCCGAGGACACCGGCGAGGCGGGCGCTGAAGCCGGAGGAGCCGAGCAGCCAGAGCGGCGGCCGGTGCGGGGACTGGACGCCGCCGGGGGACGTGGCCTGGACCGGACCGGGTACGGCGTGGATACGGCGGTAGCGGTGCCCGTCGGGGAAGTCGTCGTCGAGGAAGCGGGTCAGCTCGGCGAGCTGCTCGGGGAAGTCGTCGGCGCCCTCGTTGAGCCGGTCCGTGCGGCGCAGGGCGGCGGCCGTGGCGCCGTCCGTGCCGGGGGCGCGGCCGAGGCCGAGGTCGATCCGGCCCGGGGCCATGGCCTCCAGCGTGCCGAACTGCTCGGCGATCACCAGCGGGGCGTGGTTGGGCAGCATCACGCCGCCCGAGCCGAGCCGGATGCGGTCGGTGTGGGCGGCGAGGTGGGCCAGGATCACGGCGGGCGACGACGAGGCCACGCCCGGCATGGAGTGGTGCTCGGCGATCCAGTAGCGGTGGAAACCGCGGGCCTCCGCGAGGCGGGCCAGCTCGACGCTGGTGCGCAGCGCGTCGGAGGCGGTACGGCCGGCCCCCACGGTGACCAGGTCCAGTACGGAGAGGGGAACGGGCGCGCTGCCCTGCGCCGCGCCGCGTATCTCGTCGCCGCGTGTCTCATCTGCCGCCACGGTGGGGTGCCTCCTGCTGTGGGCCGTGTGCTGTCGTTCCGGCTCTAACAGGGGACTGTCTCCGGTTATTCCCCTCGGGGCGAGCCCGACAAAGAGGTGTGGCCGATTCCGGACCCCATGGAGCAGAGCTTCGAGGGAACAGCACCTGGTGAGGAGGTGCCTGCGATGGGAGCTTCGGCAGACGACGTCACGCTGGCCTACAAGGGCCTGGGGCTGCTGCCTGACTGGGCGGCGATCGCCCTCGCCGTGCTTCTCTGTGTCTGGCTGGTCGTCTTCCTGGTCCGGCGCAAGCGGTCATAGGCCGAACTCGTCCCCGCCGCCCGGGCAACAGCCCGAGGCGGCGGGGACGGCAGGCGTCGGTCACGCCTGGATGATCGGCTCCCTCGTGAACAGCGCGCCCAGTTCCGGTGCGTTCACGCGGCGGTCGGCCAGGCGGAGGCACTCCCAGACCGTGACCTGGTTGGCGGTGAGGATCGGCTTGCCGAGCTCCTTCTCCAGGGCCGGGATGTGCGCGGCCGTGTGCAGGGCCGTGTCCGGGAGGAGGAGGGCCTCGGCGTCGGGGTGGTCGGAGTCGCGGGCCAGGGCGAGGAGTTCCGCCTCGCCCCAGGTGCCGACCTCGGCGGCCGTGATGATGCCGGAGCTGTTGACCGACACGACCTCCACGCCGTCCGAGCGAAGAAACCGCGCGAAGAGCTGGGCGACGTCGTCCGGGTACGTGGCGCCGATCGCGACCCGCCGCGCCCCCAGCTCCTTCACCGCGTGCGCGAAGGCGAAGGACGTCGAGGAGGCGGGCATGCCGGCCGTCTGCGCCAGGGAGCGGACCTGCTCCTGGGCACCGTCCCAGCCGTAGACGAAGCTGCCGCTCGTGCAGGCCCACACCACGGCCTCGGCGCCCGCGTGCCGCAGCTCCTGGACGCCCGCCGCCAGCCGGCCCGCGGAGCCCATCTCCAGCAGCGCGTCGACCCGGTGCGCGTCCTCACCGATATCGGTGTGCACCAGGTCCACCCGGATGTCGCTGCCCAGCAACTGCTCGATGCGCGGATAGTCGTCCTCGGCCGAGTGGCCCGGGTAGAGAAATCCCAGTGCTGTCATGTCCAGCCTTCCTGCTGCTGCTCTTCTTCCGGCACTACTGGACCGGGGTCCACCCCCGGCGATCCGAGACCGGCGCGCGCCTCCGGGTTGATCAGCGCTTGATACGGTCCCACCGCACGGGTACCCAGTCGGCGCAGCGCAGCCCACATCGTCACTTGGTTGGCCGAGATCACCGGGATCCGCAGCTCGGCCTCCAGCTGCGGGATGACGTCGTAGGTGGGCAGGTTGGTACAGCTGATGAACAGGGCGTCGGCGTCGCCGCGTACGGCCTGCCGGGCCATGTCCACCACCTCCCGGTAGGGGACCTTCCAGATGTGCCGGGTCAGGCCCATGAAGGCGCACCCGGAGATCGCGACGCCGGCCTGGGCGACGTAGGCCTCCAGCGACTGCGTCACCGACACCGTGTACGGCGTCACCAGCGCGAGCCGCCGTACGTCCAGCTCCACCAGGGCCTCCAGCAGCCCGCCCGAGGTGGTGATCGCCGGTACGGCACCGGCCCTGCTCATCGCCTCGCACATCGCGCGCTCGCCCATGACGCCGCCGACGAAACTGCCCGACGTACAGGCGTAGGCGATGACCTCGGGGGCGACCGCGTTGATGGTGCGGACCGCCTCGCTCAGCGTCTCGTGCTCGCTGACCAGGCGTGCCAGATCGAGGCTCACCTCGACCGGCACGAACGGTGTTCGTGTCACATGCAGGGAGACCTCGTCCGGCACCCAGCGCCACAGCTCGCGGTCGAGGGCGAAGTCGAAGGGGGCGACGACGCCGACCCCGCGCTGCGGGCTGGGCCCGCCGAGAAATGAGACGTCCATGCAGGCACCGGCCTCACGCTGGGCAACTGGAGTGCAACGGATCGTGGGAACGCCCGTGTTGACGACGGTAGGTTCGGGTGCGAGCGTGGTCAATCCGTCCGGATCACTCCTTGGTCAACACCTGGTTAACTCGTCGTCACCGGCCGACGTCCGCAGGCCGGCCCGCACCGCCGCACGGCTGGAGAAACGGCTGCTCATGCCCACTCCCACCCTCCTCGTCCTGGACGCCGAACCCCTGCCCCGCCTCGGCCGGCTCACCGGCCGCGCCCGGATCGAACACACCGACGCGGAGGGTCTCGCCGAGCGCCTGCCGCATGCGGACGCGTTGCTGGTGTGGGACTTCACCTCACGCGCCGTGCGGGACGCGTGGCCGGGCGAGGGTCCGCGGCCACGCTGGGTGCATACGGCGAGCGCCGGTGTGGACCATCTGATGTGTCCGGAACTCGCCGCTTCCGACACGGTGGTGACGAACGCGCGCGGGATCTTCGACCAGCCGATCGCCGAGTACGTCGCCGCGCTCGTCCTGGCGATGGCCAAGGATCTGCCGCGCACGCTGGACTTGCAGCGGGAGCGGACCTGGCGGCACCGCGAGTCGCACAAGGTCGCCGGGGGCAAGGCCGTCGTGGTGGGCTCCGGGCCGATCGGCCGGGCGATCGAGGGCATGCTGAAGGCGCTGGGCCTCACGACCGCGCTCGTGGGCCGCGCCCCCCGCAGCGGTGTGCACGGCCCGGAGGACCTGGACCGGCTGCTGGCGCGCGCCGACTGGGTGATCGCGGCGGCGCCGCTCACCGAGCAGACGCACGGCATGTTCGACGCCCGCCGCTTCGGGGTGATGCAGCCCTCCGCCCGGTTCGTCAACATCGGCCGGGGCCAGCTGGTCGTCGAGGACGATCTCGCCGACGCCCTGTCCAAGCACTGGATCTCCGGTGCCGCCCTGGACGTCTTCGAGGCCGAACCCCTGACCCCAGACAGCCCGTTGTGGCAGCTCCCGGGCCTGATCGTGTCCCCGCACATGAGCGGCGACATCGTCGGCTGGCGGGACGAGCTCGGCGCCCAGTTCGTGGATCTTTACGAACTCTGGGCGAGCGGGGAGCCGCTGAAGAACGTGGTCGACAAGCAGCGTGGGTACGTACCCGGGCACTGACGTTCCTTGGAGGGTGGATGACCGAGCTCACCGACCTGACCGCCGTACGACTCCTCGACGGGTACCGCAAGGGCGAGTGGAGTCCCGTGGAGGCGACCCGGGCGGCCCTGGAGCGGGCCGAGGCGATCCAGCCGGAGGTGAACGCCTTCGTCCGGCTGACCGCCGAGGACGCCCTGGCCCGGGCCCGCGAGTCGGAGGAGCGATGGCGGCGCGGTGAGCCGCAGGGGCTGCTGGACGGCGTGCCCGTCACGGTGAAGGACATCCTGCTGCAGCGCGGCGCGCCGACCCTGCGCGGCTCGAAGGCCGTGGACCCGGCGGGCCGCTGGGACGAGGACGCCCCGTCCGTGGCGCGGCTGCGGGAGCACGGGGCGGTCTTCATCGGCAAGACGACGACCCCCGAGTACGGCTGGAAGGGCGTGACGGACTCGCCGCTCAGCGGCGTGACCCGCAACCCGTACGACCCCTCGCGCACCGCCGGCGGGTCGAGCGGCGGCAGCGCGGCGGCCGTGGCGCTCGGCGCGGGGCCGCTGTCGCTGGGCACGGACGGCGGCGGCAGTGTCCGGATCCCGGCGTCGTTCTGCGGGATCTTCGCGCTGAAGCCGACGTACGGGCGGGTGCCCCTCTACCCGGCGAGCGCGTTCGGGACGCTGGCGCACGTCGGGCCGATGACCCGGGACGCGGCGGACTCGGCGCTGCTGATGGACGTGATCGGCCACCCGGACTCGCGCGACTGGTCGGCGCTCGCCCCGCCGCCGGGTGCGTACACGGACGGTCTGACGGGCGGGGTGCGCGGGCTGCGTGTGGCGTACTCGCCGACGCTGGGCGGGCAGGTGGCGGTGCGGCCGGAGGTCGCGACGGCGGTGCGCCGGGCGGTGGAGCGGCTGGCGGAGCTCGGCGCGTACGTCACGGAGACCGACCCGGATCTCACCGACCCCGTGGAGGCCTTCCACACCCTGTGGTTCAGCGGGGCGGCCCGGGTGACCGAGCATCTGGGACCGCACCAGCGGGAATTGCTGGACCCGGGCCTCAGGGAGATCTGCGCGCAGGGCGCCAGTGCCTCGGCGCTGGACTATCTGGCGGCGGTGGACGTCCGGATGGACCTGGGCCGCCGGATGGGCGACTTCCACGACACCTACGACCTGCTCGTCACCCCGACCCTGCCGATCACGGCGTTCGAGGCGGGCGCCGAGGTACCGAAGGGATCAGGCCACCGGCGCTGGACGGGCTGGACGCCGTTCACCTACCCGTTCAACATGACGCAGCAGCCCGCGGCGAGCGTGCCGGTCGGCGCGGACGAGGACGGTCTGCCGATCGGTCTGCAGCTCGTGGCCGCCCGGCACCGGGACGATCTGGTGCTGCGGGCGGCCCACGCGCTGTACGAGGCCGGCGTGGCGTCCGCCGGCCGGGTCAGGCCCTCCGGAAGCTGAGGGTCTCCCCCGCCGCTCCCGACCTCCACAGGTCGTTGCACGCCTCGGCCATGTTCTCCAGGCCGTCGACGACCTGGCCCCAGACGATGCCGGGGACCCAGCCGACATCGCCGTTCAGCAGCAGGTTGTTGCGTTCGTAGAACAGGGCCAGGTCGACGAGCGTGGTCCCGGCGCGGACCTCGCGGTCGTAGCCGTAGGACTTGGTGCCCAGCTCCGCCCCGGCGAAGGTGAAATAACACAGATCGCCGGGAATGGGGGTGATGGTCGGATTTTCGAGGGGTGGCTCGGTTTCGGCGAATGGCGGGAAAAGAGCGTAGATCTCATTTCGTGCGTACTTCGCGTGGTAGACGTCGCCGGCCAGCGGAAGGGAATCCCAGACGGCCGCGCACGTGATCGGCGCGCGGTCGTCCAGCAGCTTGGCCGTGCAGGTCACGTCACGCTTGACCAGCGAGAGTTCGATGTAACGATCAGCCATGCCCTCCATGGGAGACCCCCTCGGCCCCGCGGTCAAGAGCGCGTCGGCCAAGTGCGGGGCTCGAAAAGACCGGCATAACTCGGGTCCGGTCGGGTAGCCGCGCGCCCATGGCTCCACCACAGAGAAGCCCCCTCAGAATTCCGGACCCCATATCCCGGACCGTGTCCGGGGCCGTGTCCGGTCCCACACGCCGATCGCTGCTCGCGGGGGTCGCGGCGCTCGGCGCGCTGGGCGCCACCGGATGCAGCCGGGTCGCCACCGCCTCGGACGTCAAGGGCGGTGATCTCCTCGAACGGCTCCGGGCCGCGGGGGTCGTCCGCCTCGGCATCGCCGGCGAGATCCCGTTCGGGTTCATCGACAAGAACGGCAAGCTGACCGGTGAGGCACCGGAACTGGCCAAGGTGATCTTCAAGCGCCTCGGCGTCGACCGGGTCCAGCCCGTGCCGACCGAGTTCGGCTCGCTCATCCCGGGTCTGAACTCGCAGCAGTTCGACGTCGTCGCGGCCGGGATGTACGTCAACCCGGAGCGCTGCGAGCAGGTCATCTTCTCCGACCCGGACTACCAGATGCTCGACGCGTTCATCGTGCGCAAGGGCAACCCGAAGGGGCTGCACAGCTACAAGGACGTCGTCGCGAAGAAGGCGAAGTTCGCCACCGGGACCGGCTACGCCGAGATCCAGTACGCCGTCGAGGCGGGGTACAAGGAGAGCGACATCCTCATCGTCCCGGACCAGGTCGCGGGCCTGAACGCGGTCGAGGCGGGGCGCGTGGACGTGTTCGCCGGTACGGCGCTCACCGCCCGCGAGGTGGTGAAGAAGTCCGCCAAGGCGGAGTCGACCAAGCCCTTCACACCGATCGTCGGCGGCAAGCCGCACGTCGACGGAGGCGCCTTCGCGTTCCGGCCGACCGAGACGAACCTGCGGGACGCCTTCAACGTCGAGCTGCGCAAGCTCAAGAAGAGCGGCGAACTGTTCCGCATCCTGCAGCCCTTCGGTTTCACCAAGGCCGAGATGACGGATCTGACCGCGAAGGAGCTGTGCGGCGGATGACCTCGGGACTCTGGGAACTCGTACTGAAGGGCGTGTGGACCACCGTCCAGCTGCTCTTCTTCAGCGCTCTGCTGGGCGCGGCCGTCTCCTTCGTGGTCGGCGTCGCGCGCAGCCACCGGCTGCGGTTCGTCCGCTTCCTGGCGGGCTTCTACACCGAGGTGTTCCGCGGCACCTCCGCCCTGGTCATGATCTTCTGGGTGTTCTTCGTGCTGCCGGTCGCCTTCGGCTGGCAGCTGGTGCCGCTGTGGGCGGGCACCCTCGCGCTCGGGCTGACCTACGGCGCGTACGGCGCCGAGATCGTGCGCGGCGCGCTGAGCTCGGTCGACCCGGCGCAGCAGGAGGGCGGCATCGCCCTCAGCTTCACGCCCTGGCAGCGACTGCGGCTGATCCTGCTGCCGCAGGCGGTGCCGGAGATGATCCCGCCGTTCTCGAATCTGCTGATCGAGCTGCTCAAGGGCACCGCGCTGGTGTCGATCACGGGCATGGGCGACCTGACGTTCAGCGCGAACCTGGTGCGCCTCGCGCTGCAGGAGAGCGCGGAGATCTACACGTACATCCTGGTCATCTACTTCGTGATCGCCTTCCTGCTCACCCGGGTCATGCGCGGACTGGAGAAGAAGCTCAAGGCCGGGGTCGGGAAGCAGCCCGACAGCAAGACCCGGACGCCTGAGCCGGCCGTGGTGGAGGGAGTCCGATGAACTGGGACTGGAGCGCGGTCTCCGACTTCATGCCGGACTTCTGGAAGGGCCTGCTGGTCACCCTGCAGATCCTGCTGTTCGGCTCGCTGATCTCCTTCGTGCTGGGCCTGGCCTGGGCGCTGCTGATGCGGGTGCCCTCGCGCTGGGTGACCTGGCCGGTCGGGGCGGTCACGGAGTTCGTCCGCAACACCCCGCTGCTGGTGCAGCTGTTCTTCCTCTTCTACGTCCTGCCCGAGTGGGGCCTGACCTTCTCGGCGCTGACCACCGGCGTCTTCGCCATCGGGCTGCACTACTCGACGTACACGATGCAGGTCTACCGGGCCGGTATCGAGGCCGTGCCGGTCGGCCAGTGGGAGGCGGCGACGGCGCTGAACCTGCCGCTGCGGCGGACCTGGACCGCGGTGATCCTGCCGCAGGCGGTGCGCCGCGTGGTCCCCGCGCTCGGCAACTACGTCATCGCGATGCTCAAGGACACGCCGATGCTGATGGCGATCACCGTCCTGGAGATGCTCGGCCACGCGCGCCTGTTCTCTCAGGAGCACTTCCAGTTCACCGAGCCCCTCACGGTGATCGGCGTGGCCTTCATCGTCATTTCCTACCTGGCCTCCCTTGCCCTGCGAGCCCTGGAGCGACGCCTTGCCCACTGACACTCTCCCCACCCCCGGGACCGATCCCGAGAAGAACCCCGCCAAGAGCACCGGCGAGCTGATCCGGCTGGAACAGGTCACCAAGCGGTTCGGCCAGAACACCGTCCTGGACCACCTGGACTTCTCGGTCGACGCCGGCAAGCACGTCACCCTGATCGGCCCGTCCGGCTCCGGCAAGACGACGATCCTGCGGCTGCTGATGACCCTGCTCAAGCCCGACGAGGGCACGATCACGGTCGACGGGCAGCAGCTGTTCCCCGCCTCCGACAAGGAGGTGCGCGAGGTCCGCAAGAAGATCGGGATGGTGTTCCAGCAGTTCAACCTGTTCCCGAACATGACCGTGCTGCGCAACCTCACCGAGGCGCCGGTCACCGTCCTCGGCATGTCGAAGGACGAGGCCGTGGAGCGGGCCAAGGGCCTGCTGGACATGGTGGGCCTGGCCGACCGGTGCGACGCCCACCCCTCTCAGCTCTCCGGCGGCCAGCAGCAGCGCGTGGCGATCGCCCGGGCCCTGGCGATGCAGCCCAAGGTGCTGCTGCTGGACGAGGTCACCTCCGCGCTCGACCCGGAGCTGGTCGCGGGCGTGCTGGACCTGCTGCGGGACATCGCCCGCAGCACGGACATCACCATGCTCTGTGTGACCCACGAGATGAATTTCGCCCGGGACATCTCCGACCAGGTACTGATGTTCGACTCCGGCCGGGTCATCGAGTCGGGCCCGCCGGAGAAGATCTTCAGCGACCCGGAGCTGGACCGGACGAGGGAGTTCCTCAGCGCGGTGCTGTGACCGCGGCCCGCGAACAGGACCGACGTCGGGCCCTCGGATCGGGGCATGCTCCTGGCATATGCCAGCGGGTCAATGTCCCGGCCCGGGGGCCCGAAATCTTGTCAACCCCCGCTCTCCACAACCCCTTTGCCGGTTATCGTGGAGATGAATCGCTGTCCGGATTACGGCCAACAGCAAGCGCAGGGGGAGACCACCGTGGCGCTGAGGAACGAGCCGACCACCCCGTACCACTCGGCCCAGGAAGCCCTGCGCGTCCTGGAGACGGTGGCGCGAAACAGTTCCGGCGTCACCGACACCGAACTCGCCCGGCGTACCGGCACAGGACCGGAGCGGCTCACCGCACTGCTGCGCATGCTGCGCCGCGAGGGCTACGTCGAGCAGATCGCCGACGGCGCGTACGTCGCGGGCGAGGCCCTGGCCCGCCTCGGCTCCGCCCGCCACCGTGAGCAGGCCCTGCGCGACAAGCTCCAGCACACCCTGGACCGGCTGCGCGACTCGGTCGGCGCCGCCGTCTACATGAGCCGCTACGTCGACGGCGAGATCAGCATCACCCAGTACGCCGACAGCCCGGCCACGCCCAAGGTCAACGAGTGGGTCGACTTCCGCTCCTCGGCCCACGCCACCGCGATCGGCAAGAGCCTGCTGACCCAGCTCGACCACGCCGGCCGCCGCGACCACCTCGCCCGGCACAAGATGGCCCGCCTCACCTCGCGCACCATCACCAGCGACCGCCTGCTGCTCTCCCGGCTGGAGGCCCAGCCGGCCACCGTGCCCGTCCTGGACCTCCAGGAGTACGCGGTCGGCACGGTCTGCGCGGCCGTCCCCATCACGGCCGGCTCCTCCGTCGGCTGCCTGGCCCTGTCCCTCCCGGTCGAGCACGCCCACCGCCTCCGCCAGGCCGCGGACGCCCTCAACCGCAACGCGGCCCCGGTCCTGCTGTCCATGGCGATCTAGCCACCGCCAGGTGGTCGCCAGGTGGTCAGAAGCACCCCCGGAGACCGGGTAGTATTTTCCCGTCGCCCACCGCGGAACGAGGTTCCACCGGTAGGCGGGAGTCATGCGCCGCTAGCTCAGTTGGTTAGAGCAGCTGACTCTTAATCAGCGGGTCCGGGGTTCGAGTCCCTGGCGGCGCACCGGTGAAGGGCCTCTCGTGGGAGCGAGAGGCCCTTCGGCGTGTTCGAGGTCCGCCCCGGTCAGCCTGCGGTACGTGCCCTTCCCCGGCGGTCGCCACCACACCGGATCGGCGCACCGGAAGCCCTCCCCGCGCAACGCCGCCCGGTGGATCTTGTTCGTGGCCGTGACGGGCATACGGTCCGACACCCGGACGAACCGAGGGGCCATCTTCGTCCCCAGATCCGGCTGGGCGAGCAGGAACTCCGCGAAGGACAGCGGGTCGAAGGCGCCGGCGATCGTCGCCATCACCTGGTCGCCGGTCACCGGGTCCGGCACCGCGTAGACGCATACCGCGGCCGCCCCCTCGTAGCGGGCGAGGATGTTCTCGATCATCGCGGCGGCCAGGTTCTCGCCGTCGACGCGAAGGCGGTCGTCGGTGCGCCCGGCGAAGTGGAGGTAGCCGTCGGTGTCGCGGCAGAAGAGGTCGCCCGTCCAGTACCAGCCGTCCTTGCGGCGCTCCGCCTCCGCCGCCGGGTTGCGCCAGTAGCCCTCGAAGGGGCTCGGCCCCTGGTTGACCAGTTCGCCGATCGCCTCGTCCCCGTTGAGCAGCCGGCCCGCCGCGTCGAAGCGGGCCGGTGGGCACTCCCGGCCCGTCTCCGGGTTCAGGACCACCAGCCCGGGCGTCGCCCGCCCGACCGCTCCGACCGGTGTGCCCGGCGACCACTGCACGGCCGCCCCGCCCTCCGACGAGCCGTACCCCTCGACCAGCCGCACCCCGAACCGCCGCTCGAACGCCGCCGCGTCCACCGCGCCCGCCTCCGTGCCGAAGCCCAGACGCAGGGGGTTGTCGCGGTCCCCGGGGTGCGGGTCGGTGGCCAGGACGTACTGGATCGCCCGGCCGACGTAGGTGAAGTACGTCGCCCCGTAGCGGCGTACGTCCGGCAGGAAGCAGGACGCCGAGAAGCGGCGGCGCAGCGCCACGGCCGCCCCGGTGACCAGCGCCGGGGCCCAGTCGGCGATCACCGCGTTGCCGTGGAACAGCGGCATGCAGACGTAGTGGACGTCGTCCTGGCCCAGGGAGAACTGTCCGGCCAGGGAGCGTCCGGCGGCGGCCAGGCGGCCCTGGGAGCAGAGGGCGGCCTTGGGCGCGCCGGTCGAGCCGGAGGTGAAGTAGAGCAGGAAGCGGTCGGACGGGGTCGCGCGGGACGCGTCCGGCCGGGCGTCCGCGTAGGGGGCCAGGAGGTCGGCGTAGTCCGCCGTGTCCGTCACCAGCAGGCGCACCCCGGGCAGGTCCAGGCCCCGGAGCAACGGCAGATGGGCCCGCTCGGTGACCAGGACGCGGCACTCGGTGTGCAGGATGTCGCGGGCCAGTTCGGCACCGCGGCGGGTGGGGTTGACGCCGGCGACCGCAGCCCCGGCCAGGGCCGCCGCGCCCAGCCAGAGCGGGAACTCGGGGATGTTGTCGAGCAGCACCCCGAGGTGGGGTTCGGCGCCGGGCGGCAGCAGGTCGGACAGCAGCGCGGCCCGGGCCGCGGCGCCCGCCGCCACCTCGTGGTGGGTCAGGACCAGGTCCTCGTAGCGCAGCCCGGGGCGGTGGTCGCCCCACCGGTCTGCCACGAGTTCCGCCACCGTGCTCACCCTGGAGTCCATGGGCGCGCACGGTAGTTGACGTATCGTCAGAAGTGGAGCGTTACGGCTGCGGGAAGTCGCCCACGGCGGAGAACATCGCGTACGTCACCGCCATGAAGCCGAGGGCGAAGAGGATGAACGTGCCGAGGAAGGCGAGCAGGCACCCCGTACCCGCCGCGAGCTTCCCTGGCGCCGGGGGCCTGGCCGTGGCGTGCTCCGGGCGGTCCGCCGGGTAGTGCACGGTGACGATGTCGCCCTCGAGGGTCGTCCCCGGTCCGCCCCGCTCCTCGAACCGGACGCCGCGGCCGTCGCGCGTGGTGAACTCGTAGACGTGGTGCAGAGTCGTGTGTACCGAACTGTCGCCGCCACCACTCGTCGTGGTGTACGTCCGAAGACAACGCGCCTCGGCGGTCAGGCCGCTGCTCCAGGCGCGGCTGACGCGGACGGAGCGGCGGATCACGGCGACCACGGCGCAGGAGGCGACCGCGATCATGAGCGCGGGCACGACGTAGAACAAGGCTTCCATGAGCTCCCCCGAGGCCCTGCGCGGCCATCGGTCGGCCGGCGTGGAAGGAAACTACCCACGCCGGCCGAACCGGTGACTCAAGAGAACCTCAGAAGGCTCCCGGAAGTTCAGAACGTGACGTCCGAGCAGGCGTAGAACGCGTTGGCCGTGTCGGCGATCGTCCATACGGCGACGATGACGTGACGGCCGCTCAGCCCGGACGGCAGCCTGCCGCTGTGGGAGAGCGTCTGCGGTGGCCGCTGACCGTTGTACGGGACCGTGAAGAACGGTGTGAGGTTGAGGTCGGACCGGGCCAGGTTGTGGTTCTGGTTCCAGCCCGGCTTGGTGACGTAGTACCGGAAGTCGGTCGTGGCGTGCATGGCCGTGAACTGCCAGCGGAACGTGTAGCTCTGGCCGCCCGTCACCCTCGTGGCGGGCCAGGCGCCGCCGGACGGGGTGCGCGGTGCGCTGAGCTGGCCGAAGTGGCCGAGGCCGGCGTTGCAGATCTGCCCGTCGGCGGGACCGGACGCCGGGAAGCCCTTGGGGCCCTCGACGCTCTGCGGCTCCCACTGGATGGATCCGCAGTTGGTCACGGTGCCGTTCTGGCAGAGCTTCTGCCTGCTGATGGGGAGGTCGGTGTAGCCGTGGCCGCTGGCGCCGCCGGAGGAGAGCACGAGAGCTCCGGTCGTGGCCAGTCCCACCGCGGCTGCGGACAACTTGGTCCTTGTACGCATGCTGCCGCTCCTGGAGAACGTGGGGGATGTTCAGTGAGCCGTGCAGGTAGGTCTAGACCAAGTCTGAATGTAGGAGGGTGAACTGAACATGTCCATACCAATCACGGGGGCGTTTCCCCGCGCCCCGCGCAGAACGCCACCGTCAGGTCCTTCACCAGCACCTTCCGCTCGTGGTCGTCGAGTTCGACCAGCCCCCGCATGGTCAGCCGGGTCACCGTGTCCTCCACCGAGTCCACGACCGAGGTGAGCACACTCGCCCGGTGCTGGGCGTCCAGCGCCGCGATCCGGCGGCGGTGCAGCGCGGCGGCGACCTCGGGGTCGTACTCCGCCCGGAGCGGCTGCACGGAGAACACCTCCAGGCCGACCGGGGCCGCCTCCGCCGACACCAGCCGGGTCAGCACCTCGGCCGCCGCCTCCCCGGCTCCCCTCGGGCCGCCCGGCATCACCACCGGCACCCGGGCGAGCGCCGCCTCGACGCACTCGCGCAGGTACGCCTCGTGGTCCTCGACGCCCAGCGTGGCCCGCGCGGTGTCCAGCACCCGCCACACCACCAGGACGACCACCCGCAGCGCGACCCCGTGCGCGTCGGTCGCGGGCACCGGCTCGCTGCGCCAGTGCCGCAGCCGTACGTCCACCCGGCGGCGCAGCAGCAGCGGGTTGACCCACAGCAGGCCGGAGCGCCGGACGGTCCCCCGGTAGCGGCCGAACAGGTCCAGCACCCAGGCCCGTCCGGTCCGGCCCCGGGCCAGCCCGCCGAACCCGAACAGCGCGAGCGCCCCGGCCCCCGCGTACGCCGCCCACTGCGCGGGACCTGGCCCGGCCCCGGCATGGGCGGGCAGCCGCAGCGCCTCCAGCGCGAGCGGCGGCAGCACCCCGGCCCACCAGGAGGTGGCCACGCACCCGGCCGCCCCGCACGCTCCGGCCAGCACACCCGCCGCGCCGGGCAGCACCCGCGCGGGCCGCTCCACCAGGTCCGGGTCGACCTGCGGCACCGGACGCGGCGTCAGAGCGGCCGCGCGCCTGAGGCGCGGCTGCTCCCCCGTGCCCTGCCGACGGCCGACGACCGCCGTCGGCAGCGGTACCGACACCGGGTCGGGGTCGTCGCGGAACAGCAGATGGACGGGGATCTCGGTGGTGGACTCGTTCTGGATGAGCCGGGCGCCCCTGGTCGGCCCCTCGGCCGGTCCGTCGGGCTCGGACGGGTGGGAAGTGGTCGTGGTCATGCGTGCCTCCAGCCTCCGCGCCAGATGCGTCACAACGGTGGACCCCCCGGTACCGGGAGGGCTACGCGAACAGCCGCCGCCAGGTCTCCGGCCCCGGGAAGCCGTCCGCCGCTCCGCCCCGCCAGCCCTGGGAACGCTGGAAGGCCTCGACGGCCCGCCGGTCCGACTCGCCCCAGCGCGGCCCCGGCCGCCGCGGGTAGAACCTGCCGAACCCCTTCCGCACCAGTTGCTTCCCCAGCCGGGTGACGTACGGGTTGCTCGCACCGGGCCGGAACATCGCCCGGCCCGGGTAGCCGGGGACACCGTGGGAGGAGGGCGGCGGCCCGGCCTCCTGAGCGGTGACGTCCTTGCCCTTGCCCGCGACCAGCAGCTCCCAGGTGCGCGGGCCGGGCAGCCCGTCGGCGTCCGGGCCCTTGAAGCCCTGGGCCAGCTGGAAGGCCCGGGTCGCCCGCCGGTGCGCGTCCGTCCAGCGCGATCCCGGCTCCGAGGGGAACGAGGCACCGGCCCCGCGCGCGACGAGCATGCGACCGAGCTGTGTGACGTACTTGTTGTCCGCGCCGGGGCCGAAATACGTCGCTCCCGGGTACGGCGTGGCGGCCGGTGCGCCCGGCAGCCCCCTGTCCTTTCCGGGGGCCGTCTCCTCCTGCGCGGTGAGGCCCTTGTAGCGGTAGGGCACGTACCGGTCGGAGTCGCTCGAGTAGGCGTACGGGGTGGTCTGCCGGCGGGTGTGCGGGCGGGCCTGCTCGTAGGCCGTGTAGGAGGTGTGCTTGGTGTTCGTCCAGCCGCCGAAAATGACGACGTGCGAGCCGCTCTCCGGGTTGGCCGGATTATGGAACAGCAGAATGTCGCCCGGCTGGAGTTCCTCCTTGGAAATCCGTTCACCGAATTGGGCGAGGCTGCCCGTCCATTCGTTTCCGGGCAGCTGCCAGGCCATCGATACATAGCCCGAGCAGTCCTGCCGGTAACCGTCGGACCAGTATGCGTTCATGTTGTACGGCACTTTCGCGGCGACCCAGGTCTTGGCCCGGTCGATGATGTCCGTACGGGTGATGGCGGCCGGCTCCAGGGCGTCGGAGGGCTTGCCCTCACGGCCGTCGGCGCCGTGCAGGGGTGCCGTGTCGCCCTGGGGGGTCTCGGGATCTTCATCTGCGAAAACACCCGATCGGTGGGGTGCCTGCGGGGCGGCGGCGGCCGGTACGGCGTGGCCCGCTCCGAGGGTGGCGGCGGCCACGGCGGCCAGGGCGAGAGCCCGGTGAGCGGCCGGATGGGTGGTGGTGCGGCCGGCCGGGGAACGCGGCAGGACGCGGCGCCAGTGGACGCAGCCGGGGCAGTCGCAGTCGCCCCCGGGGTCGAATTCCTCGAATACCGGCGACTTCATGCGATTCCCCTCACAGTTCCGTCGGAAATATGGCGGCGCCCGTGCTGGCCCGGGCGCGCGCCGTCAGTTTCTCAACTGTCTTCCGCACTCGCATGCTGACGGTCCGAATGATGTAACCGACCGCCCTTGCCGGGGCCGCCCGGGCCTCGGTCCGGCGGTCCGGAGCACCTCCGGGCGTCCTGTAGAGTTACGCCGTCAGCGCGCGCCGCTAGCTCAGTTGGTTAGAGCAGCTGACTCTTAATCAGCGGGTCCGGGGTTCGAGTCCCTGGCGGCGCACGATGCCGGTGGCGGTTTGGGTTCGCAGACAACGCGAACCC
>NZ_JBHUTX010000071.1:0-30847 GCF_042671245.1 Streptomyces sp. NPDC057099
CGCTTGCTGCGGGCCCTCCGGCGTTCTGTGTCTCTCAGTCCTCGTCGCGGCGGAGCGAGGGCTTGAGGTCCTTCAGCCGACCGAGCAGCCCGTTCACGAACGAGGGCGACTCGTCCGTGGAGAACTCCTTGGCCAGCTGCACCATCTCGTCCAGGACGACGGCGTCCGGGGTCTCGTCGACCCAGATCAGCTCGTAGGCGCCGAGCCGCAGGATGTTGCGGTCGACGACCGGCATCCGGTCGAGCGTCCAGCCGACCGAGTACTGGGCGATCAGCTCGTCGATGCGCTTCGCGCGCTGCGCGTAGCCCTCGACCAGCTCCATCGTGTACTCGCTCACCGGCGGCTGCCGGGTGTCGGCCCGGGAGAGCCGGACCCAGTCGGCGAGGACCGTCAGGACCTCGGCGCCGCGCTGGTCGCCCTCGAAGAGGATCTGGAAGGCGCGCTTGCGGGCCGTGTTGCGGGCAGCCACGGTTAGCTGTTCACCCGGCCGAGGTAGTCGCTCGTGCGGGTGTCGACCTTGATCTTCTCACCGGTGGTGATGAAGAGGGGCACCTGGATCTGGTGGCCGGTCTCCAGCGTGGCGGGCTTGGTGCCACCGGTGGAGCGGTCGCCCTGGACGCCCGGCTCGGTCTCCTGGATGACGAGCTCGACGGCGGCGGGCAGCTCGACGAAGAGCACCTCGCCCTCGTGCTGCGCGACGGTGGCGGTGAAGCCCTCGATCAGGAAGTTGGCGGCGTCGCCCACCGACTTGCGGTCGACGTGCAGCTGGTCGTAGGTCTCCATGTCCATGAAGACGAAGTACTCGCCGTCCATGTAGGAGAACTGCATGTCCCGCTTGTCGACGGTGGCCGTTTCGACCTTGACGCCGGCGTTGAAGGTCTTGTCGACGACCTTGCCGGAGAGCACGTTCTTGAGCTTGGTGCGCACGAAGGCCGGGCCCTTGCCGGGCTTGACGTGCTGGAACTCGACGACGGACCAGAGCTGGCCGCCTTCGAGCTTGAGCACCATGCCGTTCTTGAGGTCGTTCGTGGAAGCCACGGTTGCGGAATCTCCTGGACTGACGTACGACCCTGGGGCACGCACCTGCCTACCTACAGGGCGAGCAGCTCCTTGGTCGTGATGGTGAGTAGCTCGGGTCCGCCGTCCGCCTCGGGGCGGACGACGAGCGTGTCATCGATCCGGACACCGCCCCGGCCCGGGAGGTGGACCCCCGGTTCGACGGTGACCGGCACGCAAGCGTCCAGTTTACCCATGGCCGCGGGACTCAATTGAGGGTCCTCGTCGATTTCGAGCCCGACCCCGTGTCCGGTCAGGGCCGTGAGGCCCTCCGTGTACCCCGCGGAGTCCAGCACCTGGCGAGCGGCCCGGTCGACGTCCCGGCAGGCGGCGCCGGGTACCAGGCTCTCACGTCCGGCGCGCTGAGCGGCGAAGACCAGGTCGTACAGCTCGATCTGCCAGTCCGCGGGAGCCGTGCCGATGACGAACGTACGGCCGATCTCGCAGCGGTAGCCGCGGTACGTCGCGCCGAGGCAGACGGAGAGGAAGTCGCCCTCCTCGACACGGCGGTCGGTGGGCCGGTGGCCGGGGCGTCCGGCGTTGGGCCCGGTGGCGACGGAGGTCGGGAAGGCCGGTCCGTCGGCCCCGTGGTCGACGAGGCGTCGTTCGAGCTCCAGGGCGAGATGGCGCTCGGTCCGGCCGACGAGGATGGACTCCAGCAGTTCGCCCAGGGCCTGGTCGGCGATCTCGGCGCCGATGCGGAGGCAGGAGATCTCCTCCTCGTCCTTGACCACCCTGAGCTGCTCGACGGCGCAGCCGAGGCCCGCCAGGCGCAGCCGGGGGGCGACCGAGCCGAGGGCGCGGTGCCGGGCCACGGTGAGGTGGTGCTCCTCCACCGCGAGGGAGTCGGCTCCCTGGCCCGAGGCAAGGTCGGCGGCCGCGACGGCCGGGTCGCCGCCACCGGATCCGGGCAGGTTCTGGACGCGCAGGGCCTCGTCGGGGCGCTCCTGCGCGGAGCGGCCTTCGATCGGGCCGGCACACACCAGGAGGTCCTCGGTCTTGCCCAGCAGCAGAACGGCGCCGCGCGGGGCGGGGCCCGCGAGATAGCGCACGTTGGCGGGGCGGGTGACCAGCGCCGCCGCGCTGCCGCCCGCGTTGCAGTATTCCCTCAGACGCGTCCGGCGGGCCGCGTACACCTCTGACATGACCCGAGCGTATGAGCTTCGCGGGGTCGGCGCCGTTCGGGAGAGGCCGAGTGGGGCAGCGGGGCCGCTACCACTGGGGCGGGCTGGCGATGGAGCGGGACAGGACGTCGTTCAGGACCTGGGCCGTTTGCGGGATGTCGAGCTGGGAGTTGTCGATGATCGGGAGGCCCGAGCCGTACCAGCCGGCCATGCGGCCGTGGATGCGGGCGACCTCGTCGTCGCTGAGGCGGCGGTTGCCGGAGCGTTCGGCGTTGCGCTCCAGGACGATCTCCAGGCCCGGCAGGAGGACGACCGGCAGCAGGCCCGGCCCGACGTGCCGCTTCCAGCCTCCGAGGCCGACGACGGGCCGGTCGGGGAAGACTGCGTCGTCGAGGATGCAGGAGATGCCGTTGGCCAGGAAGTTCCGCGCGGCGAAGCCGCAGGTGCGGCGGGCGAGGCGGTACTGGGCCTCCGAGTTGTCGTTCCACCCGGACTGGGGGTCGGCGAAGCCCGAGCGGACCCATTCGCGTACGTCGTCGAGGCTGATGTGGGCCGTGGGGATCCGGCGATGGTCAGCCCAGTACTTGGCGACGCTGGTCTTCCCGGCACCTGCGGGGCCGATGAGCAGCACCGCGAGCGTCGTGCCCGCCAGGTCGGGGCCCGCGGCGGCGGGCGGCGCGCTGGGCATGGCGACCGGGCCGCCCGGCGGCAGCGGCACATGACCGGTGGTGTCCGGCGGGGCGGAGGCCTGATGCGGGGGCGCGGCCGGCCCGGGCGGTGGCGCGGGGTATCCCGGTGCCGGGGGCGGCGGGGGCACGGGGGCGGGGCCCTGGTGCGCGCCCGGGTGGTGCGACCCCGGGTGGTGTGCGGCCGGCGACCAGCCGGCGGCCGGTCCCTGCCCCGGCTGGTGGGGCGGCGGCAGCGGAGAACCCACTGCGTGCTGCATCCGGTGCCACTCCGTCTCGTACAGGCGATGGGCGCTGACTGCGGGGGCGGAACCCGCTGCTACCGAACGGTACCGCCCCCGGCGATCGTTGTGTGAACGGCCGGGGGCGGCCCGAAGTGCCCGGCGCCGTAAGGCTTTTTCGGGCGGAAGGAGCGAGGGAGGACTTACTGCCCCACTTCGCCGTACGCGGCGAGCAGCACGGCCGGGTCGGGCCCCTCCAGGACGGTGGGCTTGGCCAGACCGTCGAGGACGATGAAGCGCAGCAGGTCGCCGCGGGACTTCTTGTCGACCTTCATGGTCTCCAGCAGCTTGGGCCACTGGTCGTGCCGGTAGTACAGCGGCAGGCCCACCGCTTCGAGGACGGTGCGGTGCCGGTCGGCCGTGGCGTCGTCCAGCCGGCCTGCCAGGCGGCCGAGTTCGGCGGCGAAGTGCATCCCCACGGACACGGCCGCGCCGTGGCGCCACTTGTAGCGCTCGTTCTTCTCGATGGCGTGACCGAGCGTGTGGCCGTAGTTGAGGATCTCGCGCAGGCCCGACTCCTTCAGGTCGGACGACACCACGTCGGCCTTGACCCGGATGGAGCGCTCGATGAGCTCGGCGGTGTGCGGGCCGGCCGGGGTGCGGGCGGCCTCGGGGTCGGACTCGATGAGGTCGAGGATCACCGGGTCGGCGATGAAGCCGGCCTTGATGACCTCCGCGAGTCCGGAGACGTAGTCGTTGACCGGCAGGGAGTCCAGCGCGGCCAGGTCGCAGAGCACACCGGCGGGCGGGTGGAAGGCGCCCACCAGGTTCTTGCCCTCGGCGGTGTTGATGCCGGTCTTGCCGCCGACGGCCGCGTCGACCATGGCCAGCACGGTGGTCGGGATCGCGATCCAGCGCACCCCGCGGAGCCAGGTGGCGGCCACGAAGCCGGCCAGGTCGGTGGTCGCGCCGCCGCCGACACCGACGATGACGTCCGTGCGCGTGAACCCGGACTGGCCCAGCGCCTTCCAGCAGTAGGCGGCGACCTCGGCGGTCTTGGCCTCCTCCGCGTTGGGCACCTGGATGGCGACCACGTCGTAGCCCTGCTCGGCCAGGTCGGCGCGCAGCGCGTCACTCGTCTCGGCCAGTGCCTCGGGGTGGACGATCGCGACCCGCTTGGCCCGGCCGCCGATCAACCCGGCCAGTTCGCCCAGGAGTTGCCGGCCCACCAGCACCTCGTAGGGCTCGGTGCCCGCCGTGCCGCCGATCTGGATCCGCGTCACTGCCTCGCTCATGCTTCCTTCAACTCCAGTGCGTCCAGGGCGGCTTGGGTGACCTCTTCGGGCGTACGGCCATCGGTGGCGACGACGGCCGTGGCGACCGCCTCGTACAGGTTCCGACGGGCCTCCATCAGCTCGCGCCACTGCTTGCGCGGGTTGATGGCGAGCAGCGGCCGGGCCGCGTTGAGGCCGGTGCGCTTGACCGCCTCCTCGACGTCCATCGACAGGTACGCCACCCGCTGCCCGGCGAGCAGCTCGCGGGTGTCCTGGTCGAGGACGGCGCCGCCGCCCAGGGCCAGTACGCCGTCGTGCCCGGCCAGCGCCTCGCGCACGGCCTGCTTCTCGATCGCGCGGAAGGCGGCCTCGCCCTCCTCCACGAAGATCTCGGCGATGGTCCGGCCCTGCGCGGCGACGATGTCGTCGTCGGTGTCCCGGTATCCGGTCCCGAGCCGCTCGGCCAGCAGCTGCCCGACGGTGGACTTGCCGACGCCCATCGGGCCGACCAGCACGATCAGCGGGGTCACCGGATGGCCAGGTTGTCGAGGTACGACCGTACGTTGCGGCCGGTCTCGGCCACGCTGTCGCCGCCGAACTTCTCGGCCACCGCGTCCGCGAGGACGAGGGCGACCATCGCCTCGGCGACGATGCCAGCCGCCGGCACCGCGCACACGTCGGAGCGCTGGTGGTGGGCGGCGGTCGCCTCACCGGTGACGACGTCCACCGTCTTGAGCGCCCGCGGGACGGTCGCGATCGGCTTCATCGCCGCCCGCACCCGCAGCAGCTCACCGGTGGTCAGCCCGCCCTCGGTGCCGCCGGAGCGGCCGGAGGTGCGCCGGATGCCCTCGTCGGTGGTCACGATCTCGTCGTGGGCCTTGGAGCCGGGCACCCGCGCCAGGTCGAAGCCGTCGCCGACCTCCACGCCCTTGATGGCCTGGATGCCCATGAGGGCGGCGGCCAGCCGGGCGTCGAGACGCCGGTCCCAGTGCACATGCGAACCGAGGCCGACCGGCACGTCGTAGGCCAGCACCTCGACCACGCCGCCGAGGGTGTCGCCGTCCTTGTGGGCCTGGTCGATCTCGGCGACCATCGCCTTCGACGCGTCGGCGTCCAGACAGCGCACCGGGTCCGCGTCCAGCTTCTCCACGTCCGCCGGCGTCGGGTACACGCCGTACGGCGCCTTCGCGGCGGCCAGTTCCACCACGTGGGAGACGATCTCGATGCCGGCCGTCTCCTTGAGGTACGACCGGGCCACCGCGCCGAGGGCCACACGGGCCGCGGTCTCACGCGCCGAGGCACGCTCCAGGATCGGCCGGGCCTCGTCGAAGCCGTACTTCTGCATACCGGCGAGGTCGGCGTGGCCGGGCCGCGGGCGGGTCAGCGGGGCGTTGCGGGCGAGGCCGTCGAGGATCTCGGGGTCGACCGGGTCGGCCGCCATGACCTGTTCCCACTTCGGCCACTCGGTGTTGCCCACCATGATCGCGACCGGGGAGCCGAGGGTGAGGCCGTGCCGGACGCCGCCGAGGAAGGTGATCTCGTCGCGCTCGAACTTCATCCGGGCGCCGCGCCCATAGCCCAGGCGGCGCCTCGCGAGATGGTCCGCCACCATGTCCGTGGTGATCGGCACGCCGGCGGGCAGACCCTCCAGCGTCGCGACGAGTGCGGGACCGTGGGATTCCCCCGCGGTCAGCCAGCGCAACCTGCTCAACGGTGCTCCTCAGTGCTCGCGCCCGTACTGCCCTGCGTACGCGCGTCATCTCGTACGGCGACGGCCGGATCGGGTGCGCGGCCCCGGTCCGCCACCTACGATCCTCCCACGTCCGGAGCGCGCACCCGGCCGCCGGTCCATCAGGCGGACGAGGCCGGGCCTCCGGTCTGCCCCTGCGGCGCGTAGGAACCGAGGAAGTCCGCGCCGCTCGGCTGCCGCGCGGGCTGCGTCTGCTGCGGCGCGTAGGCACCCAGGTGGTCGGCTCCACTGCCCTGCTGCGGCGCCTGCTGAGGTGCGTACTCCCCGAGGTAGTCCGCCCCGCGCCCCTGCCCGTACCGGGCCGCCGCGTGGACGGGCTGCCCGCTCCGCACGGCCCGCCGATAGGCGATCTTGCGCTTGATCTTGACCGCCCAGGACGCGAGGACCGCGAGCACGATCAGGGCGAGCACGGTGATCTGCACCCAGTCGGGCAGGAATCCCAGCAGCGACTCGAATATCTGGGACTTCACGGACGCCTGAGGCATGCCGGTGGCCATGGTTCGTATCCCCTCCCCTGTTCCGCCCCCTGCGGAACCGAGAGCGGATCCTAGCGGGCGGCGAGAGCGCGTTCGCCCGCTTTTCGCATGGCGTCCAGGGGCGCCGGGGCCAGCCCCGTCATCTGCTCGACCTGCAGCACGGCCTGGTGCACCAGCAGGTCGAGGCCGCTGACGACCGCGCCGCCGTACGCCGACCAGCGGGCGGCCAGGGTCGTCGGCCAAGGGTCGTAGAGGACGTCGAAGAGGGCCGCCGGCCGCTCCGGCACGGACCGGGCGAGGGCGTCGGTGACACCGGCCGGCGTGGTGCTGATCACCAGCGGGGCGCGCAGGGCCTGCTCGGCGTCCGCCCAGTCGGCGATGCGCACCGAGACGTCCAGCCGCTCGGCCCACTGCCGCATCTCGGCGGCCCGGGCCTCGCTGCGGACGTACACGGCGATCTCGCCGGGGCAGATCCGCGACAGCGCGGCCAGCGCGGACGAGGCGGTGGCCCCCGCGCCGAGGACCGCGGCGGCCTCGACCTTGTCGATGCCGTGCTCGCGCAGAGCCGCGACCATGCCGGGGATGTCGGTGTTGTCGCCGGTGCGGCGGCCGTCCTGAGTGCAGACCACCGTGTTGACCGCGTCGACCGAGGCCGCGGTCTCGCTGATCCCGTCGAGCAGCGGGATCACGGCCCGCTTCAGCGGCATGGTCAGCGAGAGCCCCGCCCACTCGGCACCGAGCGTCTCGAAGAACCCGGGCAGGGCGGCCTCATCGACCTCGAACCTGTCGTACGTCCAGCCGCTCAGCCCCAACTCCTGGTAGGCCGTGCGGTGCAGGACCGGGGAGAGCGAGTGGGCGATCGGGGAGCCGAGTACGGCGGCCCGGCGTGGTGCGGCCATCAGGGGGTTCCTCAGTTGTTCCGCGAGGCGTTGAACTTGTCGACCAGCTTCTGGTGCTCGGCGTTGGTCTTGGTGAACTCACTGGTCTTGCCGTCCAGCGAGATGAAGTAGTACCAGCCGTCGTCCGTCGGGTTGAGGGCGCCCTTGATCGCGTCCTCGCCGGGATTGTCGATCGGCCCGGGCGTCAGTCCCTTGTGGAAGTACGTGTTGTACGGGTTGTCGTAGGTCCGCAGCTCGCTCAGGCTCAGGTCGATCTTGCTCTGGTTCTTGATGTAGTTGTACGTGGAGTCGAACTCCAGCAAGCCGTTGGTCTGCGGGTTTCCGGGCTTCATCCGGTTGTAGACGACCTCGGCCATCTTGCGGAAGTCGGCATGGCTGGTGCCCTCGGCCTGAACCATGCTCGCGACCGTGATCAGCTGCCAGGGGTCTTCGAGTCCGAGGCTCGTGGCCTTCTTCTCCACCCCGAGCTTCTCGTACGTCTCGGTGGCTCGCGTCACCATCTGCTTCAGCACGCCCTCGGGCTTCTGCCCCTTGGCGATGCCGTAGCTGGAGGGGTAGAGGAACCCTTCCAGCGGGTCCTTGACGTTCGGGTGGTTCAGCGCCCAGGCGGGCAGGCCGAGCTTCTTGTAGTCCTTCTTGGCGACCGCGGCGGTGGTGCCCGCCTTGACCTCCAGCCGCTTGTCGATGAGCCGGTAGATGTCGGCGTTGCGCTTGCCCTCGGCGATGATCAGGTTGTCGCGGCTCTCCGGACTGAGCATCAGTTCGACCGCGCTGTCGGCCGACATTTGCTTCTGCAGCGTGTACACGCCGTCCTGGAGCTTCTGCCCGTCGGGGTTGTTCTCCTGAGCCGTGACGAACGCGTCGACGCTCTTGACGACGCCGGCGTCCTTCAGCACCTGCCCGATCTCGTAACCGCCCGCTCCCCTGGGGATCTCGACGGTGACCTGCCGCCCGCTGCCGTCGCCCGCGAAGTCCGGGGCGTCACCGAAACGATCCTGGTAGAACTGGTAGCCGAACCAGCCGACGCCCGCCACGCCTCCGCCGAGGACGAGGGCGACCACCAGGCAGGCCATTCCGTTGCGGCGCTTCTTGGGTTTGCCGCCGCGACCCCGCTGCTCGTCGCGTCGGCGCCGGTCCCCCGGCTCGTCGCCGTCGTCATCGTCGTCGCCGCCCGCGAAGAAGGCGTGCTCGCCCTGGTCGGGGCCGGGGTCCCAGTCGGTCTCCGGCTCCGGCGGCGGCTCGGCCCGGCGCCGGCCCGGGGGCTCCGGCGGCGGATACGCGTCGGGGGTGCCGTAGTAGTCGGACTGGCCCCCGCCGTAGGCGCCGGGCCCCTGCTGCCCGTACGGGTCGGCGGGGTCGCCGGGGTACGGCATCTGCTGGTGCCCGCCGGTGGCCCACCCGCCGTTGTCGTACGGCTGCTGGTGGTACCCCTGGTCCTGCGGGTGACCGTGGTCCCCCTGCCCGGGGTACTGCTGGTGCCCGTGGGTCTGGGCCGCGTACTGCTGGTCGTACGGATAGTGCTGCTGCGCCTGACCGTATCCGGCCTGCTCACCGGTGCCCCAGTCGCCGTACTGCGGCTGCTGCGGCTGCTCTGGATAGTGCTGCGGCTGGCCGCCGTAGGGGGACTGCTGACCCGGGTGGGCCTGCTGTCCTCCCCATCCGCCGTCCCCGTACAACGGGTCCTCCGGATGCCACGGTTCGGAGCCTTGGCCCCGGCCATACTCAGTCATCGATCCCCTAGAGCCGCGAGGCGGCGGTAGCTCGGCGTCCGGCCGGGCTCCCGTCCGCCTCTCTCTGGTGCGTCAGCTGTTCGAACACCGGCGCATCGCGCGGAACGTTACCGTATCGCGATCAGATGACCACTTCGACGCCTTCGCCGGGTGCTTTACCTGACACCCGTTCGGATTCAAGCGCCTGCTGGAGGATGACCACCGCGGCTGCCTGGTCGATCACGGAACGGCCCTTCTTGGTCTTCACACCGGAAGCACGCAGTCCCTGACTGGCCGTCACCGTGGTCATGCGTTCGTCGATGAGTCTGACCGGAACCGGGGCGATCATGCGGGCCAGTTCCTGGACGAAGGCGCGGACCTTGACCGCGGCCGGGCCCTCGCCCCCCTTGAGGGAGCGTGGGAGACCGACGACGACCTCGAGCGGCTCGTACTCGTCGACGAGTTGCTTCAACCGCCGCTGAGCTGCGGGGATGTCACGCCCCGGGACCGTCTCCACCGGGGTGGCGAGGATCCCGTCGGGGTCGCACGAGGCGACCCCGATACGGGCGTCCCCGACGTCGATCGCGAGTCGACGTCCTCTGCGCATCTTCCTGACCCGTCTCTTACTTGACCGTCTCGGCGACCAGACGCTCCACGGCGTCCACGGCGTCACCGACCGCGGCCGGGTTCTGGCCGCCGCCCTGGGCGACGTCCGGCTTGCCGCCACCGCCGCCGCCGAGGGTCTTGGCGGCCGTACGGACCAGATCGCCGGCCTTGAGGCCGCGCTCGCGGGCGGCCTCGTTGGTGGCGATGACCGTGAGCGGCTTACCGTTCGCGACCGTGAAGAGGGCCACTACGGCGGCCCGTCCGCCCTGGATGCGTCCGCGCACGTCGAGCACGAGCTTGCGCAGGTCGTCGGCGGTCGTGCCGTCCGGGACCTGACCGGTCACGACCGCAATGCCGCGGACGTCCTTGGCGGACTCGGCGAGACCGGCGGCGGCCTGGAGGACCTTCTCGGCGCGGAACTTCTCGATCTCCTTCTCGGCGTCCTTCAGCTTGCCGAGCATGGCGGAGACCTTCTCCGGGAGCTCCTCCGGGCGGCCCTTGATCAGCTCCTGGAGCTGGGCGACGACCGTGTGCTCACGGGCGAGGAAGTTGTAGGCGTCGACACCGACCAGGGCCTCGATACGGCGAACACCCGAACCGATCGACGATTCGCCGAGCAGCTTCACCAGACCCAGCTGGGCGGTGTTGTGCACATGCGTGCCACCGCACAGCTCCTTGGAGAAGTCGCCGATGGTCACGACGCGCACGCGCTCGCCGTACTTCTCGCCGAACTCGGCGATGGCACCGGCCTTCTTGGCCTCGTCGATGCCCATGACCTCGGCCTGCACGTCGAGGTCGCGGGAGAGGACCTCGTTGATCCGCTGCTCGACGTCGGTCATCACGGCCGTGGGAACGGCGGACGGCGAGCCGAAGTCGAAGCGGAAGCGGCCGGGCTGGTTCTCGGATCCGGCCTGGGCGGCCGTCGGGCCGAGGGCGTCGCGCAGCGCCTGGTGGGTGAGGTGCGTGGCCGAGTGGGCGCGGGCGATGGCCGTGCGGCGGCGGGAGTCGATCGAGGCGTGGGCCGTGGCGCCGACGGTGACCTCGCCGACCTGGACGACGCCCTTGTGGACGTACACGCCCGGGACCGGCTTCTGGCAGTCGCGGATCTCGATGACGGCACCGGTGTCGACCTTGATCCGGCCGGTGTCGCCGATCTGGCCGCCGCCCTCGGCGTAGAACGGGGTGCGGTCGAGGACGATCTCGACCTCGTCGCCCTCGGTGGCGGCCGGGGAGGAGGCGCCGTCGACGAGGATGCCGACGATCCTCGACTCGCCCTCGGTGGCGGTGTAGCCGATGAAGTCGGTGGCACCGGCCTGGTCGGCGATCTCACGGTAGGCGCCGGTGCCGGCGTGGCCGGTCTTCTTGGCCTGTGCGTCGGCCTTGGCGCGCTCCCGCTGCTCCTTCATCAGGCGGCGGAAGCCGTCCTCGTCCACGGACAGGCCCTGCTCGGCGGCCATCTCCAGGGTGAGGTCGATGGGGAAGCCCCAGGTGTCGTGGAGCAGGAAGGCCTTGTCGCCGGCCAGGACGGTGCCGCCGGAGGCCTTGGTGTCGGTGACGGCCGTGTCGAGGATGTTGGTGCCGGCCTTCAGCGTCTTGAGGAAGGCGTTCTCCTCGGCGAGGGCGACCTTCTCGATGCGCTCGCGGTCGGTGATGAGCTCGGGGTACTGCTGGCCCATCATGCCGATCACGGTGTCGATCAGGTCCTTGACGACCGGACCGGTGGCACCGAGCAGGCGCATGTTGCGGATGGCGCGGCGCATGATGCGGCGCAGCACATAGCCGCGGCCCTCGTTGCCCGGGGTGACGCCGTCGCCGATGAGCATCACGGAGGTGCGCATGTGGTCGGTGACCACGCGCAGGGACACGTCCGACGCGTGGGCGTCGCCGTAGCGGACGCCGGTCAGCTCGGTGGCCTTCTCGATGACGGCCATCGAGGTGTCGATCTCGTACATGTTCTGCACGCCCTGCAGAATCATGGCGAGGCGCTCGAGGCCGAGGCCGGTGTCGATGTTCTTGCTCGGCAGCTCGCCGAGGATCTCGAAGTTGTCCTTGCCGATGCCCTCGCCACGCTCGTACTGCATGAAGACGAGGTTCCAGATCTCCACGTACCGCTCGTCGTTGACGGCGGGGCCGCCCTCGACGCCGAACTCGGGGCCGCGGTCGTAGTTGATCTCGGAACAGGGACCGCACGGGCCGGGCACGCCCATGGACCAGTAGTTGTCCTTCATGCCGAGGCGCTGGATGCGCTCCTTCGGCACGCCGACGACGTCGTGCCAGATGCGCTCGGCCTCGTCGTCGTCCTTGTAGACGGTGATCCACAGGCGCTCGGGGTCGAGGCCGTAACCGCCCTTGTCCTGGGAGCCGGTGAGCAGCTCCCAGGCGTGCTTGATGGCGCCTTCCTTGAAGTAGTCGCCGAAGGAGAAGTTGCCGCACATCTGGAAGAACGTGCCGTGCCGGGTGGTCTTGCCGACCTCTTCGATGTCCGGCGTACGCACGCACTTCTGCACGCTCGTGGCGCGGTCGAAGGGCGGCTTGACCTCGCCCAGGAAGTAGGGCTTGAAGGGCACCATGCCGGCCGGGACGAGGAGCAGAGTCGGGTCGTCCGCGATGAGCGACGCCGAAGGGACGACGGTGTGACCGCGCTCCTCGAAGAAGCTCAACCAGCGGCGGCGAATCTCAGCCGACTCCATCAGTGGTCCTCATTCCGGTTGTACGAGTACGTCGTCCTGTCGACGGACTTCGGGTTGTTGCGGTTCTCGATGGCGGCGTACCGCCGGGGTGCGGGGAGTTCGGGGTCGCTGTTGATGCCGAGGACATCCCCCAGCTCTTCCTCCCGCTGGGCCATGTTGTCCCGGACGTCGAGCGCGAAGTCGACCGCGCGGTCCTTGAGCCGGTGGCCGGCCTCGATCGCCTTGGTGCCCGCGGTTCTGGCGAGGCTCTCGGGCGTCAGCTGCTTCAGCTTGCGGTTGACCTTGGTGGTGGCCCACACGCCGGCGGCGACGCCCGTGGTGAACCAGAAGGTACGGCGGAACATCGCTTGCTCTCAGTCCCTCTTCCCTCGGGCGCCGAGTCGAGAGACCGTGCGGCCCACGATCACGGTACGCCTGGACGCCTTGGCGGGCACGTCCTCTTTGCGGCCGCCGAGGGCCCGGCGCACGCCGTAGCCGAAGGCGGCGACCTTGACCAGGGGGCCGCCGAAGGTGGAGGCGACGGTGGTCGACAGCGCGGAGGCGTTCGACGTCACCTCCTGGACGTCGGAGGCGATCGAGTCGACCCGGTCGATCTGGGTCTGCGCGGAGCGCACCGCCGAGGAGGCGTCGGCCAGCAGCGGGACGGCCTGGTCGGTCACTTCCGCCACGAGCTTGGTGGTCGCCCTGAGCGTCTGGGCCAGCCTCGCCAGCGCGACGGCGAGGAAGGAGACCAGGATCGCCCAGAAGACGGCCACCAGGATTCCGGCCACCTCTCCACCGGACACTGTGTGCACCCGCTCCCTGAAACGTGCCTGTACATCTGCCTGAATACGAGAAAGTCGTGCCCCGAGCCTATCGCGCCGGGGGTGCGGCTCCGTACCGGATTGCCGCCCGGCGACGGCGGATTCGCGAAAGCCCGCCGCCTCGCCCGCCCGGAAGGGACGGGGAGACGGCGGGCTGTTGTACCGCGTGCCTGCCGAGGATCAGCGGGCGTAGTACTCGACGACGAGCTGCTCGTCGCAGATCACCGGGATCTCCTTGCGGTTCGGCTCGCGGTCCAGGCGGAACGCCAGGGCCTTGAGGTTCACCTGGAGGTAGCGCGGGGTCTCGCCGTCGGGGGCGAAGCCACCCTCACGGGCGATCGTGAAGAGGGTCTTCTCCTTGGAGCGCTCGCGGACCTGCACGACGTCGTCCGGACGGACACGGAAGGAGGGCTTGTCGACCTTCGTGCCGTTGACCGCGATGTGGCCGTGGACGACCATCTGGCGGGCCTGGTAGATCGTGCGGGCGATGCCCGAACGCAGCACCAGCGCGTCGAGACGGCGCTCGAGCTCGATGATCAGGGCCTCACCGGTCTTGCCCTGGACCTTGGAGGCGCGGTCGTAGGCGCGGACGAGCTGGCGCTCGGACACGTCGTACTGCGCGCGCAGACGCTGCTTCTCGAGCAGACGGACCTTGTAGTCCGAGTTCTGCTTGCGGCCGCGGCCGTGCTCACCCGGGGGGTAGGGACGGGCCTCGAAGTACTTGACGGCCTTCGGGGTCAGCGCGATGCCGAGGGCACGCGACTTCTTGACCTTGGGGCGGGACTGGTTCGCCACTGTGTGTCTCTTTCCTGGTTTTCCGGCTTGTCAGGGTTCTGGGAGGTCGCATCCGCAGCCGGGGAAACCCACACCGTCCTTGTCCTGGCGGACCTGCGGACGTGGTGGGCAGCCGCTCCCTGGTCTGGGCACATACGTGCAGCACGCGAGTGGCCCACCGGCCGGTCCCGTCCGGGGACGGGTGGTGGTGGGCTGCCCGCGACACCGTTCGACGGTGCGCGACGCTCCTGGAGCCGGTCCGGGGATCGGCTCCGGCCGACTGTCCCGTTCTGACTGCACGGGACGCGGCACTCCGGCTGAGTTTACAGGGTGCTCAGGACCGCTTTCGACCGAGGTTCTTCCGGGTCCATTCGACCGCGTCCGCGTAGCGGGCCTCGGCGCCGTGCCGGGTCGGTGTGTAGTACTCGCGGTCCTTGAGCGCGTCCGGGGCGTACTGCTGGGCGGCGATGCCCTCGGTCAGGTCATGCGGGTAGACGTAGCCCTGGCCGTGGCCGATCTTGGTCGCGCCCTTGTAGTGGCTGTCGCGCAGGTGCGCGGGCACGGACCCGGCGAGCCCCTTGCGTACGTCCTCCAGGGCGGCGCCGATCGCGGTGGTCGCGGCGTTGGACTTGGGCGCCAGGGCGAGGGCGATCGTGGCGTGGCTGAGGGTGAGGGCGGCCTCGGGGAAGCCGATCATGGCGACGGCCTGGGCGGCGGCGACCGCGATCTGCAGGGCGTTCGGATCGGCCAGGCCGATGTCCTCGCTGGCGGAGATCATCAGGCGGCGGGCGATGAAACGGGGGTCCTCGCCGGCCTCGATCATCCGGGCCAGATAGTGCAGGGCGGCGTCGACGTCGGAGCCGCGGATGGACTTGATCAGGGCGCTGGCCACGTCGTAGTGCTGGTCGCCGTCGCGGTCGTACTTCACGGCGGCCCGGTCGACCGTCTCCTCCAGGGTGGTGAGGCCGATCTCCGGCTCCCCCTTGTCGAGGGCGGCTCCGGCGGCCGCCTCCAGGGCGGTCAGGGCGCGGCGGGCGTCGCCGCCGGCGATGCGCAGGAGGTGGCTCTCGGTCTCCTCGGGGAGGGCGACGGCGTCCTTGAGGCCGCGCTCGTCGGTGAGGGCGCGGCGGAGAAGGCCCTTGATGTCGTCGTCCGTGAGCGGTTCGAGGGTGAGCAGCAGGGAGCGGGACAGCAGGGGCGAGATCACCGAGAAGTACGGGTTCTCCGTCGTCGCCGCGATCAGCGTCACCCAGCGGTTCTCGACGGCCGGGAGCAGGGAGTCCTGCTGGGCCTTGCTGAAGCGGTGGATCTCGTCGAGGAAGAGGACGGTCTCCTTGCCGTAGCCCCCGGAGGCGCGGCGGGCGCCGTCGATGACCGCGCGGACCTCCTTGACGCCCGCGGTGATCGCCGACAGTTCGACGAAGCGGGCGTCGGTGGCCTTGGAGACGACGTACGCCAGGGTGGTCTTGCCGGTGCCGGGCGGGCCCCAGAGGATCACGGAGGAGGCGCCGGCGGGGCCTGAGGCCTCGCCGACGAGTCTGCGCAGGGGCGAGCCCGGCTTCAGCAGATGCTGCTGGCCCACGACCTCGTCGAGGGTGCGCGGGCGCATCCGCACCGCCAGGGGGCTGCTGGACGGCTCCTTCTCCTGGCGTTCTTCTGCTGCGGCGGTGAACAGGTCGGGCTCCACGTCAGAAACCCTAAATCACGGCACCGACAATCCCGCGGGGCCCCGGAACCGCCGGGGTCAGCTGGTCCAGAAGTCCCACCAGCGGGTCAGGATCAGCATGCCGATGATCCCGATGTGCAGCACGGGCAGGACCCAGGTGAACTCGCCGAAGAAGCTCTTGAGCCAGTTCGGGGCCGGGAGGAAGCCCTTGCGGATGTTGAACGACGTCACGTACCAGAACATGAGGATCGTCGCGACCCAGGCCAGGGAGCACCACAGGCACAGCGCGTTGATCCGGTACAGGGACTGGAACATCAGCCAGGCGCAGAAGACGACGCCGAACAGGCAGCCGGCGTTGAAGGTGAGCCAGTACCAGCGCGGGTAGCGGGCGCGGGCGAGGAGGCTGATGCCGACGGCGATGACGATGCCGTAGCAGACGAGGCCGAGCATCGGGTTCGGGAAGCCGAAGACGGCGGCCTGCTTGCTCTCCATGACGCTGCCGCAGGAGACGACGGGGTTGAGGCTGCAGCCGGGCGTGAACGTCTTGCCCTCGACCTTGGCCTCGAGGAGCTTGAACTTGTCGATCGTGATGACCCAGGCGGCGAGCAGTCCGGCCGCGCCGGTGATCACCAGCAGCAGGGCGAGGGCCCGGCTGCCGCCCTCGGTGCGGGGCGCGATCTCGGCGCGCTCCGACTCGGGCTCCATGGAGACGTCCTTGACTGTCGTCTTGCTCATCACGCCGATTCCGTCGCTTGAGGCCTGACCAACTTCGGGCACGGCCATTGTGCCGCACACGGGGGTCTGTCCACCGTTCAGTGGACATAAGGATGTCCGCACGGTCGGCCCTGAGCGTTCGGTTCCGGCCGATGATCGGCGCATGACAGCACACGGGTACGACCTCGCCGTGGACGTGCGGGGGCTGCGCAAGCGCTACGGGGACGTGACCGCGGTCGACGGTGTCGATCTCGGCATCCGGCGCGGCGAGGTGTTCGGCCTGCTCGGACCCAACGGCGCGGGCAAGAGCACCACGGTGGAGATCCTCCAGGGCAACCGGTCCCGGGACGCGGGCGAGGTGTCCGTGCTCGGGTCGGACCCGGCGACCGCCACGCGCGCGTGGCGCTCACGCGTCGGAATCGTCTGGCAGGACGAATCCGCGCCCGCCGAGTTGACGGTCCGGGAGACCGTACGGCACTTCGCCCGCTGCTACCCCCGGCCGCGCGACCCCGAGGAGGTCATCGGCCTGGTCGGTCTGGAGGCGAAGGCGGACAGCCGGATCAAGGCGCTGTCGGGCGGTCAGCGCCGGCGTCTGGACGTGGCTCTCGGCGTGATCGGCGGCCCGGACCTGCTGCTCCTGGACGAGCCGACGACCGGGTTCGACCCGGCGGCCAGGCGGCAGTTCTGGTCGCTGATCCGCGCGCTGGCCGACGAGGGCACGACGATCCTGCTGACCACGCACTACCTGGAGGAGGCGGAGGCCCTCGCGCACCGGCTGGCCGTCGTCGCCAGGGGCCGGATCGTCGCCGAGGGCGAGCCCGGGGCGCTGCGGGAGCGGTACGGCACCGAGGCCGTCGTCGAGTGGACGGAGCCGGACGGCAGTCCGCACAGCGTGCGCACCGAGACGCCGACCCGCACGATCGCCGGTCTCCTGCACCGCTTCGACGGCGAGATCCCGGGGCTGACGGTGAGCCGGCCCACGCTGGAGGACGTCTATCTCCGGCTCACCGGACAGGAGGACGGGGCATGACCACGACCGTCGTACGGGAGCGCGGTGAGGTGGGTGCGGAGCGGCTGCCCGGTGCCTGGGGGCTCGGGCTGCGTCGGGGCGCGCTGGAGATCAAACAGTTCTTCCGGCAGCGCGACCAGGTGGTTTTCACCTTCGCCTTCCCGGTCGTCTTCCTGTTCCTGTTCGCGTCGATCTTCAAGGACGACGTGGAGGGCGCGGGGATCACCGCCTCGCAGCTGTACGTCCCGGCGATGATGGCCGCCGGCATCATGTCGACGAGTTTCCAGGCGCTCGGCATCTCGATCGCCGTCGAGCGGCAGGAGAAGGTGCTGCGCCGGCTGCGCGGCACACCGATGCCGCCGACGGCCTACTTCCTCGGCAAGATCTGGCTGGTTCTCTTCACGGGTCTGCTGGAGACGGTGATCCTGCTCCTGATCGGCACCGCCTTCTACGATGTGGCCCTGCCCTCGGACGCGGGGCGCTGGTTCGATCTGGTGTGGATCTTCGTGCTGGGGATCACGGCGTGCGCCCTGCTCGGCATCGCGATCAGTTCGGTGCCGAAGTCCGCGAACAGTGCCAGTTCCGTGGTCGTCCTGCCGTTCCTGGTGCTGCAGTTCATCTCCGGGGTGTACATCGCCATCGGCACCATCCCGGACTGGATGCTCAACGTCGGTGCGCTGTTCCCGCTGAAGTGGATGTGCCAGGGGCTGCGCGGGGTGTTCCTGCCGGAGTCGGCGCAGGTGCTGGAGCAGGCGGGGAGTTGGGAGTTCGGACGCGTGGCTCTGGTGCTCGCCGCGTGGTGCGTCGGAGGATTGGCGCTGTGCCTGCTGACGTTCCGCTGGAAGGACCGGCGCGAGGGATGAGCGATGCGGCGGATGCCGGCAGCGCCTACCACTGGGAGCGCTCGTTCCGGATCTGGGACACGTACTTCGCGCTCATCTGGGTGGTCACCGTGGCCTATGCGCTGGCCGCGGAGCATCCCGGCTGGCCGGTCCGCGCGGTCGCGCCCGCGCTGCTCGTCCCGCTGGTCCCCCTGTACGTGGCGGTCGGGCGCCGTCTGATCCAGGGCGATCCGCCCGACCAGCGGCGGACGGTCGGCTATCTGGCTGCGGCGCTGGCGTTGTTCCTGCCGTCGGCGGTGCTCGCCGGTGAGACGCGGCTGCTGGCGTTCGCGCTGATTCCGCAGTGCTTCATGACGCTGCGGCTGCGGTCGGCGTTGGCGGCCGTGGCCGTGATCAACCTGGTGCCGGTGGCAGGCTGGGCGCTGCTGTGGCGTCCCGACACCCGGGACGTGGTCTTCAATGTGCTGTTCTGCGTGGTCACGCTGGTGTTCTCGGTGGCGCTCGGCATCTGGACCATCCGGATCATCGAACAGAGCCAGGGGCGGGCCGAGTTGATCGCGGAGCTGGACGCGAGCCGGCACGAGATCGGCCGGCTGTCCGAGGCCCATGGGGCGCTGGCCGAGCGGGAGCGGCTGACCCGGGAGATCCACGACACGCTCGCGCAGGGGTTCACGAGTCTGGTGATGCTGGTCCAGGCGGTCGAGGCGGAGCTGGATCACGACCTGCCCGAGGCGCGGCGGCATCTGCGGCTGATGGACGAGACGGCCCGGCAGAACCTCGCCGAGGCCCGGGCCCTGGTCGCCGGGGGCGCTCCCGCCGACCTGGACGGCGCGTCCCTGCCGGACGCGCTGCACCGGCTCGCCGCGCGCCATGACGCGACGCTGGAGGTGACCGGACCGGTCCGGATGCTGCCCGCCGGGCCCGAGGTGGTGGCCCTGCGCGCCTGCCAGGAGGCGCTGGCCAACGCACGTAAGCACGCGGGGAGTTCGGTGACGGTCGGGGTGTCGCTGGCGTACGGGGACGACTCGCTCATGGTGTCCGTACGGGACGACGGCCGCGGTTTCGACCCGGCGGCGGTCCGCGGCGGGTACGGTCTCGCGGGGTTGCGGGCCCGGGCCGTCGAGGTGGGCGGGACCGCGGAGGTGCGCAGTGCCCCGGGTGACGGTACGGCCGTGACCGTCCGGCTGCCGGTCGTGAGGAGGGAGCTGCCGTGATCCGGATCATCCTGGCCGACGACCATCCCGTCGTACGGGAGGGGCTGCGGGCGATGCTCAGTGCCGAGTCGGACCTGGAGGTCGTCGCCGACGCGTCCAGTGGTCCGCAGGCGGAGGCGCTGGCGGCGGAGTTACGGCCGGACATCGTGCTGATGGATCTGCGGATGCCCGGGGGCGGAGGTGTGGACTCCATCGTGCGGATGACGCGGGCCGGGCTGCCGTGCCGGGTGGTCGTGCTGACCACGTACGAGACGGACCGGGACATCCTGCGGGCGGTGGAGGCCGGAGCGGCGGGCTATCTGCTGAAGGACCTGCCGCGTGCCGAACTCGCCGAGGCCGTACGGGCGGCGGCACGCGGCGAGACGGTCCTGGCGCCGTCCGTCGCCGCCCGGCTGGTGGACCAGCTGCGGACCAAGCCGGAGCGCCCGCGGCTGTCGGAGCGCGAGGTGGCGGTGCTGCGGCTGGTCGCGGAGGGCTGCACGAACGCGGAGATCGGTCGCCGGCTGTTCATCGGGGAGTCGACGGTGAAGACGTATCTGCTGCGGATCTTCGGCAAGCTGGGGGTGGACGACCGGACGGCGGCCGTCACCAGCGCGATGCGGTACGGGCTGCTGGAGCAGTGAGGAAGGCGCCGGGGTCTCCGGCGCCTTCGCGCTCACGTCAGCCCAGCCGGGCTTCCAGTTCCGCCACGATCTCGTTCACTCCGACCGCCGTCTGCTCGCCCGACTCCATGTCCTTGAGCTGGACGACGCCCTCGGCGAGGTCCCTCTCCCCCGCCACGACCGTGTAGCGGGCGCCGCTGCGGTTGGCGTTCTTCATGGCGCCCTTGAGGCCCTTGGAGCCGTAGGAGAAGTCGGCCGCGATGCCGTTCTTGCGGAGTTCCGTGACCTTGGCGAACAAGACCCGGCGGGCCTCCTCGCCGAGCGGGACGGCGAACACGCTGGTGGTGGCGGGGAGTTCGAGCTCGACGCCCTCGGCCTCCAGGGCGAGGACCGTGCGGTCGACGCCGAGGGCCCAGCCGACGGACGGCAGGGCCGGGCCGCCGATCATCTCGGAGAGACCGTCGTAGCGGCCGCCGCCGCCCACCGCGGACTGGGAGCCGAGGCCGTCGTGGACGAACTCGAAGGTGGTGCGGGTGTAGTAGTCCAGGCCGCGGACCAGCTTCACGTCGTCCTCGAAGGCGACGCCCGCCGCCGTGATCAGCTCGCGGACCTCCTCGTGGTACGCCTTGCACGCGTCGCAGAGGTAGTCGCGAAGGAGCGGGGCGTCCCCCAGCTGCTTCTGGACCGTCTCACGCTTGTCGTCGAGGACGCGCAGCGGGTTGATCTCCGCCCGGCGCAGGGTGTCCTCGTCCAGGTCCAGGCCGCGCAGGAAGTCCTGCAGCGCCGTGCGGTACACCGGGCGGCACTCCTGGTCGCCCAGGCTGTTGAGCAGGATCCGGAAGTCGCTCAGGCCCAGCGAGCGGTACGCCTGGTCGGCCAGGATGATCAGCTCGGCGTCCAGCGCCGGGTCCTCGGCACCGATCGCCTCGGCGCCGACCTGCGAGAAGTGGCGGTAGCGGCCCTTCTGGGGACGCTCGTAGCGGTAGTACGAGCCGGAGTACCAGAGCTTGACCGGGAGGTTGCCGGCCTTGTGCAGGTTGGCCTCCAGCGCGGCGCGCAGGACGGACGCCGTGCCCTCGGGGCGCAGGGCCAGCCTGTCGCCGCCCTTGGTCTCGAAGGCGTACATCTCCTTCGTCACGATGTCCGTCGACTCGCCGACACCGCGTGCGAAGAGCTCGACGTTCTCGAAGCCCGGCGTCTCGATGTAGCCGTAGCCGGAGTCCCGCAGCGGCGCGGCGATCGCCTCACGGACCGCCAGGTACTTCGCGGAGTCCGGCGGGATCAGGTCGTACGTGCCCTTGGGGGCCTTGAAGGTGCTCACGGAAGGTCTCGTCACATTCCTCGTCGGGGAGCGTCGTGGGCTCCCTGGCCGGCCGCCACCTGCCGCAGATACGGATTGGTGGCACGCTCCTGGCCGATGGTCGTCTGGGGGCCGTGGCCGGACAGCACCACGGTCGAGTCGTCGAGCGGCAGGCACACGCGGCCCAGCGAGTCGAGCATCTCGGCCATGTCGCCGCCGGGCAGGTCGGTGCGTCCGATGGAGCCGGCGAACAGCAGGTCGCCCGAGAACAGGATCGGCGGGATGTCCGCCGCCTCGGGCATGCCGAAGGTCACCGACCCCTTGGTATGGCCGGGCGCGTGCGCGACGGACAGCTCCAGGCCCGCCAGCTCCAGCTTGGCCCCGTCGGCCAGCTCCTTGACGTCGTCCGGCTCCCCCACGGTCAGTTCACCCAGGAGCGGCATCCCGATGGAACGGCCGATCCCCTTCTCGGGGTCGTTCATCATGTACCGGTCGTCGGGGTGGATCCAGGCGGGCACGTCATGCGCGCCGCACACCGGGACGACCGAGGCGACGTGGTCGATGTGGCCGTGGGTGAGGACGACGGCGACGGGCTTGAGCCGATGCTTTCTGATCGCTTCCTCGACGCCGTCGGCGGCCTGATGGCCGGGGTCGATGATCACGCACTCCTCACCGGCGGCGGGGGCGACGAGGTAGCAGTTCGTCCCCCAGGCCCCGGCGGGGAACCCGGCAATGAGCACGATCGTCCTTCGTTGTGTCGATACGGGAGGCTGCGGCTGGTGACAGAGCCTACCGGCGCTGCCGATTCCTCAGCGAACCCATATACGGTACGGGGCACACGCAGGCGCTCGGCACACAGGACGCACGCGTACCGGTCGACGTTCGAGACCCATGAGGAGAGAACCCGGTGGTCAGCCAGGAACAGCGGCGGCGTCAGCTCGCCCGGGAGAAGTTCTTGCGGCAGCAGCAGCGACGCACGGACGCTCGACGCAAGGCCCGTATCCGCAACTCCGTGATCGCCTCGGCTCTCGGCGTGATCGTGGTGCTCTCCGTGACGGTCTTCCTGACCAAGCCGTTCGAGGACAACGGCAAGACGGAGAACGCGAACGCGGACGTCACGCCGAGCGCCACGCCCAGCAAGGCCCCGGACCCGTGCGAGAAGCCCGCCGCGGGCAAGGTCGAGTCGCAGACCTGGAAGAAGGAACCTGCGATGTCGATCGACGAGTCGGCGAAGTACACGATGAAGCTGGACACGACGTGCGGTGAGATAGACGTCGCGCTGAAGGCGTCGGCGGCGCCGCACACCGTCAACTCGTTCAACTACCTTCTCGGCAAGGGGTACTTGGACCACAGCAAGTGCCACCGGCTCACCAACCAGGGCATCTACGTCCTGCAGTGCGGCGACCCGCAGGGCACCGGCATGGGCGGACCCGGCTACACGATCCCGGACGAGAACCTCAAGGACAAGAGCCTCAAGGGCGGGGTGTACCCGGCGGGCACGGTCGCGATGGCGAACCAGTACAACGCCCAGACGAAGCAGGGGCGGGACAGCGGCGGCAGCCAGTTCTTCCTCGTCTACCAGGACAGTCAGCTACCGCCCGACTACACACCGTTCGGTACGGTGTCCGAGGCGGGCATGAAGGTCCTGACGAAGATCGCCAAGGCCGGAGCGGAGGCTCCCGACCCTCAGACGGGCAATACGGCGCCCAACGCGACGGTCGTGATCAACAAGGCCACGATCACCGAATCCTGACCCCCAACTGCGAAATTTCGGTCGCGCGGGATGCGGACACGCCCCCCGCCGGTCGCCTATGTTGGCCGTGACGAAACTGTGGACGATGCCCGGGGGTGCTGAGGCCCCTCGCAGGCATCATGTGGAGGAGGCGCTGTGAGCAGCGACCCGTGGGGCCGCGTCGACGAGACGGGGACCGTGTACGTGCGTACGGCCGACGGCGAGCAGGTTGTCGGCTCTTGGCAGGCAGGCACTCCTGAAGAGGCGCTGGCCTATTTCGAGCGCAAGTACGAGGGCCTGGTTGTCGAGATCGGCCTCCTCGAGAAGCGAGTGAAGACCACCGACCTGTCGGCCAAGGACGCCCAGGTCGCCATCGACCACATCCGGGAGCAGGTCGACGCGCACCACGTGGTGGGCGACCTGGACGCCCTGCGGGTCCGGCTGGACAAGCTCGTGGAACAGGTGGAGGCGCGCCGCGAGGAGCGCAAGGCGCAGCGGGCCAAGCAGTCCGACGAGGCGCGCAAGTCCAAGGAGGCGCTGGTCGCCGAGGCGGAGGAGCTGTCGCAGTCCGACCAGTGGCGGGCGGCCGGTGAGCGGCTGCGGGCCCTGGTGGACACTTGGAAGGGCCTGCCGCGCCTGGACCGCAAGTCCGACGACGACCTGTGGCACCGGTTCTCGCACGCGCGGTCGGCGTTCTCCAAGCGGCGCAAGCAGCACTTCGCGCAGCTGGACGCCCAGCGCGAGGAGGCACGGCGGACCAAGGAACGGCTGGTCTCCGAGGCCGAGGCGCTGTCGAACTCGACGGACTGGGGTGTGACGGCCGCGCGCTACCGCGAGCTGATGGCCGAGTGGAAGGCCGCGGGCCGTGCGCAGCGGGAGCACGAGGACGATCTGTGGAACCGCTTCCGCGGCGCCCAGGACGTCTTCTTCGCGGCGCGCAGCTCGGTCTTCGCCGAGCGGGACGCCGAGCAGGCGGAGAACCTGAAGCTCAAGGAGGAGCTGGCCGAGGAGGCCGAGAAGCTCCTGCCGGTCACGGACCTGAAGGCGGCCCGGGCCGCGTTCCGTTCCGTGAACGAGCGCTGGGAGGCCATCGGCCATGTGCCGCGCGACGCGCGGCCCAAGGTCGAGGGCCGGATGCACGCCGTCGAGCGGGCCCTCCAGGAGTCCGAGGAGACCGAGTGGCGCCGGACGAACCCGGAGGCACGCGCGCGTGCCGAGGGTCTGACCGGCCAGCTCCAGGCCGCCGTGGACAAGCTGCGGGGCCAGATCGAGCAGGCCCGTGCGCAGGGCAACAACGCCAGGGCCGACAAGCTGGAGCGTGAGCTGGAGGGCCGCCAGGCGCTGCTGGACCAGGCGCAGAAGGGTCTGCAGGAGTTCGGAGGCTGATCCGTCGGCCGAAAGAGAGTCGAAAGAAAGAGGGCCCCGTACGTGCCGTACGGGGCCCTCTTTCGTGTGGTGGTTACGACCTGCTGCGCGCCGACGTCACCCGGTAGACGTCGTAGACGCCCTCCACGCCCCGGACCGCCTTCAGCACATGGCCGAGATGCTTCGGGTCGCCCATCTCGAAGGTGAAGCGGGAGGTGGCGACGCGGTCGCGGGAGGTCTGGACGGCCGCGGAGAGGATGTTGACGTGCTGGTCGGACAGCACGCGGGTGACGTCCGACAGCAGCCGGGAGCGGTCCAGCGCCTCGACCTGGATGGCGACCAGGAAGACCGAGGACTGGGTGGGTGCCCACTCGACCTCGAGGATGCGCTCGGGCTCGCGGGACAGTGACTCCACGTTCACACAGTCGTTGCGGTGAACCGATACACCGCTACCGCGGGTGACGAAGCCGATGATGGGGTCGCCGGGTACGGGCGTGCAGCAGCGGGCCAGCTTGACCCACACGTCGTCGACGCCCTTCACGACGACGCCCGGGTCGGCGCTGGAGCGGCGTTTGCGGCTGCGTCCGGGGGCCGGCGGGACCGACTCGTCGATCTCCTCGGTCGCGGCCTCCTCGCCGCCGAGGGCCTGGACGAGCTTCTGCACGATGTTCTGCGCGGAGACATGGCCCTCGCCGATCGCCGCGTACAGCGCGGAGATGTCCGCGTAGCGCATCTCGTGCGCGAGGGTCACCAGGGAGTCGCCGGTCAGGATGCGCTGGATCGGCAGGTTCTGCTTGCGCATCGCGCGGACGATGGCGTCCTTGCCCTGCTCGATCGCCTCGTCGCGGCGCTCCTTGGAGAACCAGGCCCGGATCTTGTTGCGGGCCCGCGGCGACTTGACGAAGCCGAGCCAGTCGCGGGAGGGGCCGGCGCCGGCCGCCTTGGAGGTGAAGACCTCGACCAGATCGCCGTTGTCGAGGGTGGACTCGAGCGGGACCAGGCGGCCGTTGACACGGGCGCCGATCGTGCGGTGCCCGACCTCGGTGTGCACGGCGTACGCGAAGTCCACCGGGGTGGCACTCGCCGGGAGCGCTATGACATCGCCCTTGGGGGTGAAGACGAAGACCTCGTTGCGGGAGAGGTCGAAGCGCAGGGACTCCAGGAACTCGCCCGGGTCCTCGGTCTCCTTCTGCCAGTCCAGCAGCTGGCGCAGCCAGGCCATGTCGTTGAGGTGGTCGTCCTTGCTCTTGCCGGACGACTTGGGGGCGTCGGTGCGCACCTTCGAGGTGCCGGCGACGGCCTCCTGCTTGTACTTCCAGTGCGCGGCGATGCCGTACTCGGCGCGGCGGTGCATGTCGAAGGTGCGGATCTGCAGCTCGACGGGCTTGCCGCCGGGGCCGATCACCGTCGTGTGCAGCGACTGGTACATGTTGAACTTGGGCATCGCGATGTAGTCCTTGAACCGGCCGGGGACCGGGTTCCATCGCGCGTGCACGGTGCCGAGGGCCGCGTAACAGTCGCGGACGGTGTCCACGAGGACGCGGATGCCCACCAGGTCGTAGATCTCCGCGAAGTCACGGCCGCGGACGATCATCTTCTGGTAGACGCTGTAGTAGTGCTTGGGGCGGCCGGTCACGGTCGCCTTGATGCGGGCCGCCCGCAGGTCCTGCTGGACCTCGTCGGTGACGATCGCGAGGTACTCGTCGCGCTTGGGGGCGCGCTCGGCGACCAGGCGGACGATCTCGTCGTACATCTTGGGGTAGAGGATCGCGAAGGCGAGGTCCTCCAGCTCCCACTTGATGGTGTTCATGCCCAGCCGGTGGGCGAGCGGCGCGTAGATCTCCAGGGTCTCGCGCGCCTTCTTCTCCTGCTTCTCACGCTTGAGGTAGCGCATGGTGCGCATGTTGTGCAGGCGGTCGGCGAGCTTGATGACCAGGACGCGCGGGTCCTTGGCCATGGCGACGACCATCTTGCGCACGGTCTCGGCCTGGGCCGCCTCGCCGAACTTGACCTTGTCCAGCTTGGTGACGCCGTCGACGAGCAGGGTGACGACGTCGCCGAAGTCACGGCGCAGGTCGTCCAGGCCGTACTCGGTGTCCTCGACCGTGTCGTGCAGCAGACCGGCCATCAGCGTGGCCGGATCCATGCCCAGCTCGGCGAGGATGGTGGTCACGGCGAGAGGGTGCGTGATGTAAGGGTCGCCGCTCTTGCGCTTCTGGCCGCGGTGCCAGCGCTCGGCGACCTGGTAGGCGCGCTCGATCTGGCGGAGCGTCGCCGTCTCGATCTTCGGGTCGTTGCTGCGCACTATGCGCAGCAGGGGCTCCAGCACGGGGTTGTAAGGGTTCGCGCGCTGGACGCCGAGCCGGGCGAGACGGGCGCGGACCCGGTTGGAGGACCCGGTGCGGGCCGGCTGGCCGCCTGCCTGGCGCACCGCGGGAGGAGCCGGCTTGGGGCGCGACTGCTCGGCGGGCTTGTCGACGGGCGCCGACTGGGCGTGCTCGACCGGCCCGCGGGTGTCGTTCTTCGCGTGCGGCGCGTTGGGCGCGGGCTTGGCCGCTGCCGAGGCGGACTCGGGCTTGGCGGCGGTCAGGTGCTGGGCCTCGTCTGACAAGAGGGCTCCTCGTGCGCGTTCCGGGTCCCCCGGTCAGGCTCCGGAGACCCCATGGTAGCCATCCTGTGCCCCAGGATCGCCTTCAGGCCAATGTGAGGACCGTCTACCCCGGGAACGCGAGAGGCGGGCACCGGATTCCTCCGGGCCCGCCTCCGCGGTGTCGTGCCGGTGTCCACGGGGCTGCCGTGGGCTTTCTAGACCGTGAGCAGCGCCTCCAGCGGGGCGCCGTTCAGAGCCGGCTCCAGGCGGGTCCGGCCGCCGAGGAAGCCGAGCTCCATGAGCACGGCCAGACCGGCGACCTCGGCGCCGGCCCGGCGGATGAGCTGGACCGAGGCCTCGGCGGTGCCGCCGGTGGCGAGGACGTCGTCGACGATCAGGACGCGGTCGTCGGCGACCAGGTCCTCGGCGTGCACCTCGATCTCCGCCGAGCCGTACTCCAGGTCATAGGCCTGGCCGAGGGTGGCTCCGGGGAGCTTGCCCGCCTTGCGTACGGGGATGAAGCCGAGGCCGGCGCGGACGGCGACCGGGGCGCCGAGGATGAAGCCCCGGGCCTCGAGGCCGACGATCTTGGTGGCGCCGGCGCTCTCGGCGATCTCCGCGAGGGCGTCGGTGAGCGCGGTGAACGCCGCCGGGTCCGCCAGGAGCGGGGTGATGTCCTTGAACATCACGCCCGGCTCCGGGTAGTCGGCCACGTCCCTGATGCGGCTGAGCAGCAGTTCCTTGATGTCGGTCATCGGCGCTTCCCCGAGGGGCGGCCCCGGCCTCGATTGCGGGAAGCGGGCTGGTTGCGCGGCCCGACGACCGCGGGTGCGGCGTCCTCGGGCTCGTCGGCGTAGGCCTCGTCCGCGGTCTCCGCCTCGGGGGTCTCGCCCTTGGCGGCCCGCTTGGCGAGGACGCGCTTCCTCAGGGCCTTCATCTGCGGCTCGCGCTCCTTGAGGTCGGCGACGAGCGGCGTGGCGATGAAGATCGAGGAGTACGCACCGGCGGCGAGACCGACGAACAGCGACAGCGAGATGTCGTTGAGCATGCCGGCGCCGAGGACACCACCACCGATGAACAGCAGGCCCGCGACCGGCAGCAGCGCGACCACCGTGGTGTTGATCGAGCGGACCAGGGTGCTGTTGATCGAGCGGTTGGCGACGTCGCTGTAGGTCCAGCGGGTCTGCTTGGTGATGTCCTTCGTCTGTTCCTTGAGGCTGTCGAAGACCACGACCGTGTCGTAGAGCGAGTAGCCGAGGATCGTGAGCAGACCGATCACCGTGCCGGGTGTGACCTCGAAGCCGACGAGGGCGTAGATGCCGACCGTGATGGTGATGTCGTGGATCAGCGCGACGAAGGCGGCGATGGCCATGCGCCACTCGAAGGCGATCGCCAGATAGATCACCACGAGGATCAGGAAGATGCCGAGGCCCTGCCAGGCCTTGCTGGCGATCTGTTCACCCCAGCTGGGCCCGACCAGCTCGGCGTTGATCCGTTCCGAGTCGGTCTTGAGGTCGTCGGCGAGCGCGTTCTTGATCTTGTTCGCCGCGTCGGTGTCGATACCGGCGACCTGGATGCGAAGGGTGCCGTTGCCCAGCTTCTGCACGATCGCGTCGTGGCCGGAGGCCTCCTCCGCGTACGTTTCGGCCTGGGACACCGAGGCACTGGTGTTCTTCGGGGTGGTGAAGACGGCACCGCCCTGGAACTCGATGCCCATGTTCAGGCCGCGCACCCCCAGGCCCGCGATGGCCAGGATGGTGATCAGGATCGAGACGCCGTACCAGATCTTGCGGTTCTTGACGAAGTCGTAGCCGACCTCGCCACGGTGGAGTCGGGCGCCGAGGTTGCCGAGTTTCGACATCTCAGGCCTCCTTCGGGTCGGCAGGGGCGGCGGGGCGACGGGTACGGCGCAGCGGCGGCTGGGCGCCCAGGCTCTTCGGGTCGAGGCCGGACCACTTGTGGCCGTTCGAGAAGAACGGGCGGCGGGCCATCAGGGTCAGCAGCGGCTTGGTGAAGAGGAACACGACGACCACGTCGAGCAGGGTCGTCAGACCGAGCGTGAACGCGAAGCCCTGGACCTTGCCGACGGTGACGGCGAACAGCACCGCGGCGGCGAGGAACGACACGAAGTCGGAGACCAGGATGGTGCGTCGGGCGCGCGGCCAGGCCCGCTCGACGGCGGGACGCAGGGAGCGGCCCTCCCGGATCTCGTCGCGGACACGTTCGAAGTACACGATGAACGAGTCCGCCGTGATGCCGATCGCGACGATGGCACCGCACACCGCCGGCAGGTTCAGCGCGAAGCCGATGGCCGGGCCGAGCAGGGCCATGAGCGTGTAGGTGAGGGCGGCGGAGACCAGCAGCGAGAGGATCGCGATGAACGACAGGCCGCGGTAGTAGGCCAGCAGATAGATGACGACCAGCGCGAGACCGATCGCGCCGGCGATCAGCCCGGCCTGCAGCTGGTCACCGCCCAGCGCGGCGGTGACGGTCGTCATGCTGTCCACCTTGAAGGTCAGCGGCAGCGCGCCGTAGCTCAGCATGTTGGACAGGTCCTGGGCGGACTGCTGGGTGAAGTTGCCGGAGATCTCGGCGTTGCCGCCGGTCAGGGCCTGCCGGACGTACGGGTCGGAGACGACGTCGCCGTCCAGGACGATCGCGAACTGGTTCTGCGGCGACTGGTTCTGCGCCAGCTTGCCGGTGATGTCGGCGAACTTCTTGGCACCGCCGTCCGTGAAGTCCATCGTGACCGTCCAGCCCGCACCGGTCTGCGTGTTCAGGACGGCCTGGGCCTTGTCGACGTCCGTGCCGTCGACCGCGGCGGGGCCGAGGATGTACTTCTGCCACTGGCCCTGCGAGTTCTTGCCACAGGCCAGGGTCATCTCGGAGGCCTTGACGCCGTCACCCACGCTGGAGCGGGTCTTCTCGTCGGTGCAGTCGAGCTTGGCGTACTTCGCCTGCAGCGCGCTCGCGTCGGCCTCGGCGGAACCGCCGCTCGCCGACGGGGAGGGGCTGGCCTTGGCCTTGTCGTCCGAGGCGCTCGCCGACGGTGTGGCGTCGGCCTTCAGCGCGTCGGTGACCGCGCGGCCCTGCGTGGTGGGCGTGGCCGACGGGGAGGCGGAGTTCTTGTCGGTGGCCTCGGGCTTGTCGCTGGCCTTGCCGGACGGCTTGTCCGTCGGGCTTCCGGTGCCGCTGGGCGAGGGGCTGGCCGTCTTGCCGCCGCCGGAGACCTCGGTGGTGAGGACCGGGCGGAAGTAGAGCTTGGCGGTGGTGCCGACCTGCTTGCGGGCCTGCTCGGAGTTCGTCCCCTTGGGGATGTTGACGATGATGTTTTCCCGGCCCTGCGTCTGGACCTCGGACTCGGAGACGCCAAGACCGTTGACACGTCGCTCCATGATGGAGACGGCGGTGTCCATGTTGGTCTTGTTGATGGCCGCCTCGTTGCCGGCTTCGGGCACGGCGCGGAGCGTGATGCTCGTACCGCCCGCCAGGTCGATGCCGAGACGCGGCTTCGTGTGCCCCGAGGCGAACATCCCACCGGTGAGCGCCACGAGGGCGATCAGGATCAGGGCCAGCGAGCGCCCCGGCTTGCTCTGGGCGCTCGCGCTCCGGCCCTTTTTAGGTGTGGCCACCTTCTCGTACTCCCTCTCGGGCCACCTCGCTCCGGATCGGCGGACGGGCGGCCATGACATGGTGTCGGGACTCCGTGCGAGCTGGGCGTGTCCCGGGATGCGCGGGCCGGGCC
>NZ_JBHUTX010000072.1:0-29724 GCF_042671245.1 Streptomyces sp. NPDC057099
GAACCGTATGGTTCCGGCCACCCCGGCGGCACGTTTCTGCGCTGGCCCCTGAGGGCTCGGGCTGAGGGGCTCAGGCCTCCTCGTGGGAGGCGACCGCGCGGCGCGCGTCCGCGTCCAGGACACCCCAGCTGATCAGCTGCTCGGTGAGGACCGAGGGCGACTGGTCGTAGATGACGGCGAGTGTGCGCAGGTCGTCCTGGCGGATCGACAGCACCTTGCCGTTGTAGTCACCGCGCTGCGACTGGATCGTGGCCGCGTAGCGCTGCAGGGGGCCCGCCTTCTCGGCCGGCACCGTGGCCAGCCGCTCCAGGTCCAGGACCAGCTTCGGCGGCGGCTCGGCGGCGCCGCCCGGGGTGGTGCCCGGAAGCAGCTCCTGCACGGGGACGCCGTAGAAGTCCGCCAGCTCGGCGAGGCGCTGTACGGTCACGGCGCGGTCGCCGCGCTCGTACGAACCGACCACGACCGCCTTCCAGCGTCCCTGGGACTTCTCCTCGACACCGTGGAGGGAAAGGCCCTGCTGGGTGCGGATCGCCCGGAGCTTGGCCCCGAGCTGTTTGGCGTATTCGCTGGACATATAGCTCCCCGGCACTGTGTCGACGCGGTCAGCTGTGTTGCCGGACCGCGCGGCTGGTAACTCACTGTGAGGTTACGCAGCGTTACTCTGTCGCGTCAAGCCGAATGGTCCGCACCGACTCTTCCGTGGTATCAGCACTCGGTTAGGCCGAACGGGTGATCCGAGGGGGCCGTCGGGATGATCGCGGGGACCTGCTACCGTGTATGGCGCAATCCCGACGTCCTTTAAGGTCCGTCCCGTGAGGCGGAGAAGGAGGTCCGTTTCGTATGGACACGCACGACACGCAGTCCGATGCCCGGCCCGTTCTCGAAGGGCCCGACATCGCGCGGGTGCTGACCCGCATCGCCCATGAGATCGTCGAGCGCGCCAAGGGCGCCGACGACGTGGTGCTCCTCGGCATTCCGACCCGGGGCGTCTTCCTCGCCCGGCGGCTCGCCGACAAGCTCGAGCAGATCACCGAGCGCAAGGTTCCGTGCGGCTCGCTCGACATCACCATGTACCGCGACGACCTGCGCATGCACCCGCCGCGTGCGCTGGCCCGCACCGAGATCCCCGGTGACGGCATCGACGGCAAGCTGGTCGTCCTCGTCGACGACGTGCTCTTCTCCGGCCGCACCATCCGGGCCGCCCTCGACGCGCTGAACGACATCGGGCGCCCGCGCGCGGTGCAGCTCGCCGTCCTCGTCGACCGCGGTCACCGCGAACTGCCCATCCGCGCCGACTACGTCGGCAAGAACCTCCCCACGTCGTTGCGGGAGACGGTCAAGGTCCAGCTCGCCGAGGAGGACGGTCGCGACACCGTGCTGCTCGGTGCCAAGCAGACCTCCCAGTAGCGCTTCAGGCGTACGCCGCTGTCGTACGCCGGCTCAGTGCGCCCTCGGGCGCACCCGTCTGCCCGAATTCTCCTGAACTGCCTTACGGAGCCTGACAGATGCAGCGTCATCTCATCTCGGCCGCCGACCTCACCCGCGACGACGCCGTCCTGATCCTCGACACCGCCGAGGAGATGGCCCGGGTCGCCGACCGGCCGATCAAAAAGCTGCCGACCCTGCGCGGCCGCACGATCGTCAACCTCTTCTTCGAGGACTCCACCCGGACCCGGATCTCCTTCGAGGCCGCCGAGAAGCGGCTGTCCGCGGACGTCATCAACTTCTCCGCCAAGGGCTCCAGCGTCTCCAAGGGCGAGTCCCTGAAGGACACCGCCCAGACCCTGGAGGCCATGGGCGTCGACGCCGTGGTCATCCGGCACGGTGCCTCCGGGGCCCCGTACCGGCTGGCGAACTCCGGCTGGATCGACGCGGTCGTCGTCAACGCGGGCGATGGCACCCACCAGCACCCCACGCAGGCCCTGCTGGACGCCTTCACCATGCGCCGCCGTCTGGTCGGCCCGGACGCCGGGCTCGGCCAGGACCTCGCCGGCCGGCGCATCACCATCGTCGGCGACGTCCTGCACAGCCGGGTCGCCCGCTCCAACGTCGACCTGCTGCACACCCTGGGCGCCGAGGTCACCCTCGTCGCCCCGCCGACCCTGGTGCCCGTCGGCATCGAGACCTGGCCCTGCGAGGTGTCGTACGACCTCGACAGCACCCTGCCCAAGTCCGACGCGGTGATGATGCTGCGCGTCCAGCGCGAGCGGATGAACGCCGCCTTCTTCCCGACCGAGCGCGAGTACTCCCGGCGCTACGGCCTCGACGGCGACCGCATGGCGCGGATGCCCGAGCACGCCGTCGTGATGCACCCCGGCCCGATGGTCCGCGGCATGGAGATCACCGCCGAGGTCGCCGACTCCGACCGCTGCACCGTCGTCGAGCAGGTCGCAAACGGAGTGTCCATCCGGATGGCCGTCCTGTACCTGCTGCTCGGTGGCAACGAACCCGCCGTCACCCAGTCCCGTACCGAGGAGAAGTAAGACCCATGAGCAAGATCCTGATCCGTGGTGCGAAGGTGCTGGGCGGCGAGCCGCAGGACGTGCTGATCGACGGCGGGACCATCGCCGAGGTGGGTGCCGGTCTGAGCGCCGAGGGCGCCGAGGTCGTCGAGGCCGACGGCAAGGTGCTGCTGCCGGGCCTGGTCGATCTGCACACCCATCTGCGCGAGCCCGGCCGTGAGGACTCCGAGACCGTTCTGACCGGCACGCGGGCGGCGGCCAGCGGCGGCTACACCACCGTGTTCGCCATGGCCAACACCTTCCCGGTCGCCGACACCGCCGGTGTCGTCGAGCAGGTCTGGCGGCTCGGCAAGGAGCACGGCTACTGCGACGTCCAGCCGATCGGTGCCGTCACCGTCGGCCTGGAGGGCAGGAAGCTCGCCGAGCTGGGCGCCATGCACGAGTCGGCCGCCGGCGTCACCGTCTTCTCCGACGACGGCAAGTGCGTCCACGACGCCGTGATCATGCGCCGCGCCCTGGAGTACGTGAAGGCCTTCGGCGGTGTCGTCGCCCAGCACGCGCAGGAGCCGCGGCTGACCGAGGGCGCCGAGATGAACGAGGGCATCGTCTCCGCCGAGCTGGGGCTCGGGGGCTGGCCCGCGGTGGCCGAAGAATCGATCATTGCCCGGGATGTCCTGCTCGCCGACCACGTCGGCTCCCGCGTCCACATCTGTCACCTGTCGACCGCCGGCTCCGTCGAGATCGTCCGCTGGGCCAAGTCCCGCGGCATCGACGTCACCGCCGAGGTCACCCCGCACCACCTCCTCCTCACGGATGAGCTGGTGCGCACCTACAACCCGGTCTACAAGGTCAACCCGCCGCTGCGCACCGAGCGCGACGTGCTGGCCCTGCGCGAGGCGCTCGCCGACGGCACGATCGACATCGTCGCCACCGACCACGCCCCGCACCCGCACGAGGACAAGGACTGCGAGTGGGCCGCGGCCGCCATGGGCATGGTCGGCCTGGAGACCGCGTTGTCAGTGGTGCAGGAGACCATGGTCGACACGGGTCTGCTGGACTGGGCCGGCGTCGCCGACCGGATGTCCGTCAAGCCCGCGCAGATCGGACAGGCCACGGGCCACGGACGTCCCGTCTCGGCAGGTGAGCCCGCCAACCTCACCCTGGTCGACACGGCATACCGTGGGCTCGTGGAACCCGCGGGCTTCGCCTCGCGCAGCCGCAACACCCCCTACGAGGGGCGCGAGCTGCCGGGCCGTGTGACGCACACCTGGCTGCGGGGCAAGGCCACGCTCGTCGACGGGAAGCTCACGTGACACCTGTACTCCTGCTGGCCGCCGAGAAGGAATCGGCGCAAGTGACCGACTGGGCCGCTCGTATCGGCTGGGTCGTCGGCCTCGCCCTGTTCGTCGCGCTCGTCTACTGGCTGATGCGCGAGGGCTGGAAGTGGCGCGGCACCCTCCAGGGCGACCTGCCCGAGCTGCCCGTCGCCCCGGACGACCCGGGCCCCGAGAGGCTGGCCCTGAGCGGCCGCTACCACGGCTCCACCACGGCCGGTCAGTGGCTCGACCGCATCGTGGCCCAGGGACTGGGCACCCGCAGCCGCGTCGAGCTCACCCTCACGGACGCCGGCCTCGACGTCGTACGCCCCGGGGCGAGCGACTTCTTCGTCCCGGCCGCACAACTGCGTGAGGCCCGGCTCGACAAGGGCATCGCCGGCAAGGTCCTCACCGAGGGCGGCCTCCTGGTCGTCACTTGGGCGCACGGCGACCGGCTGATCGACTCCGGGTTCCGCTCCGACCACGCGGCCGAGCACAACGAGTGGGTCGAAGCCATCAACACCATGATCGAAACGAACACCAGGGAAGGCGTCGAACGATGACCACCTCCACCAGGGGAGCTGTGAAAACTCCCGCCGTACTCGTCCTGGAGGACGGCCGTATCTTCCGCGGCCGTGCCTACGGGGCCGTGGGGGAGACCTTCGGCGAAGCGGTGTTCTCCACCGGCATGACCGGCTACCAGGAGACCCTCACCGACCCGTCGTACCACCGCCAGGTCGTGGTGATGACCGCCCCGCACGTCGGCAACACCGGCGTCAACGACGAGGACCCCGAGTCGAAGAAGATCTGGGTCTCCGGATACGTCGTGCGCGACCCCGCGCGCGTGCCGTCCAACTGGCGCTCCCGGCGCTCGCTGGACGAGGAGCTGGCGAAGCAGGGCGTCGTCGGCATCTCCGGCATCGACACCCGCGCCCTCACCCGCCATCTGCGCGAGCGCGGCGCCATGCGCGTCGGCATCTTCAGCGGGGAGGCGGTGCGGGAGGACGGCGCGCTGCTGGCCCGCGTCCAGGAAGCCCCCCAGATGAAGGGCGCGAACCTCTCCGCCGAGGTCGCCACCACCGAGCCGTACGTCGTCCCCGCGATCGGCGAGAAGAAGTTCACCGTCGCCGCCGTCGACCTCGGCATCAAGGGCATGACCCCACACCGCATGGCCGAGCGCGGCATAGAGGTGCACGTGCTCCCCGCCACCGCGACCGTCGAGGACGTCTACGCGGTCAACCCGGACGGCGTGTTCTTCTCCAACGGCCCGGGCGACCCGGCCACCGCCGACCACCCCGTCTCCGTGATGCGGGGCGTCCTGGAGCGCGGCACCCCGCTCTTCGGCATCTGCTTCGGCAACCAGATCCTGGGCCGCGCGCTCGGCTTCGGCACCTTCAAGCTGAAGTACGGCCACCGCGGCATCAACCAGCCCGTGCAGGACCGTACGACCGGCAAGGTCGAGGTCACCGCGCACAACCACGGCTTCGCCGTCGACGCACCGCTCGACCAGGTCTCCGAGACCCCGTTCGGCCGCGCCGAGGTGTCGCACGTCTGCCTGAACGACAACGTGGTGGAGGGGCTGCGGCTTCTCGACCGCCCCGCCTTCAGCGTCCAGTACCACCCCGAAGCGGCAGCCGGCCCGCACGACGCCGCCTACCTGTTCGACCGCTTCGTATCCCTGATGGAGGGCCAGCGTGCCTAAGCGCACCGATATCCAGTCCGTCCTGGTCATCGGCTCCGGCCCGATCGTCATCGGCCAGGCCGCCGAGTTCGACTACTCCGGCACCCAGGCGTGCCGCATCCTGCGCGCCGAGGGCCTCCGGGTCATCCTGGTGAACTCCAACCCGGCGACGATCATGACCGACCCGGAGATCGCCGACGCCACGTACGTCGAGCCGATCACCCCCGAGTTCGTCGAGAAGATCATCGCCAAGGAGCGCCCTGACGCCCTGCTGCCCACCCTGGGCGGTCAGACGGCCCTCAACACGGCGATCTCGCTGGACGAGGCCGGCACCCTCGCCAAGTACGGCGTCGAGCTGATCGGCGCCAACGTCGAGGCCATCAACAAGGGCGAGGACCGCGACCTCTTCAAGGAGGTCGTCGAGGCCGTCCGCGGCAAGATCGGGCACGGCGAGTCCGCCCGCTCGGTCATCTGCCACTCCATGGACGACGTCCTCGCGGGCGTCGACACGCTCGGCGGCTACCCGGTCGTGGTCCGCCCCTCCTTCACCATGGGCGGCGCCGGCTCCGGCTTCGCCCACGACGAGGAGGAGCTGCGCCGCATCGCCGGGCAGGGCCTCACCCTCTCGCCGACCACCGAGGTGCTCCTGGAGGAGTCCATCCTCGGCTGGAAGGAGTACGAGCTGGAGCTGATGCGCGACAAGCACGACAATGTCGTGGTCGTCTGCTCCATCGAGAACTTCGACCCCATGGGCGTGCACACCGGCGACTCGATCACGGTCGCCCCGGCGATGACCCTCACCGACCGCGAGTACCAGACCCTGCGCGACATCGGCATCGCCGTCATCCGCGAGGTCGGCGTCGACACCGGCGGCTGCAACATCCAGTTCGCGGTGAACCCCGAGGACGGTCGCGTGATCGTCATCGAGATGAACCCGCGCGTGTCGCGGTCCTCGGCGCTCGCCTCCAAGGCGACCGGCTTCCCGATCGCCAAGATCGCCGCCAAGCTCGCCGTCGGCTACACGCTCGACGAGATCCCGAACGACATCACGCAGGAGACCCCGGCCTCCTTCGAGCCGACGCTCGACTACGTGGTCGTGAAGGCCCCGCGCTTCGCCTTCGAGAAGTTCCCCCAGGCCGACTCCACCCTCACGACCACCATGAAGTCGGTCGGCGAGGCCATGGCCATCGGCCGCAACTTCACCGAGGCCTTCCAGAAGGCCCTGCGCTCGCTGGAGAAGACGGGCAGCCAGTTCACCTTCGTCGGCGAGCCCGGTGACAAGGGCGAGCTGCTCCGCGAGTCCGTCCGGCCCACCGACGGCCGCATCAACACCGTCATGCAGGCCATCCGCGCGGGCGCCACCCCCGAGGAGATCTTCGAATACACGAAGATCGACCCGTGGTTCGTCGACCAGCTTTTCCTGATCAAGGAGATCGCGGACGAGCTGGCCGAGGCGCCCGAGCTGACCGCCGACCTGATCGCCGAGGCCAAGCGGCACGGCTTCTCCGACACGCAGATCGGCGAGATCCGCGGCCTGCGCGAGGACGTCGTCCGCGAGGTCCGGCACGCGCTTGGCATCCGCCCGGTCTACAAGACGGTCGACACCTGCGCCGCCGAGTTCGCCGCGAAGACGCCGTACTTCTACTCCTCCTACGACGAGGAGAGCGAGGTCGCGCCCCGCGAGAAGCCGGCCGTCATCATCCTGGGCTCCGGCCCGAACCGCATCGGCCAGGGCATCGAGTTCGACTACTCCTGCGTCCACGCCTCCTTCGCCCTGAGCGACGCGGGCTACGAGACCGTGATGGTCAACTGCAACCCGGAGACCGTCTCCACGGACTACGACACCTCCGACCGCCTGTACTTCGAGCCGCTGACGCTGGAAGACGTGCTGGAGATCGTCCACGCCGAGCAGCAGGCCGGACCCGTCGCGGGCGTCGTCGTCCAGCTCGGCGGCCAGACCCCGCTGGGCCTGTCGCAGGCGCTCAAGGACAACGGCGTGCCGATCGTCGGCACCTCCCCGGAGGCCATCCACGCCGCCGAGGACCGGGGCGCCTTCGGACGCGTCCTCCAGGAGGCCGGCCTCCCGGCCCCCAAGCACGGCACCGCCACCACCTTCGCCGAGGCCAAGGCCATCGCCGACGAGATCGGCTACCCGGTCCTGGTGCGTCCGTCGTACGTCCTCGGCGGGCGCGGCATGGAGATCGTCTACGACGAGACGCGCCTGGAGGCGTACATCTCCGAGTCGACGGAGATCAGCCCGTCCCGGCCGGTCCTGGTCGACCGGTTCCTCGACGACGCGATCGAGATCGACGTCGACGCGCTCTACGACGGCCAGGAGCTCTACCTCGGCGGCGTCATGGAGCACATCGAGGAGGCCGGCATCCACTCCGGCGACTCGGCGTGCGCCCTGCCCCCGATCACCCTCGGCGGCTTCGACGTCAAGCGCCTGCGCGCCTCCACGGAGGGCATCGCGAAGGGCGTCGGCGTCCGCGGCCTGATCAACATCCAGTTCGCACTCGCGGGCGACATCCTCTATGTCCTGGAGGCCAACCCGCGCGCCTCCCGGACCGTCCCCTTCACCTCGAAGGCGACGGCGGTGCCGCTGGCCAAGGCCGCCGCCCGGATCTCGCTGGGCGCGACCATCGCCGAGCTGCGCGCCGAGGGCCTGCTCCCGGCCACCGGCGACGGCGGTGAGCTCCCGCTCGACGCGCCGATCTCCGTCAAGGAGGCCGTCATGCCGTGGTCGCGCTTCCGCGACATCCACGGCCGCGGCGTCGACACGGTCCTCGGCCCGGAGATGCGCTCCACGGGCGAGGTCATGGGCATCGACTCCGTCTTCGGCACGGCTTACGCCAAGTCGCAGGCGGGCGCCTACGGCCCGCTGCCCACCAAGGGCCGCGCCTTCATCTCGGTCGCCAACCGCGACAAGCGCTCGATGATCTTCCCGGCGCGCGAGCTGGTCGCCCACGGCTTCGAGCTGATGGCCACCTCCGGCACGGCCGAGGTGCTCAAGCGCAACGGCATCAACGCCACCGTCGTGCGCAAGCAGTCCGAGGGCACCGGCCCGAACGGCGAGAAGACCATCGTCCAGCTCATCCACGACGGCGAGGTCGACCTCATCGTCAACACCCCGTACGGCACGGGCGGCCGCCTCGACGGCTACGACATCCGTACGGCGGCCGTGGCACGGTCCGTGCCCTGCCTGACGACGGTCCAGGCGCTCGCGGCGGCGGTCCAGGGCATCGACGCCCTCAACCGCGGCGACGTGAGCGTCCGGTCGCTCCAGGAACACGCGGAACATCTGACCGCGGCCCGCGACTAGCAGCCCCGAGGGGGACACCGGAAACGGTGTCCCCCTCTTCGTGAGGACGCCACGTCTTCGTGAGGACATCATGTACAAGATCTTCTTCAGTCTGTTCTTCAAGCGGCTGGACCCGGAGCAGGCGCACCACCTCGCCTTCCGCTGGATCCGCCTGGCCGCCCGCGTCCCCGTGCTGCGCACCTTCCTCGCGGCCGCCCTCGCGCCCCGCCACAAGGAGCTGCGCACGGAGGCCTTCGGGCTGCGCATGCACGGCCCCTTCGGGCTCGCCGCGGGCTTCGACAAGAACGCCGTGGGCATCGACGGCATGGCGATGCTCGGCTTCGACCACGTCGAGATCGGCACGGTGACCGGCGAGCCGCAGCCCGGCAACCCCAAGCAGCGGCTGTTCCGGCTGGTGAAGGACCGGGCGCTGATCAACCGCATGGGCTTCAACAACGACGGCTCGCTCCGCGTCGCCGCCCGCCTGGCCTCCCGTACGCCGGTCTTCCGGACCGTCGTCGGCGTCAACATCGGCAAGACCAAGGTCGTACCCGAGGAGGAGGCCGTCGCGGACTACGTGAAGTCCGCCGAGCGGCTGGCGCCCTACGCCGACTACCTCGTGGTCAACGTCTCCTCCCCGAACACGCCCGGTCTGCGCAATCTGCAGGCCACGGAGGCGCTGCGCCCCCTGCTGAGCGCCGTCCGCGAGGCCGCCGACGGCGCGGTGTCCGCACGGCGTGTCCCGCTCCTGGTCAAGATCGCGCCGGACCTCGCCGACGAGGACATCGACGCGGTCGCCGACCTCGCCGTGGAACTCGGCCTGGACGGGATCATCGCCACCAACACCACCATCGCGCGCGACGGACTCGGCCTGAAGTCCGACCCCGCCCTGGTCAAGGAGACCGGCGGTCTGTCCGGGGCGCCCCTGAAGGATCGCTCCCTGGAGGTCCTGCGCCGCCTCTACGCGCGCGTGGGCGACCGGATCACCCTGGTGGGCGTGGGCGGCGTCGAGAACGCCGAGGACGCCTGGCAGCGCATCCTGGCCGGTGCCACGCTGGTCCAGGGCTACAGCGCCTTCGTCTACGAGGGGCCCTTCTACGCTCGCGCCCTTCACAAGGGGCTCGCCGCGCGCCTGCGCACCAGCCCGTACGCCACGCTCGCCGACGCGGTGGGCGCCGACGTGAGGAAGACGGCATGACCGGTCTCGAACCCTTCGGCGCGCGTCTGCGCCGGGCCATGGACGAGCGCGGCCCGCTCTGCGTCGGCATCGACCCGCACGCCTCCCTGCTCGCCGAGTGGGGCCTGAACGACGACGTGGCGGGCCTGGAGCGGTTCAGCCGCACGGTCGTCGAGGCGCTGGCCGACCGGGTCGCGGTGCTCAAGCCGCAGAGCGCGTTCTTCGAGCGGTTCGGCTCGCGCGGACTGGCCGTCCTGGAGACGTCGGTGGCCGAGGCACGGGCGGCGGGCGCCCTGGTCGTCATGGACGCCAAGCGCGGCGACATCGGCTCGACCATGGCCGCGTACGCCGAGTCGTTCCTGCACAAGGACGCACCGCTGTTCTCCGACGCGCTGACGGTCTCGCCCTACCTCGGCTACGGCTCGCTGAGCCCGGCCGTCGCCCTGGCCCGGGAGAGCGGCGCCGGGCTGTTCGTGCTGGCGCTCACCTCCAACCCGGAGGGCGGCGAGGTCCAGCACGCCGTACGGTCCGACGGCCGGAACATCGGAGCGACGATGCTCGCGCACCTGTCCGCCGAGAACGCGGGGGAGGAGCCCCTGGGGTCCTTCGGCGCGGTCGTCGGCGCCACCCTCGGTGACCTGTCGTCGTACGACCTGGACATCAACGGCCCGCTCCTCGCGCCCGGCATCGGCGCCCAGGGGGCGACGCCGGCCGATCTTCCGGGGGTCTTCGGGGCGGCGGTGCGCAATGTCGTGCCGAACGTCAGCCGGGGAGTGCTACGCCACGGTCCCGACGCGGTCGCGCTGCGTGACGCCGCGGAACGCTTCGCTCAGGAGATCCGTCACGCTGTGACCTCCTCCTGACCACTTCCTGACCTTCTTGTGAGTCCTCCGATGAGTGGCCGGGGGAGGGCTTGAGTCTGAATACATCCTCAAATCCGGGGCAGTATGTCCTAAATGTCTGTTCAGATGAAGGCTGACCAGGACTTTTCCGCTGTTCTCGCTGACTCTGGCGGACTTGCCCGCTAGTCTCCGACGAGAGTCAACGGGCAAGCGTGTTGCTCGTGGCTCCCCAGGTGTGGGGCGACTAGGTTCCTCACCGGTCCGTATCCGACAGTTCGACATCCGAGGTGACGTAGGCGTGGCTCTTCCGCCCCTTACCCCTGAACAGCGCGCAGCCGCGCTCGAAAAGGCCGCCGCGGCTCGCCGGGAGCGGGCCGAGGTCAAGAATCGACTCAAGCACTCCGGCGCCTCCCTTCACGAGGTCATCAAGCAGGGCCAGGAGAACGACGTCATCGGCAAGATGAAGGTCTCCGCTCTTCTTGAGTCCCTGCCGGGCGTGGGCAAGGTCCGCGCCAAGCAGATCATGGAGCGACTCGGTATCTCCGAGAGCCGTCGTGTGCGCGGCCTCGGGTCCAACCAGATCGCCTCCTTGGAGCGCGAGTTCGGCAGCACCGGTTCCTGAACCGGGCACTCCGGGGAAGCGAGTCCCGGGCACTCCGGGATTGCTGGATAATCGCTGCATGGCTGCAACACCCCGGGGGACGTCCCCCGTACCCCCGGACGTACGTCCGCGGCTGACCGTGCTCTCCGGCCCCTCCGGGGTCGGCAAGAGCACGGTCGTCGCCCATATGCGCAAGGAACATCCCGAGGTCTGGCTCTCCGTGTCGGCGACGACCCGCAAGCCCCGCCCCGGCGAGAAGCACGGAGTCCACTACTTCTTCGTCACCGACGACGAGATGGACAAGCTGATCGCCAACGGCGAACTGCTGGAGTGGGCCGAGTTCGCCGGCAACCGCTACGGCACGCCGCGTGCGGCCGTGCAGGAGCGCCTGGAGGCCGGTGAGCCGGTCCTCCTCGAGATCGATCTGCAGGGTGCCCGTCTGGTCCGGGAGTCGATGCCCGAGGCCCAGCTGGTGTTCCTGGCTCCTCCCTCCTGGGAGGAGCTGGTGCGCCGACTCACCGGGCGGGGTACCGAACCGCCCGAGGTGATCGAGCGCCGGCTCGAGGCGGCGAAGATCGAACTCGCCGCGGAGCCGGAGTTCGACACCACCCTGGTCAACACCTCCGTCGAGGACGTGGCTCGCGAGCTGCTAGCCTTGATGGACGTGGTGTGACCATCGCTGATCGATCCGATCCTCGCTGATCACCCCGACAGACTCTTTCCCACCCATCGGAAGGTAGAGCGTGTCCTCTTCCATCTCCGCGCCCGAGGGCATCATCAACCCGCCGATCGACGAGCTCCTCGAGGCCACCGACTCGAAGTACAGCCTCGTGATCTACGCGGCCAAGCGGGCCCGCCAGATCAACGCGTACTACTCGCAGCTCGGCGAGGGCCTCCTCGAGTACGTCGGTCCCCTCGTGGACACCCACGTCCACGAGAAGCCGCTCTCGATCGCCCTCCGCGAGATCAACGCGGGGCTGCTCACGTCCGAGGCCGTCGAGGGCCCGGCGCAGTAAGTAGTTTTTCCAGCTTGATGCTGACTTTTCCACAGGCCCGGCAGGTCGACTGCCGGGCCTGTGGTGTGTCATGGAGTCGTACGTCGTGCCCGTTGCCGAGGTCCGGGGAGAACCGGTGGACAAGCCGAAGGTCGTTCTGGGGGTCAGTGGCGGCATCGCCGCGTACAAGGCCTGTGAGCTGCTGCGGCGGCTGACGGAGTCGGGCCATGACGTGCGCGTGGTGCCCACGGCCTCCGCGCTGCACTTCGTCGGCGCCGCCACCTGGTCCGCGCTCTCCGGCCACCCGGTCTCCACGGAGGTGTGGGACGACGTCCACGAGGTCCCGCACGTCCGCATCGGACAGCAGGCCGACCTGGTCGTCGTCGCCCCGGCCACGGCCGACATGCTCGCCAAGGCGGCCCACGGCCTCGCCGACGACCTGCTGACCAACACCCTGCTCACCGCCCGCTGCCCGGTCGTCTTCGCCCCCGCCATGCACACGGAGATGTGGGAGCACCCGGCCACCCAGGAGAACGTGGCGACGCTGCGCCGCCGCGGTGCCCTCGTCATCGAGCCGGCCGTGGGCCGTCTCACCGGCGTCGACACCGGCAAGGGCCGGCTGCCCGACCCGGGCGAGATCTTCGAGGTGTGCCGCCGGGTGCTGGCCCGGGGCGTGGCCGAGCCGGACCTCAAGGGCCGGCATGTCGTGGTCAGCGCGGGCGGCACCCGCGAGCCCCTGGACCCGGTCCGGTTCCTGGGCAACCGCTCCTCAGGCAAGCAGGGCTACGCCCTCGCCCGCACCGCTGCCGCCCGCGGCGCCCGGGTCACGCTGATCGCGGCCAACAGCACCCTGCCGGACCCGGCCGGGGTGGACGTCGTCCCGGTCGGTACGGCCGCGCACCTGCGCGAGGCGGTGCTGACAGCCGCCGCCGACGCCGACGCGGTGGTCATGGCGGCGGCGGTGGCGGACTTCCGTCCGGTGGCCTACGCGGCCGGGAAGATCAAGAAGAAGGACGACCAGGAGCCGGAGCCGATCGCCCTGGTGCGGAATCCGGACATCCTCGCGGAGATCTCCACCGACCGGGTTCGCCCCGGACAGGTGATCGTCGGCTTCGCCGCGGAGACCGACGACGTGCTCGCCAACGGCCGCGCCAAACTGAAGCGCAAGGGTTGCGATCTGCTGGTGGTGAACGAGGTCGGGGAGCGCAAGACCTTCGGTTCCGAGGAGAACGAAGCCGTCGTGCTGGGCACCGACGGCAGCGAGACCCCGGTGCCGTACGGACCCAAGGAAGCCCTGGCCGAAACCGTGTGGGACCTGGTGGCCGGGCGCCTCGGCTGATGTTTCAGTCGCCCTGCGCTCCGGTGAAACCCGGCCGATCGGGGCGTGGCGCCTCTGGCCAACGCCGCTCGCGATTGGGCAGAATGCCCGTGCCGCAGGTCACAGCACTCCCGAGTGGCGAGACAGGGGGGCCGTGGCCGAAGCGTGACCCGTAAACTGTTCCACGGACGGCGCGAGGTGCAGCCCTCGCCGTCCGCCAATGATCAGACAGCAGCCGCTGCAACCCCAGGGAGCGTTGTGTCCCGTCGCCTGTTCACCTCGGAGTCCGTGACCGAGGGTCACCCTGACAAGATCGCTGACCAGATCAGCGACACCATTCTCGACGCGTTGCTCCGCGAGGACCCGACCTCTCGCGTCGCCGTCGAGACCCTGATCACGACCGGCCTGGTGCACGTGGCCGGCGAGGTCACGACCAAGACGTACGCGGACATCGCGACGCTGGTCCGGAACAAGATCCTCGAAATCGGCTACGACTCCTCGAAGAAGGGCTTCGACGGCGCCTCCTGCGGCGTCTCGGTGTCCATCGGCGCACAGTCCCCGGACATCGCCCAGGGTGTCGACACGGCGTACGAGTCCCGTGTAGAGGGCGACGAGGACGAGCTCGACAAGCAGGGCGCGGGCGACCAGGGCCTGATGTTCGGCTACGCGACGGACGAGACCCCGACGCTCATGCCGCTGCCGATCTTCCTGGCCCACCGCCTGTCCAAGCGCCTGTCCGAGGTGCGCAAGAACGGCACCATCCCCTACCTGCGCCCGGACGGCAAGACCCAGGTCACCATCGAGTACGACGGCGACAAGGCGGTCCGCCTGGACACCGTCGTGGTCTCCTCCCAGCACGCCTCCGACATCGACCTGGACTCGCTGCTGGCTCCGGACATCAAGGAGTTCGTCGTCGAGCCGGAGCTCAAGGCGCTGCTCGACGAGGGCATCAAGATCGACACGGAGAACTACCGTCTCCTGGTCAACCCCACCGGCCGCTTCGAGATCGGCGGCCCGATGGGCGACGCCGGCCTGACCGGCCGCAAGATCATCATCGACACCTACGGCGGCATGGCCCGCCACGGCGGCGGTGCCTTCTCCGGCAAGGACCCGTCCAAGGTCGACCGCTCCGCCGCGTACGCGATGCGCTGGGTCGCCAAGAACGTCGTCGCCGCGGGTCTCGCCACCCGCTGCGAGGTCCAGGTGGCGTACGCGATCGGCAAGGCCGAGCCGGTGGGCCTGTTCGTCGAGACCTTCGGCACCGCCAAGATCGACACCGAGAAGATCGAGAAGGCGATCGACGAGGTCTTCGACCTCCGTCCGGCCGCCATCATCCGCGACCTCGACCTGCTCCGCCCGATCTACGCCCAGACCGCGGCGTACGGCCACTTCGGCCGTGAGCTTCCCGAGTTCACGTGGGAGCAGGCGGACCGCGTGGACGCGCTGCGCAAGGCGGCGGGCCTGTAGGTCCGACGCCCTCACGGCACCGAGCGAGGCCCGGCACCCTTCGGGGGGCCGGGCCTCGTCGTGCGGCCGGGGGCCTTGCCAGGGCCGCCGGTTGTCAGTGGTGTTTGGTAAGAATGCAAGCGTGAGCAGCGAGAACGGACAGGCGGACGGCGGTGCGGAGGGTGCGCCGCCCGAGCAGCTCGCGCTCATCCGGGAGAGCGTGCGGAAGGCCAAGACGCCCCGGGCCAAGCCGCGGACCTGGCGGGGAGCAGCGCTCGCCAAGGAGCTGCCCGTCGCGCGCGTCCTCGTCGACAAGGGCGTGCTCCATCTCGACCGGTACTTCGACTACGCGGTGCCCGAGGAACTGGACGCCGAGGCCCAGCCGGGCGTGCGGGTGCGGGTGCGGTTCGGGGCCGGGCGGCACCGGGTGCGGGACGGGCGGCGTGAGGGCGGCGGGCTGATCGACGGGTTCCTCGTCGAGCGACTGGCCGAGTCCGAGTACTCCGGGCCGCTGGCCGCCCTGGCCCAGGTCGTGTCGCCCGAGCGGGTGCTGAGCGAGGAACTGCTGGGGCTGGCCCGGGCGGTCGCCGACCGGTACGCGGGCAGCCTCGCGGATGTCCTGCAACTCGCCGTGCCGCCGCGCAACGCGCGGGCCGAGCAGCGCGCCTCGCCCGCCCCCCTGCCGCCGCCCCCGGCCCCCGAGCCGGGCTCCTGGCAGCGGTACGAGCGGGGAGCGGCCTTCGTGGAGTCCCTGGCGTCCGGCGGCGCGCCACGGGCCGTGTGGAACGCGCTGCCGGGGCCGCAGTGGAGCGAGGAGCTGGCCCGGGCCGTCGCGGCGACCCTGGCCTCCGGGCGCGGCGCGCTCGTCGTCCTGCCCGACGGACGGGCCGTGGCGCGGGCCGACGCCGCACTGACCTCCCTGCTGGGGGAGGGACGGCACGCGGTGCTCACCGCCGACGCGGGTCCCGAGAAGCGGTACGCGCAGTGGCTCGCGGTGCGGCGCGGTTCGGTACGGGCCGTGATCGGGACGCGGGCCGCGATGTTCGCGCCGGTCCAGGACCTCGGGCTCGTGGCCCTCTGGGACGACGGGGACGACAGCCACAGCGAGCAGCACGCCCCGCAGCCCCACGCACGGGAGGTGCTCCTGCTGCGGGCGGCCCAGGACAAGTGCGGCTTCCTGCTGGGCAGCTGGGGCTGCACGGTGGAGGCCGCACAGCTCGTCGAGAGCGGGTGGGCCCGGCCGCTCGTCGCCGCGCGGGAGCAGGTGCGGGGAGCCGCTCCGCTCGTGCGCACCGTGGGGGACGGGGACCTCGCCCGGGACGAGGCCGCCCGGGCCGCCCGGCTGCCGACCCTCGCCTGGCAGGCCGTCAGGGAGGGCTTGAAGCACGGCCCGGTGCTGGTGCAGGTGCCCCGGCGGGGATATGTGCCGCGCATGGCGTGTGCCAACTGCAGGGCGCCCGCGCGGTGCCGGCAGTGCTCCGGGCCGATGGAGACGCGGGACGGCGGTGCCCTGTGCTGCGGCTGGTGCGGCCGCGAGGAGAGCGGCTGGCACTGCCCGGAGTGCGGCGCCTTCCGGCTGCGCGCCTCGGTGGTGGGCGCGCGGCGGACCGCCGAGGAACTCGGGCGCGCCTTCCCCGCGGTTCCGGTGCGGACCTCGGGGCGTGAACACGTGCTCGACACGGTCCCGGGGGCGCCCGCGCTGGTGGTGAGCACACCGGGGGCCGAGCCGGTCGCCGAGGGCGGGTATGCGGCGGCGCTGCTGCTGGACGGGTGGGCCATGCTCGGGCGGCCCGATCTGAGGGCCGGGGAGGACGCGTTGCGGCGGTGGATCGCCGCCGGGGCACTCGTCCGGCCGCAGTCGGCCGGCGGCACGGTGGTGGTCGTCGCCGAGCCGACGCTGCGGCCCGTCCAGGCGCTCGTACGGTGGGATCCCGTGGGTCACGCGGTGCGGGAACTGGCCGAGCGGGCCGAGCTGGGGTTTCCGCCGGTGTCGCGGATGGCGGCGGTGTCGGGGCCGGCGGAGGCGGTGGCCGAGTTCCTCCGTACGGCCGAACTGCCGCCGGAGGCCGAGGTGCTGGGGCCGGTGCCGTTGCCCGTCCCGGCCGCGGGACGACCGCGGCGGGTGGGGGCGCCGCCGCCGGGGGAGCAGTGGGAGCGCGCGTTGCTGCGGGTGCCGCCGGGGAAGGGGGCCGCGCTGGCCGCCGCGCTCAAGGCGGCGCAGGCCGCGAGGATGGCTCGGGGGAATGCGAACGGGGCCGGGGTCTGGGTGCGGATCGATCCGGCTGACATCGGGTGAGCTGCCGCGGAAGGTCCGGCGGGCAGCCTCTGGATGTGCGGCTGCCCTCCCGACGGCGTCCCGGGAGGGCAGGGCAAGGGGCGTGGTTCAGCCGTTGCGCGGGCCGGGGAACGCCGTCGGCCGCGCCTCGTCGCGGAGTGCCGGGCTGCCCGCCGTCGGCTGCGTGGGCATGGAGCGGGCCGCGGGGACGGTCGGGACCGTGGGCAGGCCGGTGGGCATACCGACCGTGCGACTGGCCGTCGGCTCCGGTGCGCGCTCCGGCTCGGGCGCGGCGGACTGGGCCGTGGCCGCGGCACGGCGTGCGCCGTAACGGCGGTGCACCGCCTGTTTGGTGACTCCGAGCGCGGAGCCCACCGCGTCCCAGGAGAAGCCGAGTGAGCGGTCGAAGTCCACGGCCGCGGTGACCAGGGTCTCGACACTGTCCCGCAGCTCCTGGGCGAGACGTACCGTCGGGGCGGGGGCGCGTCCGTAGACGACGAAGCCCGTGGAGGGGCCGGAGCGGCGCGGGCGGTAGACATTGCCCAGCTGTGCGGTGAGTGTGCGCAGTGCGTCCACCTGCCGGCGGACCCGCTCGATGTCCCGCACCAGCAAGTGCAGGCTGGCCCGAGCCTGGGCGTCGTGGGTTGCGTGGTCGGCCATGAACAAGCCTCTCGAACCGGCGTTGAAAGGAATGGGCCGTGATCACGGCCCGTTGTGGTCAACTCTGTCTTGACCAACGCGGATTCGCTCCGCGGGTCACGGTGTGGGGGCGTGGGGGTATATGCGTGCGCCCGTTTGCGCGGGGTGTGCGCCTCGGCCTTCGGCCTTCGGCGTGGTCTCCCACCCGCGCACCGCCCGTAACTCTCTTTCGAGCGGCCCGGCTCCCCTGTGGGGGCAGATCGCCGTCGGCGGCTTTCCCGGACGTCGGCCATAGACTGGTGTGCTGCCCGTCGTTCATCCTCGCCCGAGAGGCCCCCATCACCCCATGAAGCTCGTCTTCGCCGGTACTCCCGAGGTCGCCGTTCCCGCTCTGGACGCTCTTCTCGCCTCCGGGCGGCACGAGGTGGCCGCTGTCGTCACGCGGCCCGACGCGCCGGCCGGGCGCGGGCGCAGGCTGGTCGCGTCGCCCGTCGCCGAGCGCGCGGAGGAGGCCGGGATCGAGGTGCTGAAGCCCGCGAAGCCGAAGGACCCCGAGTTCCTGGAGCGGCTGCGGGAGATCGCGCCGGACTGCTGTCCCGTCGTCGCGTACGGGGCGCTGCTGCCGCGCGTCGCCCTCGACGTCCCCTCCCACGGCTGGGTCAATCTGCACTTCTCCCTGCTGCCCGCCTGGCGCGGGGCCGCGCCCGTGCAGCACTCCATCATGGCCGGGGACGAGATCACCGGGGCCTCGACCTTCCTGATCGAGGAGGGGCTCGACTCGGGGCCGGTCTACGGGACGGTGACCGAGGAGATCCGGGCCACCGACACCAGCGGGGACCTGCTGACGCGGCTCGCCTTCGCCGGTGCCGGGCTGCTCGCGGCGACCATGGACGGCATCGAGGACGGCACGCTGAAGGCCGTACCGCAGCCGGCCGACGGCATCAGCCAGGCCCCGAAGGTCAACGTCGAGGACGCCCACCTCGACTGGGCGGCTCCCGCGCTGCGCGTCGACCGGATGGTGCGGGGCTGCACCCCGGCTCCCGGCGCCTGGACCACGTTCCGCGGTGAGCGGCTCAAGCTCATCCAGGTCACTCCCGTGCCCGAGCGGACGGACCTCGCTCCCGGGCAGATCTCCGCCGGGAAGAACAACGTGTACGCCGGCACCGGTTCGTACGGTGTCGAGCTGCTGTGGGTGCAGGCCCAGGGCAAGAAGCCGATGCGGGCGGCGGACTGGGCGCGCGGCGTGCGGATCAGCGAGGGGGAGCGGCTCGGGGGCTGATGCCCCCGCTCCGGCGGCGTAGGCTGGACGGCGCACTTCTTCTCACACCCGGAGCACCTTTTTCGTGAGCGAACAGCCCCGTCGGCCGCGCCCGTCCGGCAAGCCCTACCGCCGGCCCAAGAAGGACCCCGTCCGCATCCTCGCCTTCGAAGCGCTGAGGGCCGTGGACGAGCGGGACGCCTACGCCAACCTCGTCCTGCCGCCGTTGCTGCGCAAAGCGCGGGAGAACGAGGGACCCGAGAAGTTCGACGCGCGGGACGCGGCGCTCGCCACCGAGCTGGTGTACGGGACGCTGCGGTGGCAGGGCACGTACGACGCGGTCATCGCGGCCTGCGTGGACCGGCCCCTCGGGGACGTCGACCCGCCGGTGCTGGACGTGCTGAGCCTCGGCGCGCACCAGTTGCTCGGGACGCGGATCCCGACCCACGCGGCCGTGTCCGCCACCGTCGAACTCGCGCGGGTCGTGCTCGGCGACGGGCGGGCCAAGTTCGTCAACGCCGTGCTGCGGAAGATCGCGCAGGACGATCTGGACGGCTGGCTGGAGCGGGTCGCGCCGCCCTACGACGAGGATCCCGAGGACAACCTCGCCGTCGTCCACTCGCATCCGCGCTGGGTCGTGTCCGCGCTGTGGGACTCCCTCGGCGGCGGGCGCGCCGGCATAGAGGAGTTGCTGCGCGCCGACAACGAGCGGCCCGAGGTGACCCTGGTGGCGCGGCCCGGACGGGCCACCGCCGAGGAACTGCTCGACGAGGACGCCGCCGTGCCCGGGCGCTGGTCGCCGTACGCCGTGCGGCTGACCGAAGGCGGCGAGCCGGGCGCCATCGAGGCCGTACGGGACGGACGCGCGGGGGTGCAGGACGAGGGCAGCCAGCTCGTGGCGATCGCCCTCGCCAACGCGCCCCTGGACGGGCCCGACCGGCGATGGCTGGACGGGTGCGCGGGGCCCGGCGGCAAGGCCGCGCTGCTCGGCGCCCTCGCCGCGGAACGGGGTGCGCTGCTGCTCGCCTCCGAGAAGCAGCCGCACCGGGCCGGGCTCGTGGCGAGCGCGCTGGACGGCAACCCGGGGCCGTATCAGGTGATCACCGCGGACGGGACCCGTCCGGCGTGGCGGCCCGGCAGCTTCGACCGGGTCCTGGTCGATGTTCCGTGCACCGGTCTCGGCGCCCTGAGGCGCCGCCCCGAGGCACGCTGGCGGCGCCGGCCCGACGACCTGGAGGGGTTCGCGCCGCTGCAGCGCGGGCTGCTGCGCACCGCCCTGGAGTCGGTGCGGGTCGGCGGTGTCGTGGGCTACGCGACGTGCTCGCCGCACCTCGCCGAGACCCGGGCCGTGGTCGCCGACGTGCTCAAGCAGATCCCGGACACCGACCTCGTCGACGCGCGGCCGCTGCTGCCCGGCGTCACGGATCTGGGCGACGGACCCGACGTACAGCTGTGGCCTCATCTGCACGGGACCGACGCCATGTACCTGGCACTCATTCGTCGGACCGGCTGACCCCCGCTCCGACGCCCTCCTGGTTCGCCGCACCGCCGTCCTCCCTGGCCAGCCGGTGCGGCCACCACACCTTCGGTCCCATGTCCAGGAACAGGGACGTCACCAGGACCGAGCGCACGATGAACGTGTCGATGAGGACGCCCAGGGCGACCGCGAAGCCGATCTCGGCGAAGGCGACCATCGGGAGGGTGCCGAGGGCGGCGAACGTGCCGGCCAGCACCAGGCCCGCGGAGGTGATCACCGCGCCGGTGGCGGCGAGCCCCGTGACCACGCCCCGTCTGGTGCCGTGGCGGGCCGCCTCCTCGCGGATGCGCGTGGTGAGGAAGATGTTGTAGTCGATGCCCAGGGCGACCAGGAACACGAAGACGAACAGCGGGAAGTCGGTCGCCTCGCCCGCGTAGTCGAAGATGTACCGGAAGGCCAGCGCGCTGAGGCCGAGCGCCGCCGCGAACGACAGGATCACCGTCCCGACCAGCACCAACGGGGCGATCAAGGCGCGCAGCAGGACGCAGAGGATCAGCAGGACGACCAGCAGCACCAGCGGGATGATCAGTATGTTGTCGTGCGTGGTCGCCTTGTCCATGTCGAGCAGGGCCGCCGTACCGCCGCCCACCTGGGCGTCGGCGCCCGGCACCGCGTGCACGGCGTCCCGGACCCGCTCCACCGTCTGTTTGGCGGCCTCGCTGTCCGCCGGGGCGGTCATGGTGGCCTCGAAGAGGACCTTGCCCTCGTAGATCGGTTTCGTGCCCGGCGGCAGTCCCAGGGACGTCGGGACCACGCCTTGCGTCTCCGCGACCGTGCGGCCCACCTGCTCGGCCTGCGCCCGGTTGCTCACGATGACCAGGGGATCGCCGCTGCCCGCCGGGAAGTAGCGCGCCGACACCTCCTGGCCGGTGATCGAGTCCGGTTTCCCGGTGAACGCGTCCGCGTTGCTGATGCCCTCCGCGCGCAGCTGGATCAGGCCGAGCGAGCAGATCGCCAGGGCGAGCGCCGTCGCGGCCCAGGTGATCCGCGGGCGGCCGGCGATACGGCGGCCCGTGCGCGCCCAGATGCCGCGCTCGGTCGGGTCGGGGCTGCCGTAGTGCGGGATCGCCGGCCAGAAGATCCACCGGCCGCAGATCACCAGCAGGGCGGGGAACAGGCTCATCATCGCCAGCAGGGCGACGGCGACACCGATCGCGGCGACCGGGCCCAGGCCGCTCGTGGAGTTCATCTCGGCGGCCAGCAGCACCAGCATGCTCAGCACGACCGTCGCGCCGGAGGCGAGCACCGCGGGGCCGGCCCGGTGCAGCGCCAGGGCCATCGCCTCGTGCCGGTCCTCGTGCCGGCGCAGCTCCTCCCGGTAGCGGGCGACCAGCAACAGGGCGTAGTCCGTCCCCGCGCCGAAGACGAGCACCGTGAGGATGCCGGCGCTCTGGCCGTTGACCGTCAGGCCCGCGTGCTCGGCCAGCAGATAGATCAGCGCCTGGGAGGTGAAGAGCGCGCAGACCACCGCGATCAGCGGCACCACCAGCAGGGTCAGGCTGCGGTAGGTGATGAGCAGCATGACGATGACGACGACCATCGCCGAGAGCAGCAGTGTCGAGTCGATGCCCTCGAAGGCCTCGGCGAAGTCCGCCGAGGTGCCGCCCGGGCCGGTGATGTGCACGGCCAGACCGCCGCCGCCCTCGCCGACGTCGTCCCTGATGGAGTCGACTGCGGGCGAGATCCGCTCCCAGCCCTGCTCGTCCATCGTGATCGGCACGAGGACCTGCGCGGCCCGCGGGTCGACCTGCCGGTCGTAGACGGGCCCGCGTGTCTCCGCGCCCCGGATGCCGTGGTCCCGCAGCTCCTTGAGCTGCCGCACGTCCTCCGCGATCTGCGCCCGGTCCTGAGCCGTCAGCCCGCCGTCCCGGGCGTAGATCACGACCGCCGGGATCTGCTCCGGCCGGAAGTCCTCGGAGATCTCCAGCACCTGCGTCGACTCCGCCGACCCCGGCAGCCAGGACGCCGCGTCGTTGTCCTGGGCGTCGGTGAGCTTCATCGCGAAGGGTGCCGCCACGAACAGCACGACCAGCCACAACAGCAGCACCAGCCACTTGGCCCGCCGCCCGCAGACGAGATGCCCGATGCCCTGCTTCCCGGTCATGGAGTCTCCCTCGGCGAAGGCGCCCCGTAAGGGGCGCGGGGAACTGCGCGAGCAACCCCGTACCAGCCGCAGCCGAACGGATCAGCCGGCCTTTCGGGACCCCCACCGCCCAAGCCCGGCGCAGCGCATAGGCTTACGCCATGGCCGCGCAGATCAACCCCAGCATCCTGTCCGCCGACTTCGCCCGTCTCGCGGACGAGGCCAAGGCGGTGGAGGGAGCCGACTGGCTCCACGTCGACGTCATGGACAACCATTTCGTCCCGAACCTCACGCTCGGGGTGCCGGTCGTAGAGTCGCTCGCCCGTGCGACGGACACTCCGCTGGACTGCCATCTGATGATCGAGGCCCCCGATCGGTGGGCGCCCCAGTACGTGGAAGCGGGGGCCGGTTCCGTCACCTTCCATGTCGAGGCGGCCGCCGCTCCGGTCAGGCTGGCCCGGGAGATCCGTGCCAAGGGAGCCCGCGCCTCCATGGCGCTGAAGCCCGCGACACCCATCGAGCCGTACGAGGACCTGCTCCCCGAGCTCGACATGCTGCTGATCATGACGGTGGAACCGGGCTTCGGGGGGCAGGCCTTTCTCGACATCATGCTTCCGAAGATTCGCCGCACCCGCGAGTTGATCAGCAAGCACGGACTGGAGCTCTGGCTCCAGGTCGACGGCGGAGTTTCGGCGTCCACCATCGAGCGCTGCGCCGACGCCGGAGCCGACGTCTTCGTGGCCGGATCGGCGGTCTACGGGGCAAAAGACCCGGCCCAGGCGGTACGTGCACTACGCACGCAGGCTGAGGCGACGACGGCCAAGGCATCCTGGGCCTGCGACCACTGAGCCACAGCAAAGTGAACGGCTCCGATCAGGGCTGATCAAGTGCGCCGGATCTGCAAGGATGAACGGCGAATCCAGAGTGTGAACAGCAGTGAGGAGATCGCCGTGTCGGGTATGTCGGCGGGCCGGTCAGCCATGCGGATGGGACCCGCTGAGCTGGTGCAGGCGGCGGCCATGGCCCGCCGCTTCTACCTCGAGGGCAAGTCCAAGATCCAGATCGCGGAGGAGTTCGGCGTCAGCCGCTTCAAGGTGGCCCGGGTCCTGGAGACCGCCCTCGAACGGGATCTCGTGCGCATCGAGATCCGTGTGCCGGCCGAACTGGACGCGGAGCGCTCTGACGCGCTCCGGGCCCGTTACGGCCTCAGGCACGCTGTCGTGGTCGAGTCCCCGGCCGAGGCCGAGGAGACACCGGACCCCGAGAACCTGGGAGAAGTGGCCGCCGACCTGCTCGGCGAACTGGTCAACGAAGGTGATGTGCTGGGACTGGCCTGGGGCCGTTCCACGATCCACATGGCGGCGGCGCTCGACCGGCTGCCGCCGTGCACGGTGGTGCAGCTGACGGGCGTGTACGACGCCGGGACCGCCGAGCGCGGCTCGGTCGAGGCCGTACGCCGCGCCGCCCAGGTGTCCGGGGGTGACGCCCACCCCATCTACGCGCCGATGCTGCTGCCCGACGCGGCCACGGCCACGGCACTGCGCAACCAGACGGGTATCGCCCGGGCCTTCGAGCACTTCGACAAGGTCACCGTCGCCTGTGTCTCGATCGGCTCCTGGGAGCCCGGCATCTCCACGGTGCACGACATGCTCAGTGACGAGGAGCGCGCGCACTACGCCTCCCTCGGTGTCGCCGCCGAGATGTCCGCGCACCTCTTCGACGCCGAGGGCCGCCGGGTCGGCCGGGACCTGGGCGAGCGGTGCATCACCGTCAAGACCCACCAGCTGCGCCGCGTCCCCGAGGTCGTCGCCATCGCGGGCGGGCAGCGCAAGGGGCCGGCGATCGACGCGGTGCTGCGGTCCGGGCTGGTCACCAGCCTGGTCACGGACACGTCGGCGGCGGACTACCTGATGACGGCGGGCCCGGCGCCGAAGTCCGCGCTGAACCGGTCCGACCCGGACGGAGCCTGACGGATGGTGAGTGAGTCGCACCAGGTGCCGGACGACCCGGCGGGCCGGATCGTGGTCGTTCTGGACCTCGACGGGGTCACGGACAAGGCGGGCCTCATGGACCGCTGTGCCCGTGACCTCGCCCTGCCCGACTGGTTCGGCCGCAACTGGGACGCCCTCGCCGACTGCCTGGCCGACCCCGCCCTCTGGCCCGAGGGGTCCGAGGAGCGGGGGCTGCTGGTCGTCGTACGGGGCTGGCGGACGTACGCCGAGACGCGGCCCGAGGAGTGGCAGGTCGCCGAGGAGATCTTCGCCGAGGCGACCGACCGGGGCCCGGGTCTCTTCGTGACGCTCGGGCTTGGAGCATCCTCCGAGAGGCCCCCTGACCAGGCTGGATGATCTGCTCAGGGACGTCCGGGACCTCGTCGTGGGAGAATGAAGTACGTGCTCTTTCCCCCGGACCGTCCGGTTCGGGGGTCACCTCTGAACGACTGGGATGTGCAGCACGTGCGTTTCCTCAATGACATCCAGCCCGGGTACGACCTGACGTACGACGACGTCTTCATGGTGCCGAGCCGCTCCGCGGTCGGCTCGCGGCAGGGCGTCGACCTCAGCTCCCCGGACGGCACGGGCACCACCATCCCGCTCGTCGTCGCCAACATGACCGCCATCGCCGGGCGCCGCATGGCCGAGACGGTGGCCCGCCGCGGCGGCCTCGTCGTCATACCGCAGGACATTCCGATCGACGTGGTCACCGACGTCGTCTCCTGGGTCAAGAGCCGCCACCTGGTCCTGGACACCCCGATCATCCTGGCCCCGCACCAGACCGTCGCGGACGCGCTGGCGCTGCTGCCCAAGCGCGCGCACAACGCCGGGGTCGTCGTCGACGAGAACCACCGGCCGGTCGGCGTGGTCACCGACTCCGACCTGTCCGGCGTGGACCGCTTCACGCAGCTGACGGAGGTCATGTCCCGGGACCTGCTGCTCATCGACGCGGACATGGACCCGGGCGAGGCCTTCAACACCCTCGACCACGCCAACCGCCGCTACGCCCCCGCCGTGCACAAGGACGGCACGCTCGCGGGCATCCTCACCCGCAAGGGCGCCCTGCGCGCCACGCTCTACAAGCCGGCCACCGACGCGCAGGGGCGGCTGCGGATCGCCGCCGCCGTCGGCATCAACGGCGACGTCGCGGGCAAGGCCCGGCAACTGCTGGACGCGGGTGTCGACGCGCTCGTCATCGACACCGCGCACGGCCACCAGGAGTCGATGATCAGCGCCCTGAAGCTGGTGCGCGACCTCGACCCGCAGGTGCCGATCGCCGCCGGCAACGTGGTGGCGGCCGCGGGTGTGCGCGACCTGATCGAGGCGGGCGCGGACATCGTCAAGGTCGGTGTCGGACCCGGCGCCATGTGCACCACGCGCATGATGACCGGTGTCGGCCGGCCGCAGTTCTCCGCCGTCCTGGAGTGCGCCGCCGAGGCGAGGAAGTACGGCAAGCACGTGTGGGCCGACGGCGGCGTCCGCCACCCGCGCGATGTGGCGATGGCGCTCGCGGCCGGTGCGTCCAACGTGATGGTCGGCTCCTGGTTCGCGGGCACCTACGAGTCCCCGGGCGACCTCCAGCACGACGCGCAGGGACGGGCGTACAAGGAGTCCTTCGGCATGGCCTCCGCGCGTGCCGTGCGCAACCGCACCTCGGAGGAGTCGGCCTACGACCGCGCCCGCAAGGCGCTGTTCGAGGAGGGCATCTCCACCTCCCGCATGTTCCTCGACCCGGCCCGCCCGGGCGTCGAGGACCTGATCGACTCGGTCATCGCGGGCGTCCGCTCCTCCTGCACCTACGCCGGCGCCGGCTCCCTTGAGGAGTTCGCCGAGAAGGCCGTCGTCGGCATCCAGAGCGCCGCCGGCTACGCCGAGGGCAAGCCCCTGCACGCCAGCTGGAGCTGACCCTCCAACGCCCTTTCGTACGGCCCCCGGTGTCCCGCCCTGCGGGAGACCGGGGGCCGTTCTCGGCAGGCGTGGGCATGACCGGGCCGATCCCCGCACGTTGCGCGTCAGGGCCCTCTGACGGCTCGTCGCGCAACGGTCGACAGCCCTCCCGCAACGAACACCCACCGAGCTCCCAGGAACGCAACGATCTTGCGGGGATGCGCAAGGTTGCTGCATTTCACCAGCAACGCCGATCCTCGTAGGCTGTCGCCTCGTACGTGGCGTGGCAGGGACCCCGCTCGGTGGGTCTCTGCTCCAGAGGTGCCGCCGGTCCCTGCCGCCCTGACCGGCAGCGATGAAGGAGCCAGCGCGTGCTCGACCAAGGCGCACCCCCGCACAGCAGTAGTCAGACCGCCCCGCCCGCCCGGGGCGTCGGTGCGCGCCTCATGCGTCGCAAGCCGGTGGAGAACCTGGTCGAGGAGGGTGGCCAGGGTGAGGGAGGCTCGCTGCGGCGCTCCCTCGGCCTGTGGCAGCTCACCATGATCAGCATCGGTGCCACCCTCGGCACGGGCATCTTCGTCGTCCTCGGCGAGGCCGTCCCCAAGGCGGGCCCGGCCGTCACACTGTCCTTCGTCATCGCCGGCCTCACCGCCCTGTTCTCGGCCCTGTCGTACGCCGAGCTCGCGGGCACCATCCCGGTCGCCGGGTCCTCGTACTCGTATGCGTACGCAACGATGGGCGAGCTGATCGCCTGGATCTGCGGCTGGTGCCTGGTCCTGGAGTACGGCGTGTCCGTCGCCGCCGTCGCGGTCGGCTGGGGCGAGTACCTCAACGAACTGCTCGACGGGACCATAGGCGTCACCATCCCGGCCGCCCTGTCCGCCCCGCCCGGCGACGGCGGTGTGTTCAACCTGCCCGCGCTGATCGTCGTCCTGCTCGCGATGGCGTTCCTGCTGGGCGGCGCCAAGGAGTCCGCCCGCGCCAACACCGTCATGGTCATCGTGAAGATCGCCGCGCTGGTGATGTTCTGCGCCATCGGCGTCCAGGGCTTCCGCTCCGGCAACTACGAGAACTTCATGCCGCTGGGCATGGCGGGCGTCAGCGCCGCCGGAGCCACGCTGTTCTTCTCCTACATCGGCTTCGACGCCGCCTCCACCGCCGGCGAGGAGGCGAAGAACGCCCAGCGCGATCTGCCCCGCGCGATCATGCTGTCGCTGGTCATCGTCACGGCGCTGTACGTCCTCGTCGCCGCCGTCGCGGTCGGCGCCAAGCCCTGGAAGAACTTCACCGACTCCGAGGCCGCCCTCGCCCAGATCATGCGCGAGGTCACCGGGCAGACCTTCTGGGGCACGCTGCTGGCGTTCTGCGCGGTCATCGCCATCGCGAGCGTGGTCCTGACCGTGCTGTACGGCCAGACCCGCATCCTCTTCGCCATGTCCCGCGACGGGCTGGTGCCGAAGGTCTTCTCCAAGGTCCACCCGAAGACCAAGACCCCCCGCGCCAACACCCTGATCGTGTCGCTGTTCTGCGGTGTGCTGGCCGCCGCGATCCCGCTCGGGCAGCTCGCCGACGCCACCAGCATCGGCACCCTGTTCGCCTTCGCGCTCGTCAACGTGGCCGTCGTGGTCCTGCGCCGGACTCGCCCGGACATGCCCCGCACCTTCCGGGTGCCGCTCTCCCCGGTCATGCCCGCCCTCGGCTTCGGCTTCTGCATCTGGATGATGGGCAGCCTGTCGGCCGTGACCTGGGTGGTCTTCGGTGTCTGGATGGCCGTCGGGCTCGTGTTCTACTTCGGGTACGGCTATCGCCGTTCCCGACTCGCACCATCCGAGAAGTGATCAACCCACTGTGCTGAACGATCTCGACGAACGCATCGTGCACGCCCTCGCCGAGGACGCCCGCCGCTCCTACGCCGACATCGGCCAGATCGTCGGTCTGTCCGCACCCGCCGTGAAACGGCGCGTGGACCGGCTGCGCGCCACCGGAGCCATCACCGGCTTCACCGTCCGGGTGGACCCGGGTGCCCTCGGCTGGGAGACCGAGGGGTTCGTCGAGATCTACTGCCGGGGCAACACCTCCCCGGAGACCATCCAGCGGGGCCTGGAGCGCTATCAGGAGGTCGTGGCCGCGTCCACCGTCACCGGGGACGCGGACGCGATCGCCCAGGTCTTCGCCTCCGACATGCGGCACTTCGAACGGGTCCTGGAGCGGATCGCCGGGGAACCGTTCGTCGAGCGGACCAAGTCCGTGCTCGTGCTGTCGCCGCTGCTGCGGCGCTTCTCGTCGGGATCGCCCACGTAATACAGCGGCGTGATCCGCCCGACCGGCCTACCATCGGTGTCATGACCTGGCGACATTGATCTCCATCCGCTTCCTCCGAGGAGTGCCCTGGGCGCCGTGCGTCCGCTGCCCGCCGGCTGACCCGGACGCTGTACGGCTACGCGTTCCTCGAAGAGTTCGTCCTGCTCTACCCGGTGTACGCGCTGCTGTTCCGCGACACCGGGCTGTCGGTCTGGCAGATCTCCTCCCTGTTCGCCCTGTGGTCGATCACCGGCGTGCTGCTGGAGGTCCCCTCCGGCGCCTGGGCCGACGCCGTGTCGCGTCGCAGGCTGCTGTGGATCGGCCCGCTGCTCACAGCCGCAGGCTTCGCGCTGTGGACCCTCTTCCCGTCGTACGGCGCCTTCGCGCTGGGCTTCGTGCTCTGGGGCACGGGCGGAGCCCTCGCCTCCGGCGCCTGCGAGGCGCTGGTCTACGACGAACTGGAGCGGCTCGGCGCGGCCGACCGGTACGCCCGTGTCATGGGCCGGGCCCGTGCGGCCGGCCTGCTGGCCGTGATGGCGGCGACCGGACTGGCCGGACCCGTGTTCGCCTGGGGCGGCCACACCGCCGTCGGCGCCGCCAGCGTGCTGGTC
>NZ_JBHUTX010000073.1:0-28111 GCF_042671245.1 Streptomyces sp. NPDC057099
GGCCAGGGCGACCACCGAGCCGAGCAGGGCACCGGCCGGGGCGCCGAGCAGCAGGGCGCGCCGGGCGGCCGTACGGTCGCCCAGCCCCAGCCATGCGTAGGCCCGGTGGGCGAGGCCCTGGTTCCACGTCCAGCCGCACAGGGCGCCGGCGAGCAGCGGGACCGTGCCCGGCGGGAGGCCGAAGTCGGCGTCGCCGGCGAACAGGGGTGCGCCCAGGACGTAGGCGAGGCCGGGCAGGGCGAAGACGACGCCGCGCAGCAGACAGCCGAGCAGGCCGGTCTGCCAGGGGTCGGGAGCGGGGCCGTCGGGCTCGGGGTAGCGGCGTTCGACGCGTTCGTAGAGGGTCTCGGCGAGCGCGAAGGAGTTCTTGACGCCGTACCGCTCGCGTATCTGGTCGTCGGAGAGGCCGTCGGACTCCAGCAGGGCGGCGATCTCGTCCGGGTGGACGGCCGCTGCGATGAAGTCCTGGAGGCGGGCGGCGAGTTCGTCGACCGGGTCGGGCAGGGCCCAGCTGGGGGTGGCGCGCTGCCGGGGGATGTAGGGCAGGGCGTCCGGGCGGGAGCCCGGCGGGAGCCAGACGCTTCCGCTCACCAGCCCGTCCCGTTCGTCGCCACGGCCGCGTACCAGGGGTCGCGCAGTTCCAGGGTCCAGTCGGCGACCATCTCCAGCGTGGGCTCGTACACCTCGTCCTCGCCCGCGAGTTCCTTGTAGACGGTGCGGAAGGCGTCCACCGAGCGGCGCAGCGTGAACCGGTCGATGACGCGCTGGCGCGACAACGCGCCCAGTTCGAGGCGCCGTTCGTCGTCCTTGAGCAGGGTCAGCGCGGCGGCGGCCATCTTCTCGGGCTCGCGCGGCGGCACGACCAGGCCCGTGTCGCCGACGGCCTCGCACACCCCGCCGACGTCCGTCGACACCGTCGTACGGCCGCAGGACATGGCCTCGATGATGGAGAACGGGAAGCCCTCGGAGATCGACGACAGCATGACGACGTGCCCGGCCGCGTAGGCCCGCCACACCTCGGTGATCCGGCCCTCGAAGCTCAGGCCGTCGGTGACGCCCAGTTCGGCGGCGAGCTTCTCCAGCCGGGTCTGATACGCCTCGCCGCCGGGCGGGACCGGGCCGAAGAGCCTGAGCCGGGTCGCGGGCATCTCGGCGCGCACCATCGCGTAGGCGCGGATCAGGGTCTCCAGGTCCTTGATGGGGTCGATCCGGCCGCACCAGGAGAGGGTGGGGACCTCGGGCTCGGGGCCTGCGTGCGGGAACGCGGCCGGGTCGACGCCGTTGTAGACCGTGCGGATCTTGCCGGCGTCGGCGCCGCCGCGCTCCTCCCAGCGGCGGTTGTACTGGTTGCACGGCGTGATCAGATCGGCGGCGCGGTAGCCGTAGGAGTTCAGCTCGCGGTAGAAGCCGAGCATGAAGGCCTTCACGGGCCAGCGCTGGGCGTCGTTGCGGTAGCCGAGGTAGCGCTCGCGCAGGTAGATGCCGTGCTCGGTGAGCAGAAACGGTACGCCGTCCAGGTGGCGGGCGGCGAGCGCGGGCAGGGTCGCGAGGCCGCTGCTGACGGCGTGGGCGACGGAGTCCTCGGGGATGCGGACGCCCAGGGGCCTGAGGGCGTGTTCCAGGAGGTCGGTCGCGGTGAGGGCGTCATGGACCGTGGGGCGTGCGGCGGCGGTCGGCAGATGCGGCATGGTCCAGATCCACATCAGGGACTTCAGCGCGGACTCGGTGCGCAGGGCCGCCGACAGGCGGCCGTCCCGGGCGAGTTCGGCCAGCTCGTTCAGGGACGTGCCGAAGTCGGTGGGCGAGCCGGGGTCGAGGAAGGAGAGCAGGAAACGCTCGTAGGTGTCGGTGAAGCGGCGGCGGGCCTTGCCGTAGAGGGGCCTCGCGCGGCCGGGGCGGGGGCCCCAGGTGGGGACCGAGGTGTGGGCGTAGACGTTGGGCGGGAGGTCCCAGGTGACGGGTTCGCGGCCGTTGCCGGTGAGGGAGACGATGTGGAAGTCGACCTCCGGCATGCCCTTGACGAGTTGGTCGCACCAGGTGCTGACGCCGCCGTGGACGTGTGGGTAGGTGCCTTCTGTGAGCATGGTGACGTGGCGGCCTGTTCGCCTCATGCGGTGTTTCCCCCTGTGTTGCGGATGTTGTGCGGGGAACTGCTGCCCGGATGCCGAGTGCGGCTTCGTTCGGGCTGGTCGCGCCCCGCGGCGGAGCCGCATGTCAGATACAGCCCCGCGCCCCTGAGGTACGCAGCCCTACGGCAGCTTCAAAGTGAGAGCCGACTGGAGCGCTGCCGGGGTCGTCCAGGTCGAGCGGGCTCCTGCGTATGGGGTGCCGAAGGCCGTGGTGCCCAGGAGGAGTTGTTTCTTGGTGCCCTCCGGGGCGGTCACCGGGATCTGGGTGCCGGACGGGGCGGTGACGGTGACGGTGGTACCGATGCGGTACGCCGTCACGCGGCCGTTCGACAGGGCGGTCTGCCAGGCGGCGCGGCGCTGGACCTCGGTGCCGATGGCGCTGTGCCGGGGGTTCTCCAGCGGGGTGCTGTCGGCGAACAGGGATCGATAATCGGCCAGCACCTTCTCCATGACCGGGTAGAGCAGCCGGTCCTCGGCCAGGTTGGACTGGTGCGCGTAGTGCGGTCTGGGGTCGCCCGCGAGGGCGTGGCCCAGGGCGGTGCGCGCCTCCTGCGGGACGATGTGCTCGGCGTAGCCGGTGGTGGTGTCGAGCGGCTCGTCCAGACAGGTCGAGGTGGGGTTGTCCTCGCAGACGCCGCTGCCGCCGTCGCCGCGCGAGGTGTAGATCCAGTTGTACTCGTCGGCCATCTCGGCCGCCGTGCCCACGTTGTAGTACACGTTCATCGGGTGGCGCGGGACGGTCAGCGCGCTGCCGATCGCCCGCTGCTCGGGCTCGCGGGAGTTGTCCGAGGCGATCCACTTGACGCCGGTGTCGGCGAGGGCGCCGGACAGGTTGGGGTTGTCGGCGGGCTGCTGGGGCAGCGTCTTCAGGCCCGAGTGCTCACCGGTGACCAGTTCGGAGCGATCGACCGGGAGGCCCTTGCTCACGGCCCAGTTGTGGTTGTCGCGGATCTGCGCGGCGATCTCGGCACGGCTCATGTACTTCACCGAGCCGTCCGCGTTCTTCGCGCAGCTCCACGGCACGCTGGAGGTGTCCTGGACGCAGCCCAGGAACGGGTGCGTGTAGGTGTGGTTGACCCAGCGGTACCGCGCCTTGTCGGCGAGCAGCCGGTCGGTGAGGGCGTCGGTGCCGCCGTGTTCGGTCTTCCACTCCTCGCCGGAGCCGGCGTTGTAGACCATGTCCATGGTGAAGCCGTGCTCGCGCTGCCACTGGGCTGCGTAGGCGGCGTCGTCCGCGGTCATACGGATCGGCGTGGTGCCCTCGCCGTCGCCGCCCGCGCAGTCGAAGTCGCCCGGGGTGCAGTTGCGTTCGGTGTCCCAGCGGCTGTCCGGGGCGAACACGTCGTCGACGTGCACCGCGAAGGAGTTTCGGGTCTGCCCCAGGTGCACGCCCTGGGTGAGCCACTCGACGATGCCCCGGGCCAGCAGCCGGAACTGCTGCTGGTTGTCGTTGTACGCGAAGGTCACGACGAGTTCGCGACGGCCGTCGTGGGCGTACTCGCCGACGAGGCTGCCGCGACCGGTGCCGCCGGGCACGGGGATGTCGACGTAGCTGGTGAAGCCGGCGCGGGGCCGGGCGGCATAGCCGTAACTCTCCTGCACGCCCGGCGCGTTGTCCTCGAACCGGAACGCGCCCTCCAGGTAGCCGAACCGGCCCGCCTTCCCGGCCGCGGTGACGGATGCCTCGCGTCCGTCGAGGGTGCCCGCCCAGCCGCCCTCGCTGGTGTAGTCGAGGCCGACTCCCGGGTGGGCCCAGGTGTAGGCGTCGACCTGCGGGATTCCGTACGTCCGCTCGTACGTCTCCAGGGCGGTCTGCTCGGCGGAGCCCGCGCCGAACGGGGCCTCGTTCGGCAGGACGACGCCCTGGTACTTGGCGCGGGGCCTGCCGTTGACCGTGTCGCTCAGGAACGACTCGGTGATCTTCGGGCGGCCGGAGTCGTTCAGGTCGACGGTGGTGTACGGGACGCCCGTGCTTCTGAGCTGGGCGGTGACGGCCTTGACGGGGCTGTCGCCGTTGTCCACCACCAGCACCTTGAGATCGATGCGCGGCTCTTCCGCTGCCACCGCCACGGGCGCCGTCGCCCCGGCCGTGATCATGCCTGCCGCCGCCATCACCGCGGCCGTGTTTCTCCACCTGCGCGCACGCTGCGCCATGGTTCCTCCCCCAAGAAGATCCCAGAGATCCCCTTGCGGTCGAACAAAGGCCGAACAGAGGAGGATCAGTGAAAATCATGCAAAGCGGCGAGCAAGACTCTTGCCGGATCCGAGCGAGTGTGACCGAGTTCACCGCCTTGAGGGATCAAGAAATGGCTACTTCGCGACCCACAGGTGAACACCCGCAGTAATGAGCGGAGGCGGCCACGCGCGTAGTCTCGTCGTCGAGTGTTCGCCGTACCGGGGAAGGCCCCGTGATCGCCAGACCCTGAGTCGGAATAGGGTCGGCTCGGGCCCGGTCGACCCACACCGTTCGACCATCGCAACTTCACATCGGAAGCGAGATTTCACCACCGTGACTGCTCTCACTCTCAGCACCGCCGCGGCGCCCGGTCTGCGGGCCGACGCGATCGTGATCGGTGTCGCCAAGGGTGCCAAGGGGCCGGTCGTCGCACCGGGCGCCGAGGCCGTGGACAAGGCGTACGACGGCAAGCTCGCCGGCGTCCTGGAGACTCTCGGCGCCTCCGGTGCCGAGGGCGAGATGACGAAGCTGCCGGCGCCGTCCGGCTTCAAGGCACCGCTCGTACTGGCGGTGGGCCTGGGTGCGGTGCCCGAGAAGGACGCCGACTACGACACCGAGGCCCTGCGCAAGGCCGCCGGCGTCGCCGCCCGCGCCCTGTCCGGCACCAAGAAGGCCGCGTTCGCGCTGCCCCTGACGGACGCCGCCGACGCCGGCGCGATCGGCGAGGGCGCGCTGCTCGGCGCGTACTCGTTCGACGCCTACAAGGAGAACGGCAAGGACCCCAAGGCGAAGAACGGCAAGGCTCCCCTCGCCGAGGTCACCCTGCTGGGCGGCAAGCCCCGCGACAAGGCGTACAAGGCGGCGATCGAGCGTGCCGCCGCCGTGTCCGAGGAGCTCAACCGCGCCCGCGACCTGATCAACACCCCGCCGAACGACCTGAACCCCGAGGCGTTCGCCGCCGTCGCGCAGACCGCGGCCAAGGAGCACGGCATCAAGGTGCAGGTGCTCGACGTGAAGGCCCTGGAGAAGGGCGGCTACGGCGGCATCCTCGGCGTCGGGGCCGGCTCGGCGGCCGGACCGCGCCTGGTGAAGCTGTCGTACACCTCCTCGAAGGCGAAGAAGCACCTCGCCTTCGTCGGCAAGGGCATCACCTACGACTCGGGCGGCATCTCGCTGAAGCCGGCCGGTCACAACGAGACGATGAAGTGCGACATGAGCGGCGCGGCCACCGTGTTCGCCGCGGTCGTCGCCGCCGCGCGTCTCGGCCTGGAGGTCAACGTCACGGGCTGGCTGGCCCTGGCCGAGAACATGCCGTCCGGTTCCGCGACCCGTCCCGGTGACGTGCTGCGGATGTACAGCGGCAAGACGGTGGAGGTGCTCAACACCGACGCCGAGGGCCGGCTGGTGCTGGCCGACGCCCTCTGGGCGGCCTCCCAGGAGAAGCCGGACGCGATCGTCGACGTCGCGACGCTGACCGGGGCGATGGTGCTGGCGCTGGGCAACCGGACGTTCGCGGTCATGGGCAACGACGACGCGTTCCGCTCCGCGGTGCACGAGGCCGCCGAGGAGGTCGGGGAGCCGGCGTGGCCGATGCCGCTGCCGGAGCACCTGCGCAAGGGGATGGACTCCCCCACGGCCGACATCGCGAACATGGGCGAGCGGATGGGCGGCGGGCTGGTCGCCGGTCTGTTCCTGCGCGAGTTCGTGGGCGAGGGGATCACCTGGGCGCACCTCGACATCGCGGGGCCGGCGTTCAACGAGGGCGGGCCCTTCGGGTACACGCCGAAGGGTGGCACGGGGTCGGCTGTGCGGACGCTGGTGCGGCTGGCGGAGCTGACGGCCGCCGGGGATCTGGGCTGACCTTCGCCTGAGAGCTCGGTCTCGTACGTTGTGAGGCGAGTACGGGGGCGTGGGGGCTGTTCGCGCAGTTCCCCGCGCCCCTGAGGGCGCGCTCTCATCTGAACGTGGGGCGTCTCACACAGCAGCCCGGCGTCTCTTTGTGTGCCGACAAGTGCGAAGATGGGGCTCGGCAGGACAGGGCCCCACCGAAGGGCCGAAGAACGAGCGGCCGGACACCAGCCGCCTGCCGGTCAGTGAAGACCGGCGTACGGCGCACATGCATGGAGGACGTGACGTGGCGAACGACGCCAGCACCGTTTTCGACCTAGTGATCCTCGGCGGTGGCAGCGGTGGTTACGCCGCGGCCCTGCGCGGAGCGCAGCTGGGCCTGGACGTCGCCCTGATCGAGAAGGACAAGGTCGGCGGCACCTGCCTGCACCGGGGATGCATCCCCACCAAAGCCCTGCTGCACGCGGGCGAGATCGCCGACCAGGCCCGCGAGAGCGAGCAGTTCGGTGTGAAGGCCAGCTTCGAGGGCATCGACATCGCCGGCGTCCACAAGTACAAGGACGGCGTGATCTCCGGCCTGTACAAGGGTCTGCAGGGCCTCGTCGCCTCCCGCAAGGTGACGTACATCGAGGGCGAGGGCAAGCTCTCCTCCCCCACCTCCGTCGATGTGAACGGCCAGCGCGTCCAGGGCCGCCACATCCTCCTCGCGACCGGCTCCGTGCCGAAGTCGCTGCCCGGCCTGGAGATCGACGGCAACCGGATCATCTCCTCCGACCACGCCCTCGTCCTGGACCGTGTGCCGAAGTCGGCCATCGTCCTCGGCGGCGGTGTCATCGGCGTCGAGTTCGCCTCCGCCTGGAAGTCCTTCGGTACGGACGTCACCGTGATCGAGGGCCTGAAGCACCTCGTCCCGGTCGAGGACGAGAACTCCTCCAAGCTGCTGGAGCGCGCCTTCCGCAAGCGCGGCATCAAGTTCAACCTGGGCACGTTCTTCGAGAAGACCGAGTACACCCAGGACGGTGTCAAGGTCACCCTCGCCGACGGCAAGGAGTTCGAGGCCGAGGTCCTGCTGGTCGCCGTCGGCCGCGGCCCGGTCTCCGCCGGCCTCGGCTACGAGGAGCAGGGCGTCGCCATGGACCGCGGCTACGTGCTGGTCGACGAGTACATGCGCACCAACGTCCCGACCATCTCCGCCGTCGGTGACCTGGTCCCGACTCTCCAGCTCGCGCACGTCGGCTTCGCCGAGGGCATCCTGGTGGCGGAGCGTCTGGCCGGTCTGAAGACCGTTCCGATCGACTACGACGGTGTCCCGCGGGTGACGTACTGCCACCCGGAGGTCGCCTCCGTCGGTATCACCGAGGCCAAGGCCAAGGAGATCTACGGCGCGGACAAGGTCGTCGCTCTGAAGTACAACCTCGCGGGCAACGGCAAGAGCAAGATCCTGAACACCACGGGCGAGATCAAGCTCGTCCAGGTCAAGGACGGTGCCGTGGTCGGCGTCCACATGGTCGGCGACCGCATGGGCGAGCAGGTCGGCGAAGCCCAGCTGATCTACAACTGGGAGGCGCTGCCCGCCGAGGTCGCGCAGCTCGTCCACGCCCACCCGACGCAGAACGAGGCGCTCGGCGAGGCCCACCTGGCCCTGGCCGGCAAGCCCCTCCACTCGCACGACTGACCCCCTCGGTCGAGAAGCGACGACACAGACTTCCGCACTTTCCGTAAGGAGCAACCGAAACCATGGCGGTTTCCGTAACCCTTCCGGCGCTCGGCGAGAGCGTCACCGAGGGCACTGTCACCCGCTGGCTGAAGGCCGAGGGTGAGCGCGTCGAGGCCGACGAGCCGCTGCTCGAGGTCTCGACCGACAAGGTCGACACCGAGATCCCCTCCCCCGCAGCCGGCGTCCTGGCCTCCATCAAGGTCGCCGAGGACGAGACGGTCGAGGTCGGCGCCGAGCTGGCCCTCATCGACGACGGCAGCGGTGCCCCCGCCGCCGCCCCGGCCCCGGCCGCCGAGCAGGCTCCCGAGCCCGCTCCGGAGCCTGCCGCGGCCGCCCCGTCCACCGAGCAGGCCGCCCCGGCGCCCGCTCCCACCACCGACGCCGCCGCCGGCGGCGGCTCCGCCGAGGGCACGGACGTCGTCCTGCCCGCGCTCGGCGAGTCCGTCACCGAGGGCACCGTCACCCGCTGGCTGAAGTCGGTCGGTGACAGCGTCGAGGCCGACGAGCCGCTGCTCGAGGTCTCCACCGACAAGGTCGACACCGAGATCCCGGCGCCCACCGCGGGCACGCTGCTGGAGATCGTGGTCGGCGAGGACGAGACCGCCGAGGTCGGCGCCAAGCTCGCCGTCATCGGCGTCGCGGGTGCGGCTCCGGCCGCCGCTCCGGCGCAGGAGGCCCCGGCCGCCCCGGCCGAGCCCGCCCCGGCGCCCCAGCCGGCCGCCCCGGCCCCGCAGGCTCCGTCGGCCCCGGCCCCGCAGCAGCAGGAGACCCCGGCTCCCGAGCCGGCTCCGGCCGCTCCGGCGCCCGCCCCAGCTCCGGCCCAGGCCCCGGCCGCTCCGGCCGCAGCCCAGCCGGCCGACGACGGCGCCTACGTCACCCCGCTGGTGCGCAAGCTCGCCGCCGAGAACGGCGTCGACCTCTCCACCGTCAAGGGCACCGGGGTCGGCGGCCGTATCCGCAAGCAGGACGTCATCGCCGCCGCCGAGGCCGCGAAGGCCGCCGCCGCTGCCCCGGCTCCGGCCGCGGCCGCCGCTCCGGCTGCCAAGAAGGCCCCGGTCCTGGAGACCTCGCCGCTGCGCGGCCAGACCATCAAGATGCCGCGGATCCGCAAGGTCATCGGCGACAACATGGTCAAGGCCCTGCAGGAGCAGGCCCAGCTGTCCTCGGTCGTCGAGGTCGACGTCACGCGTCTGATGAAGCTGCGCGCCCGGGCCAAGGACTCCTTCGCGGCCCGTGAGGGCGTGAAGCTGTCTCCGATGCCGTTCTTCGTCAAGGCCGCGGCCCAGGCGCTGAAGGCGCACGCGCCGATCAACGCCAAGATCAACGAGGCCGAGGGGACCATCACCTACTTCGACACCGAGAACGTCGGTATCGCGGTGGACTCCGAGAAGGGCCTGATGACCCCGGTCATCAAGAACGCCGGTGACCTCAACCTCGCCGGTATCGCCAAGGCCACGGCGGAGCTGGCGGGCAAGGTCCGCGCCAACAAGATCACCCCGGACGAGCTGTCCGGCGCGACCTTCACCATCAGCAACACCGGTTCGCGCGGCGCGCTCTTCGACACGATCATCGTGCCGCCCGGCCAGGTCGCGATCCTCGGCATCGGCGCCACGGTCAAGCGCCCCGCCGTCATCGAGACGGAGGAGGGCACGGTCATCGGCGTCCGCGACATGACGTACCTGACCCTGTCCTACGACCACCGCCTGGTGGACGGCGCCGACGCGGCCCGCTACCTGACGGCGGTCAAGGCCATCCTGGAGGCGGGCGAGTTCGAGGTCGAGCTCGGCCTCTGACGCCTGTCGCAGCACCACGGTGCCCCCGTCCGGACAACTCCGGGCGGGGGCATCGGCTTTGTCTTTCAGGGGCGCGGGGCTGTATCGATGTGCGGCTCCGCCGCGTGGGCGCGACCAGCCACGACGGCGCCGCAGCCGAACGACAGCTCACACCCCCCATGTAAGTCTCGTCTCACCTGCACCAAGACACCCCCACCCATCCCACCCACGGAGCGACCCGGCCTTATTGTCTAAACGTCAAACCCCGTTAAGGAGCTCACATGACCGCGCCCGTCATCCACTCGCTGCGCGAGCAGATCCGCGAGCACATCCTGGAGGGGATCATCAGCGGACGCTGGCAGCCGGGCGAGCGGATCGTCGAGCGCCGGATCGCCACGGAGCTGGAGGTCAGCCAGACCCCGGTCCGCGAGGCCCTGCGCGAGTTGGAGTCCCTGCGCCTGATCGAGTCCGCTCCGAACAAGGGCGTCCGCGTACGGAACCTGACCGCCGCCGACCTGGAGGAGAGCTACCCGGTCCGGGCCGGTCTGGAGGCCATCGCGGCGGAGCTGGCCGCCCAGGGCCTCGCGGAGAACTGCTCGGCGCTGGAACCGCACGTCAGCGCCCTGTACGAGGCCGACCGCAGGTCGGACGGCACGGCCCAGGTCCGCCACACCGTCGGCTTCCACCGCGAACTGGTCCGCGCGGCGGGCAACTCCGTCCTGCTGCACACCTGGGAAGGCCTCGGCATCGAGGTGTTCACGGCCCTGTCGATCCGCTGGCTGGGCACCCAGCAGCAGTCGTACGCGGAGGAGCACGAGGAGCTGGTCGCCGCCTTCAAGCGCCGCGACCCCCGGATCGCCGAACTGGTGAAGGCCCACGTCCTGGGCTGCGCGCCCAGGGCGTGACACTCGAGCACATCTCCGCTCATACGCCTCTCACCTGCGAAAACCCCCATAAATCCCGTCACCGCGTGCCACCGTCGGAGGCACCGCGTGCCTACTTTCTCGTGATCAAGAGGTTTTACGCCTCAACCCTTTGATCGATCATCGATCAGAGGGTTACAGTCACCGACGGGCTCACGCGGCGGAGCCGCACGGTGTTACAGCACCCAAGCCCCAGCCCTGTCCTGCCAAAGACAAAGGGCACCCCCGAACCCTTACCGATGAGGGAACCCCCTTCGACTGAGGAAGGCGGCGACATGACCGACCCCAAAGCCATCCAGCCGAGCGAGCTCGACCAGCTCCCGGACCGGGACCCGGAGGAGACCGCCGAATGGCAGGCCTCCCTGGACGCGGTGACCGAGGCGGCCGGACCGCATCGTGCCGCATACCTCATGCGGCGCACGCTGGAGCGCGCCGAGGGCGCCGGCCTGGCGCTGCCGAAGCTCCTCGAGACCGACTACGTCAACTCCATCCCCACCGCCGCCGAGCCCGGCGTGCCCGGTGACGAGGCGATGGAGCAGCGGATCACCGCGTGGAACCGCTGGAACGCGGCCGCGATGGTGACCCGGGGCAGCAAGTACGGCGTCGGCGGCCACATCGCCACCTTCGCCTCGGCCGCCTGGCTCTACGAGACCGGCTTCAACCACTTCTTCAAGGGCAAAGAGGCCGACGGCTCCGGCGACCAGCTCTACATCCAGGGCCACGCCTCCCCCGGCATCTACGCCCGTGCCTTCCTCGACGGCCGGCTGAACGAGAGCCAGCTCGACAACTTCCGCCGCGAGGCGGGCGGCGACGGCCTGCCGTCCTACCCGCACCCGCGCCGGCTGCCCTGGCTGTGGGAGTTCCCGACGGTCTCCATGGGCCTCGGCCCGCTGTCGGCCATCTACCAGGCGCGCTTCAACCGCTACCTCGCCAACCGCGGCATCAAGGACACCGCCGGTTCGCACGTGTGGGCGTTCCTCGGCGACGGCGAGATGGACGAGCCCGAGTCGACGGCGGCCCTCGCGCTCGCCGCCCGTGAGGAGCTGGACAACCTCACGTTCGTCATCAACTGCAACCTGCAGCGCCTCGACGGCCCGGTCCGCGCCAACTTCAAGATCGTGCAGGAGCTGGAGGCCCAGTTCCGCGGCGCCGGCTGGAACGTGATCAAGACGCTGTGGGGCACGGCCTGGGACGAGCTGTTCCAGCTCGACACCACGGGCGCGCTCGTACGCCGCCTGCGTCAGGTACCGGACGCGCAGATCCAGACGTACCAGACGCGCGACGCCGCCTACATCCGCCAGGACTTCTTCGGCGGGGACCCGGCGCTCGTGGAGCTGGCGAAGCTGCTGAGCGACGACAAGATCCTCGAGTGTTTCCACCTCTCCCGCGGTGGTCACGAGGCGCGCAAGGTGTACGCCGCCTACCGTGCGGCCGTCGAGCACAAGGGCGCGCCGACCGTGATCCTGGCCCAGACGGTCAAGGGCCACACCCTCGGCGAGGGCTTCGCGTCGAAGAACGCCAACCACCAGATGAAGAAGCTGACGGTGGACGAGTTCAAGAACATGCGCGATCTGCTGGAGCTGCCGATCAAGGACGGCGACTTCGTGGACGGTGTGGTGCCCTACGGCCACCCGGGCGCCGACTCCCCCGAGGTCCGCTACCTCCAGGAGCGCCGTGCCGCTCTCGGCGGTCCGGCCCCGGCCCGTCGTGTGCACCCGGTCGCCCCGCTGCCCGCCCCGGCGGAGAAGGCGTTCGCGTCCTTCGACAAGGGCTCCGGCTCGCAGAACGTGGCGACGACGATGGCGTTCGTCCGCCTGGTCAAGGACCTGGTCCGCGACAAGGAGTCGGGCAAGCGCTGGGTGCCGATCGTCCCGGACGAGGCGCGCACCTTCGGCATGGAGTCGCTGTTCCCGTCGCTCGGCATCTACTCGCCCAAGGGCCAGACGTACGAGCCGGTCGACCGTGACCAGCTGATGTACTACAAGGAGGCCAAGAACGGCCAGATCCTCAACGAGGGGATCACCGAGGCCGGTTCGATGGCCGACTTCATCGCCGCTTCGACGTCGTACGCGACGCACGGCGAGGCGATGATCCCGTTCTACATCTTCTACTCGATGTTCGGCTGGCAGCGCACGGCCGACCAGATGTGGCAGCTCGGCGACCAGCTCGGCCGCGGCTTCCTCGTCGGTGCCACGGCCGGCCGCACCACCCTGACCGGTGAGGGCCTCCAGCACGCCGACGGCCACTCCCCCGTCATCGCGGCGACCAACCCGGCGGCCCTGTCGTACGACCCGGCGTTCGCCTACGAGGTCGCGGCCATCGTCAAGGACGGTCTGCGCCGGATGTACGGCGAGGCGGCCCCGGGCGAGGACCAGAACGTCTTCTACTACCTGACGGTCTACAACGAGCCGATGCCGCAGCCGGCGAAGCCGTCCGTGGACGGGGTCGACGAGGGCATCGTCAAGGGCCTGTACCGCTTCAACACGGCGGAGTCGGCGGGCATCACGCCTCCGGCCAACGCCCCGCGGATCCAGCTGCTCGGCTCCGGTACGGCGATCCACTGGGCGCTCAAGGCGCAGCAGCTGCTCGCCGAGGAGTGGGGCGTGGCGGCCGACGTGTGGTCGGCGACGTCCTGGGGCGAGCTGCGCCGGGACGCGCTGGAGGCGGACGAGGCGCTGCTGCGCGGCGAGGAGCGGGTGCCGTTCGTCCGGCAGGCGCTCCAGGGCGCCGAGGGCCCGGTGCTGGCGGTCTCCGACTACATGCGCCAGGTCCCGGACCAGATCGCGCAGTGGGTCGAGCAGGACTGGTCCTCGCTGGGCGCCGACGGCTTCGGCCTCTCGGACACCCGTGAGGCGGCCCGCCGCCACTTCGGCGTGGACGCCGAGTCCATCGTCGTCGCGGCCCTGGCCCAGCTCGCCAAGCGCGGCGAGGTCAAGGCGACGGCCGTGAAGGAAGCGCGCGAGAAGTACGGTCTGTGAGCACGGACCGGTGATCGGCAGGCCCTCGCTTCGGCGGGGGCCTGCTGCATGATGTGCCCATGCGTGCTGCCCGGCTCATCAAGATGGTGCTGCTGCTCCAGTCCCGGCCCGCCATGACGGCCGCCGAGCTCGCCCGTGAGCTGGAGGTGTCGGAGCGGACGGTGACCCGGGACGCCCAGGCGCTGTCGGAGGCGGGCGTTCCGGTGTACGCGGACCGGGGCCGGGCCGGCGGGTACCGGCTGGTCGGCGGGTACCGGACGCGGCTGACCGGACTGCACCGCGGTGAGGCGGAGGCACTGTTCCTGTCCGGGGTGCCGGGGGCGCTGCGCGAGATGGGCCTGGAGGACGCCGCCTCGGCCGCGCAGCTGAAGGTGTCGGCGGCACTGCTGCCGTCCCTGCGGGACGCCTCGAAGACGGCGGCGCAGCGCTTCCATCTGGACGCGCCGAACTGGTTCAAGGAGCCGAGGACTCCGGCGCTGCTGCCGGCCGTCGCCGACGCCGTGTGGGACGACCGACGGGTCGTCGCCCGCTACCGGCGCGGGGAGGACGAGGTCGTCCGGGAGCTGGAGCCGTACGGGCTCGTGCTGAAGGCGGGCGTCTGGTACCTGTGCGCGCGGGTGGCCGGGGGCGGGTCCTTCCGGGTGTACCGGATCGACCGGTTCACGGCGGTGGACCCGGGCGAGGAGCGCTTCGAACGGGAGCCCGAGTTCGAGCTGCCCGCCTTCTGGGAGGAGCGGGCGGAGCAGTTCGCCCGGTCCATCCTGCGGGCGCGGGTGGTGGTGCGGCTGTCCCCCGCCGGTGTGCGCGCGCTGCCGTACGCCCTCGACTCGCTGTCCGCGAGGGAGGCCCTGGCGGACGCGGACGAGCCGGACGCCGACGGATGGGTGACGGTGGCTCTGCCGGTGGAGTCCGAGGAGGTCGCCCACACCCAGCTGACGGCGCTCGGCGCGGAGGTGGAGGTGCTGGCGCCGGAGGGCCTGCGCGAGCGGTTCGCGGGGGACGCGCTGAGGCTGGCCGGGCTGTACCACCGCGCGGACGGCGCATAACGATCCCGCGCACTCCGGGTGCGCCCGTGTGCCCCAGGGCCGATGCTTGACCCGTGATGGACGAGACGGAGTTCTGGGAGCTGGTGGACGACTCTCGCGAGGCCGCCGAAGGCGACCCGGAGGAACAGGCCGACCTGCTCGTGGAGCGGCTCTCGCAGCTGGACCCGGACTCGGTCCTGGACTTCGCCCGTCACTTCGAGTCGCGCTACAACCGCGCCTACCGGTGGGACCTGTGGGGCGCCGCCTGGGTGCTGCTGGACGGGGCGAGCGACGACGCGTTCGACTTCTTCCGGTGCTGGCTGATCGGCCAGGGCCGCCATGTCTTCGAGGGCGCCGTGCACGAGCCGGACTCGCTCGCCGAGCTGCTGGGCGAGTTCGACGAGGAGATCGACGGCGACGGCGAGGAACTCGGCTACGCGGCGGACGAGGCCTACGAGCAGCTCACCGGCGTGGTCGCCCCGGATCTGGAGATCCCGCCGGCGCCCCCGGAGCCGGAGGGCACGTCGCTCGACTTCGAGAACGAGCGGCTCCTCGCCGAGCGCTATCCCCGGCTGTGGGAGCGCTTCAGGGGCTGACCGCCAGGGTCCGGGTGTCGCTCTTCACCGCGTGGTACAGCGGGGCCGCGTTGGCCTGGTCGAGGGCGGACGCGGTGGCCGCCGCCGGGCCCAGGACGACGGTCGCGACCGCGCAGAGCACCGCCCAGGGGCCGCGCGTGGCCGTGATCCAGGTGTGCGGGTTCTTCGTATGCCCGTCGTTCATGGTCCCCACCTCCGGTCGGCTGCCTGTGTGGGCGACCGTAGGGGGCCGGGATCTGAGGACACTGCGCGCCGGCTGTGGCCTTGCTGTGGGTCCTCGGGCCGGTGCTGCAGTCGGGCCGCCAGCTCTCTGATCTCCGGCAGGCGGGCGTGCAGGGCGGCGCCGGGGCAGCTGGTCATGTAGCCGTCGTTGTGGCCCGCGAGGGCGGGCAGTTTCGCGGTGGTGCCGGCCGCGTAGCGGCTCAGGCCGTTGCTGGAGACCAGGCGGACGCTCGCCCGCGGGTCGGTGCCGGACAGGCCCAGTTTCCAGGCGGACAGCGCGGCGATGGAGTGGATCATGGCCTGCGGCACGGGCATGCCCTCGGTGAAGGTGCCGAGGGCGGCGATGCCCGTGGTGCCGTGGTTGAAGCCCTGGGTGTGGGCGCCGGTGACGGCCCGCTCGACGCCGCCGGCGCGGCCCTCGTAGATGGTGCCGCAGCGGTCGACGACGAAGTTGTAGCCGATGTCGTCCCAGTCGCGGGTGCCGGTCTGGCCGGTGTACACGTCCCGGATGATGCGGGGCGCGTCGGCGCAGTCGTAGCCGTTGGGCGTGTCGGTGTGGTGGACGAACACGGCGCCGACCCGGTCGTCGTAGCGGGGGCGCGGCTGCTTGCGGGCGGCGTCGCCCAGCCAGTGCGCCCGGGGCACGATGTCCGGCCGGGGGGCGGTGTGGGGCTTGGCGGTGGGGCGGGCCGCGGCCGGCTCGGGGGCCCTGTCGGCGGCGTTCTCGACGCCGTAGGCGCACAGCACCAGTGCCACGGCGGCGGAGAGGCCCGGCAGGCAGCCGAGGCCCACCCGGGCGGCCCGCGGCAGGCCGGCTATGCCGGGTGTCCTGGCGGCGCGGTGCCTGCGCGCACCCTGCCGTCTTCGGAAGACACGCATGTGCTCACTGTCGACCCGATCCGGTCCGTCCGCGATGTGTGATGTGCCACCCGGTGGAACCATCGTCACGGTCCGCGACGTTTTTCCTGGTGCACGGACGCGTGGCCGGTTCTGATCATCCACGCGCGTGTGACTGATCACCGGGCCCTCCCCCCACGTACTAAGGGGTTCCGAATGAAAGGCGGCGTGCGTGGACCTGCTCGACATCCTGCTGTTGCTGGTCGTCCTGGCCTATGCGGCGTCCGGGTACCGGCGCGGGCTGGTGGCCGGCTGTGTGTCACTGGCGGGCTTCGTGGGCGGCGCGGTCATCGGCGTGTGGGTCCTGCCGTGGGTGATGGACCTGGTGACGCCGGGGACGACGGGGGCGACGCTGACAGCGGTGTTCACGGTGCTGCTCCCGGCGGTGGTGGGTCACGAGCTGGCGGGGCGCCTCGCGCTGCGGCTGCGGCGGGAGCTGGACAGAGGGCCGCTCAGAGTGGCGGACGGGATCGGCGGGGCCGTGGCCAACGCCGTCGCCGTGCTGATCGTGGCGTGGGTGGCCGCGAGCGTCCTGGGGGTGTCCTCGTCGCCGCTGGTCACCTCGGCGATCCGGGACTCGCGGCTGCTCGACGCCGTGCAGCGGACGATGCCGGACACCACGCCGGACTGGTTCTCGGGGGCCACGTCCGCGCTGACGCAGGCGGGCTTCCCGCAGGTCTTCAACCCGTTCGAGAACGAGTCGACCGCCGAGGTCGCCGCGCCCTCCGGTGACAGCGTCACCGCGGCCGCCACCGACGCCGCCAAGCGGAGCACAGTGAAGGTCGAGGGCGTCGCGGGCACCCAGGGCCGCGAGGGCAGCGGGTTCGTGTACTCGCGGGAGCACGTGATGACCAACGCCCATGTGGTGGCCGGCATCGACGAGCCGACCGTGCAGATCGGCGGGGTCGGGCGGACGTACGAGGCGCGGGTGGTGCTCTTCGACTCGCAGAAGGACGTGGCCGTGCTGTACGTGCCGGGGCTCAAGGCGCCGGTGCTGCGGTTCGACGACGCGGCGGAGCGCGGCGACTCGGCGGTCGTCGCGGGCTATCCGCAGGACGGCGACCTCAACCTCCAGGGGGCGACGGTCGCGAACCGTGTGCGGGCGACGGGCCAGAACATCTACAACGACGGGACGGTGACCCGCGAGATCTACTCGATCCGCTCCACCGTCCGCCCCGGCAACTCCGGCGGCCCGCTCCTCACCACCGACGGCCGGGTCTACGGCGTGGTCTTCGCCCGCTCCACCTCGGACGCCGAGACCGGCTACGTCCTGACGGCGGCCGAGGTCGCCGCCGACGCGCGCCGGGCGGCGGACGCGACGACTCCGGTGGACACGGGGGATCTCGCCACGTCATGACGCCCGGTCAGGCGGTCGGCAGGGAGCGCCCCATGAAGACGTCGTCGACATACGCGCCGTCCAGGAAGAACTCCTCCGTCAGGACCCCCTCCACCACGAATCCCTCGGACTCGTAGAGCTTGCGGGCCGCCGTGTTGTGCGCGAGGACGCGCAGGGTGATGCGCCGCGCCCCCTGCCGTCGCGCCTCCTCCGCCGCCGCCCGCAGCAGCGCCCGGGCGACGCCGTGCCCGCGCGCCTCCTCGGCGACGGCGAGCCCTCGGATCATCCGCACATGGGCGTTGCAGGCGAGCGACGTCGCGGTCCCCAGCCGCAGAAAGCCGGCCACGGCTCCGTCGAGCTCGGCGACGAGACAGTCCCGCGGCAGGAACTGCTCGGCGAAGAAGGGCTCGTACGGCGGCTCGGGGCGGGGCTGGACGGCGTGCTGATGCGACCAGACGGCGCGGTCGAGCAGCCCGAGCGCTTCCCCGTCGTCGAGCCGCGCGGGGCGTATGTGCGGAGTCGGCATGGCGGTCACGTTACGTCGGCGACGGCGGTTCCCGACGGGGCTTTTATGTACGCGACCGGCAAGATTGAGCCATGCGACGCATCGCGGTGACCGGCGCCTCCGGTCTGATCGGCAGCGCTCTGGTGCGGTCCCTGACCGCGGACGGGCACGAGGTGGTGCGCCTGGTGCGCCATGAGCCCCGGGCGGCGGACGAGGTCCGCTGGGACCCGGAGGGCGGGCGGGTGGACACGGCAGGGCTCGCCGGGTGCCACGGGGTGGTGAACCTGGCGGGGGCCGGGGTCGGCGACCGCCGCTGGACGGACGCCTACAAGCAGCGGATCCGCGACAGCCGGGTGAACGGCACGGCGGCGCTCGCCGAGGCCGTCGCCTCGCTGGACGAGAAGGACCGGCCGCGGGTCCTCGTGAACGGCAGCGCCATGGGCTACTACGGCGAGACCGGGGACCGGGCCGTCGACGAGAGCGCTCCGGCGGGTGAGGGCTTCCTGCCCTCGCTGTGCGTGGACTGGGAGGGTGCCGCGGCACCGGCCCGGGAGGCCGGTGTGCGCACGGTGTTCACACGGACCGGACTGGTCGTGTCCCGCGAGGGCGGTGCGTGGGGGCGGCTGTTCCCGCTGTTCCAGGCGGGGCTGGGCGGGCGGATGGGCGACGGGCGGCAGTACTGGTCGTTCATCGCGCTGCACGACGAGGTCGCCGCGATCCGGCATCTCCTGGAGACGGACGGTCTGTCCGGGCCGTTCAACCTCACCGCCCCGAACCCCCTGACGAACCGTGAGATCGTCGCGGCGATGGGACGCGTGCTGCGCCGCCCCACGCTGTTCGCCGTGCCCGCGCCCGTCCTGCGGAGTGTGCTCGGCGAGATGGCCGGGGACGTGCTCGGCAGCGCCCGGGTGCTGCCGACGCGGCTGCTGGAGTCGGGCTTCCGGTTCGCCTTCCCGGAGATCGAGGGGGCGATCCGGGCGGCGCTGTGACGGCTCCGGTACGGGTCCCGGCCGTTCCGATCCGGCTCTTCGAGTCGCCTCTTCGAGTCGACTCCTGGCCCCCTGCGACCACTTCATGCCCACAAGGCATCCGTATGCGACCGCCGTGCGACCGTGCCCTGTTGATGCGCGACCCCATTTGACCGATCACAGCCCTACCCTCGACCAGAACTCGCGTATCCCTGCGGCCTGTTGAGGGCATGACGTCTCCAGCGCCCGCGCAACCTCGAGGAGGGGCACGTGCTTGAGCCCGCGTACCAGGCGGACGTGGTCGTCGTGGGGGCCGGGGTCGCCGGACTCTCGGCCGCGAACCGGCTCACCCGCGCAGGAGTGACGACCATGGTCCTGGAGGCCGCCCACGGCGTCGGCGGCCGCATGGCGACGGAGAAGGTCGACGGCTTCCGGCTCGACAGGATCGGCCAGTTGCTGTCCACGGCGTATCCCGAACTACAACGGACCCCCGGGCTGGACGGGCTGGTGCTGCGCCCCTTCGCGCCCGGGGTCCTGCTGCACGGCGACGGCCGCCACCATCGCGCGGGCGTCCAGCCGGGCGCCGGGGGCGCACGGGGCGCACTCCATGCGGTGCGCGCCCTGGCGAGCGCCCCCCGGTCGCCGGTCGCGCCCAGGCCGCCCAGGAGGCCGGTGGCGGTACCGGGCCGGCAGGTCTCCGTACCCCGGAGCCGGTCCGGCGCCCCGCTCGGCACGGCCGTCGACCAGGCCCGGCTGGGTGCCGCGCTCACCCGGCTGGCGAGCACCCCGGCCGAACGGCTGCTGGCCCGCCCGGAGCGGCCCGCCGGTGAGGCCCTGGCCGCGCGCGGGCTGCCCGCCCGGACGATCGACGGCTTCCTGCGTCCGCTGCTCGCCGCCCTGCTGTGCGACCCGGACCTGACCACGTCCAGCCGGTGCGCGGACCTGGCGCTGCGGGCCTTCGCGAGCGGCCGGCTCTGTGTGCCGGAGGGCGGCGCCGAGGCCCTGCCGGAGCTGCTGGCCCGCACCCTGCCGCCGGGCACCGTGCACACCGGCGTGCGCGTCACCTCCGTCTCGACGACCTCGGTGACCACCGCCGAGCACGGCGAGATCCGCTGCCGGGCGGTGCTGGTGGCGACCGATGCCCGGGCCGCCGCCGAACTGCTGCCCGGGCTTCGGGTGCCGGAGTTCCACCCGGTGACGGTGGTGCATCACACGACCGACGAGCCGCCGGAGACGGGGGCGTCGCTGCTGCTCGACGCGGATCTCGGCGGGCCCGTCGCGCATACGGCGGTGGTGAGTCATGTCGATCCGTCCCGGGCGCCGGCCGGGCGGGCCCTGGTGTCCTCGACGGTGCTGGGGCGGGCGCCGGGGGATGTCGACACGGCGGTGCGGATGCACTTGGCGCGGTTGTACGGGATGCCGACGGCTCGGTGGGAGACGTTGGCCGTGCACCGGACGGTGGAGGCCGTGCCGGCGATGCGGCCGCCGCATGATCTGCGGCGGCCGGTGCGGTTGATCGCCGGGCTGTATGTGTGCGGGGATCACCGCGATACCAGCACGGTGCAAGGGGCTTTGCACTCCGGGCATCGGGCTTCTGCGGCGATCTTGGCGGACTTGGGGGCGGGGCGGTCGATGCATGTGGCCGATCCGCTGCCTACTGTGCCCCGGGCTGCGTAGGTGCTTAGTCGGGTGCGGGTGCGTGGGGGCTTGTCGCGCCCACGCGGCGGAGCCGCACATCGACACAGCCCCGCGCCCCTAAAGAAGGGCCGCTACCTTGTCGCGGTACGTCCGCACCGGGGCCGCGTCCTTGTATGGCTCCAGCCTTCGCTCGAAGTCCCTCACGTACTCCACCGCCCGCACCGAACGCATCTCCGCGGCCTGGCCGGCGGCCTCCGCTCCCAGCTGGCAGGCCTGGTCGAGTTCGCCCAGGCCCAGGCGGGCGGTGGCCAGGACCACGCGGCAGAAGAGGCGGCTGCGGGCGTAGGAGGGGGCGCGTAGTTGCAGGGAGCGTTCCGCGTGCTGGGCGGCGGCGCGGAACTGCTGCAGGTCACGGTGGCAGTGGCCGAACTCGTCGGCGAGCTGGGCCTCGTCGAAGAACTTCGCCCAGTGCGGTACGTCGTCCCCGGGCCGGGCCGTCTCCAGGGCGCGCTCGGCGCGGACCAGGGCCGCGGTGCAGGCCCGGACCTCACCGAGCACTCCGTGCCCGCGCGCCTCGGAGGCGTGCAGCAGCGTCTGCACGACGGGCGGGGCCGAGGTGCCGACGCCCTGCTGTGCCACCCGGGCGAGCTGCACGGCCTCCCGCCCGTGCCCGAGGTAGACGGCCTGCCGGCTCATGGTGACCAGCACATACGCCCCGTACGTCCGGTCCCCGGCCGCCTGGGCGAGCCGGAGCGCCTGCACGAAGTAGCGCTGGGCGAGTCCGTGCGCGGCGATGTCGTACGACGTCCAGCCCGCGAGCCGGGTGAGGTCGGCGGCGGCGGCGAACAGCCGGCGGCCGGTCTGCTCGCCGTAGGTGCCGCGCAGCATCGGCTCGCACTCGTGCTCCAGATAGCGCACCAGGGCCTGGCGGGCGTGACCGCCGCCGTAGGCGTCGTCGAGGGTGCGGAAGAGCTCGCCTACCGAGCGCAGGGCGGCGATGTCGCCGCCGGTGACCTTCTGGCCGGGTCCGCGCTCGGCCTGGCCGCGCTGGCGGGGCAGGGACGGCACGCCCGGCACGCCCGGCACGCCCGGCTCGGTCGCCGCCGGGAGGCGGACGGGGACGCGGCCCTGGGCCGGGATGCGGGCGGCGGGCGGCTCGCCCCGGGCGACCTTCTCGTCGGCCCGCCCGATCAGCCAGTCCCGGCTCGGCACGACCAGCCCGGCCGGGGTGAAGGCGATCTTGCGCAGCTCGGCGTGGCTGCCGGAGTCCTTGCGCCACAGGCCGCTGACGATGTCGACGGCCTCCTCGGGGGCGGCCGCGAACTCCAGCCCCGCGTAGACCGGGGCACAGGCGTCCAGGCCGAGGTCCTGGGCCGTGAGGCGGCGCCCCAGACGCCGGGTGAAGACCTCGGCGATGAGCGCGGGCGTGGTGCCGCGGGGCTGCTGGCCGCGCAGCCACCGGGTGACGGAGGTCTTGTCGTATCTCAAGTCGAGCCCGTGTTCGAGACCGAGCTGGTCCACGCGACGGGCGAGTCCCGCGTTGGAGAACCCCGCTTCTGCGATGAGCGCGGCGAGCTGTCGGTTGGGGGTGCGCTGCGCGGGTCGTTCCGTCATGGTGCGGTGCGGTCTCCTGCCTTCCGGTGTCGTTGCTGTGCCGGATTGCGTGTGAGCAGGCCTTTTGGCTTGCTGGACGGCGCGAATGTAGCGGAGAGTAAGCACCCCATCACACATTTTCGCGGACATTCATCCGATCGTGTGAGGATTGGCCCCGGGACTGACGTGTGTGGGCCGGACGTACAGTGGCTTGGGCGCGATACGTGTCTGACACACCTGTCCGAGGGAGGCGCTTGCCGTGAGTGGGTTGCGGTTCGTCCGCATGGGGTTCGGTGACGAGGCCGTCGAGTACCAGGAGGCCTGGGACGAGCAGCGCCGGGTGCACGCGGCGCGGTTCGCCGACGAGATCTCCGACACGGTCCTGCTCCTGGAGCACCCCCCGGTCTACACGGCGGGCCGGCGCACCGCGGACAACGAGCGGCCCCTGGACGGCACGCCGGTCGTCGACGTGGACCGCGGCGGCAAGATCACCTGGCACGGCCCCGGCCAGCTGGTGGGCTACCCGATCCAGAAGCTCCCCCGCCCGGTGGACGTCGTGGCGCACGTACGCCGCCTCGAAGAGGCTTTGATCCTGACCTGCGCCGAGTTCGGCCTGGAGACCACCCGGGTCGAGGGCCGCAGCGGCGTGTGGGTCCTGGGCGACCCGGTCGAGCAGCGCCCCGCGCTCGGCGGGCTGGCTCTGGACTTCGACCCGCGTCTGCACGACGAGGAGTTCGACCCGCGCCTGAACGGCCCGGAGTACGCCCCGTCCAACGCGGGCCAGCGCCGCGAGGACCGCAAGATCGCCGCGATCGGCATCCGCGTGGCCAAGGGCGTCACCATGCACGGCTTCGCCCTCAACGTGAACCCCGACAACAAGTGGTTCGACCGGATCATCCCCTGCGGCATCCGCGACGCGGGCGTCGCGTCCCTGGCGAACGAACTGGGCCGCGACGTGACGATCGAGGAGGTCCTGCCGGTGGTGGAGCGGCATCTGAGGGACGTACTGGAGAACGCGGAGCTGAAGCCGCGGGAGATCGAGAGGACGCCGGCGGCATAGATCCGCGCGTGGAGGGGTTGGGGCCTGTCGTTTGGATCAGGCCACAGCAAAGAGACGGTGCTGTTCGACGCCGGTGAGCGGGGCTTGGCGCGTGCAGCTGCAAGGCGGAGGAGGGAGTCGATGCGGAGCATCGGCGACCGACGACAACGCGGCAGATGTGCGTGCCAAGCCCCGCGCCTGCGGCGTGATCCAAACGACAGGGCCTAACACCCACACAGGCATTCAAATCAACGGGCGTACCCTAGAGGGCGCCGAAGAATCAATCGCTAGGGAGCCGGTCGTGTCCGCAGTCGCACCCGACGGACGCAAGATGCTGCGCCTGGAGGTCCGCAACAGCCAGACCCCCATCGAGCGCAAGCCCGAGTGGATCAAGACCCGGGCGAAAATGGGTCCCGAGTACACCAAGATGCAGAACCTCGTGAAGAGCGAGGGCCTGCACACGGTCTGCCAGGAAGCCGGCTGCCCCAACATCTACGAGTGCTGGGAGGACCGCGAGGCGACCTTCCTCATCGGCGGCGACCAGTGCACCCGGCGCTGTGACTTCTGCCAGATCGACACCGGCAAGCCCGAGGCGCTCGACCGCGACGAGCCCCGCCGGGTCGGCGAGTCCGTGGTCACCATGGACCTGAACTACGCCACGATCACCGGCGTCGCCCGCGACGACCTGGAGGACGGCGGCGCCTGGCTGTACGCCGAGACGGTCCGCCAGATCCACCAGCAGACGGCGGACCGCGAGGACGGCCGGACGAAGGTCGAGCTGCTCGCGCCCGACTTCAACGCCGTCCCGGAGCAGCTCGCGGAGGTCTTCTCCTCCCGCCCCGAGGTCTTCGCGCACAACGTCGAGACGGTCCCGCGCATCTTCAAGCGCATCCGCCCCGGCTTCCGCTACGAGCGCTCCCTGAAGGTCATCACCGAGGCCCGCGACTACGGCCTCGTCACCAAGTCGAACCTGATCCTCGGCATGGGCGAGACCCGCGAGGAGGTCAGCGACGCGCTCAAGCAGCTGCACGACGCGGGCTGCGAGCTGGTCACCATCACGCAGTACCTGCGGCCCTCCGTGCGCCACCACCCCGTGGAGCGCTGGGTGAAGCCCCACGAGTTCGTGGAGCTGCAGCAGGAGGCCGAGCAGATCGGCTTCTCCGGTGTGATGTCCGGCCCGCTGGTGCGCTCCTCGTACCGCGCCGGGCGCCTCTACCGGATGGCCATGGAGCAGCGGGACGCGCGCATCGCGGCCCAGGCCGTCTGACGCATCGTCACCACCCTCGCCCACCCCAGGGCGAGACAAGCGTGTGAATTCCCGCACAAGACGCTACTCGCCAGTAGCGGCCGATTTGACGCGGTCCTGACCGTCCTCGCAGATGAGGGCACATGTCGGGACCGCGTCGGCGTTTCACCGCTCCCCGCCGGGGCTTCATGGGTGTTTGACCGGCCGGTCACGCCCTGGTAACACCAATCAGTGACGCTGAACTCACAGCACGTACACCCATCCCGAGGGGGGACCTCACCCATGCAGGCCGCGCCGGTCCGCGCCACCGCGATTCCGTCCTTCACCACCGCACTGCGTGCCGTCGAGTCGCTGCTGATGAGCAGCGGTCAGCGCACCGCCCGCCGCAACGCGTGGACCTCCGTGCTGGAGGACCGCCGTCGCGCCAAGGACCGGGTCGAGACGCAGCGCGTCCTCGACCAGTCGGTTTCCCGTTCCGTCTCCGTCCGTCCCTGAGGCCGGACCCCTCCCCCATGGGTCCCCGCGGGCACTGCCGTCGTCGGCGCTTGTGGGGCCACGTAGACTTCGTGCCATGGCGAGGAAGGAACCTGCAGCGGACGCTGCGAACCCCGGGCGACTGAAGCAGATCGCTCTGACCTACAAGATGACCCGCAGGGCCGACAAGAAGATCGGTCTTGTACTCGCGGCAGTCGGAATCGTCACCTTCGGTGTCTTCCTCGCGATCGGTTTCTTGATCGGTCACCCCATTTATCTCGGCATCCTGGGCCTCCTGCTCGCCTTCCTCGCGTCGGCGATCGTGTTCGGGCGCCGGGCCGAGCGGGCCGCCTTCGGGCAGATGGAGGGACAGCCCGGCGCCGCGGCGGCGGTGCTCGACAACGTCGGCCGGGGCTGGACGACGACCCCCGCGGTGGCGATGAACCGCAACCAGGACGTGGTGCACCGCGCGGTCGGCAAGGCCGGCATCGTCCTGGTCGCCGAGGGCAACCCGAACCGGGTGAAGTCGCTCCTCGCCGCCGAGAAGAAGAAGATGAACCGCATCGTCGCGGACGTGCCCGTGCACGACCTGGTCGTGGGCACGGGCGAGGGCCAGGTCGATCTGAAGAAGCTGCGCACGACCATGCTGAAGCTGCCGCGCGTGCTGACCGGCCCGCAGGTCACGGCGACGAACGACCGGCTGCGCGCCCTCGGCGACCTGATGAGCAACATGCCGCTGCCGAAGGGGCCCATGCCGAAGGGCATGAAGCTGCCGAAGGGCGGACCGAAGGCCCGCTGACACTCCGCACACGAATGATGAAGGGGCGCCCGGATCACACCGGGCGCCCCTTCATCATTCGTACTGGATGCGCTAGATGCGGACCTCGACCGTGCCCGCCATCCGGTCGTGCAGCCCGCGCCCGTCGCGGTCCCAGATCAGGGCGGGGATCGCGAGGAAGAGCAGGACCGTGCGCAGGAGGGTGCGCCAGGGACTGACACGGCCGGTGTCCAGGGCGAGCACCCGCAGGCCGAGGAGCCGCTTGCCCGGGGTGAAGCCGACGGTGCCGACCGTGAGCACCATGAGGGCGAACAGGATGAGCGGCGCCCAGATCTGGGCCGCTTCGTTGTAGCTCTGCGTGATGAGACCGTATGCGATCAGGAGACTCAGGCCCCAGTCCACGGCGAGGGCGCCGAACCGGCGCCCCGGACGGGCGATCGAGCCGGGTCCCTCCTCGGGCAGACCGAGCTGCTCGCCCCGGTATCCGAAGTCGACACCGGCCTCTTCCGCGGCCGCGCGGGGCCCGGAAAGCCACGATCCGAGTGCTTGCCTGTTGTCCACCCGTCCACGGTACTGCGCCCGTAAATGACCAGGGCACGGCGGGGTGTGGTCGGGCTACGGTGGAGGGTGAGCCGGTTAACTTGTGCGAAACAAATGAGTCACGCCAGAGAAATCACCCGTCCCTAGGGTCTACGTCAGCGTGTGCCACCCGCACTGGCAGCACGAACGAACTACCACCCCGGCGGGACGGTCGGGAGTAGGAGGAGCTGGATGTTCCAGAACGCCGACGAGGCCAAGAAGTTCATCGCGGACGAGGACGTCAAGTTCATCGACGTCCGCTTCTGTGACCTGCCGGGTGTGATGCAGCACTTCACGATCCCCGCATCGGCCTTCGACCCGGCCGAGGAGCTCGCCTTCGACGGCTCCTCCATCCGCGGCTTCCAGGCCATTCACGAGTCCGACATGGCGCTCCGCGCCGACCTGTCCACCGCGCGCGTCGACCCGTTCCGCCGCGACAAGACGGTCAACATCAACTTCTTCATCCACGACCCGATCACGGGCGAGCAGTACTCCCGTGACCCGCGCAACGTGGCGAAGAAGGCCGAGGCCTACCTCGCCTCCACCGGGATCGCCGACACGGCGTACTTCGGCCCGGAGGCCGAGTTCTACGTCTTCGACAGCGTCCGCTTCGCGACCAGCGCGAACGAGTCCTTCTACCACATCGACTCCGAGGCCGGCGCCTGGAACACCGGTGCCGTCGAGAACAACCGTGGTTACAAGGTCCGCTACAAGGGTGGCTACTTCCCGGTCCCGCCGGTCGACCACTTCGCCGATCTGCGTGCCCAGATCTCCCTGGAGCTGGACCGGGCCGGCCTGCAGGTCGAGCGCCAGCACCACGAGGTGGGCACCGCCGGCCAGGCCGAGATCAACTACAAGTTCAACACGCTGCTCGCCGCGGCCGACGACCTGCAGCTCTTCAAGTACATCGTGAAGAACGTGGCGTGGCAGAACGGCAAGACGGCGACCTTCATGCCGAAGCCGATCTTCGGTGACAACGGCTCGGGCATGCACGTCCACCAGTCGCTGTGGACCGGCGGCCAGCCGCTCTTCTACGACGAGGCCGGTTACGCGGGCCTGTCGGACACCGCCCGCTACTACATCGGCGGCATCCTCAAGCACGCCCCGTCGCTGCTGGCCTTCACCAACCCGACGGTGAACTCGTACCACCGCCTGGTGCCGGGCTTCGAGGCGCCGGTCAACCTGGTCTACTCGCAGCGCAACCGCTCCGCGGCCATGCGTATCCCGATCACGGGCTCGAACCCGAAGGCCAAGCGCGTCGAGTTCCGCGCGCCCGACTCCTCCGGCAACCCGTACCTGGCCTTCTCGGCGCTGCTGCTCGCGGGCCTGGACGGCATCAAGAACAAGATCGAGCCGGCCGAGCCGATCGACAAGGACCTCTACGAGCTCGCCCCCGAGGAGCACGCGGGCGTCCCGCAGGTCCCGACCTCGCTCCCGGCCGTCCTCGACCGCCTGGAGGCCGACCACGAGTTCCTGCTCGCGGGCGACGTCTTCACGCCGGACCTGATCGAGACGTGGATCGACTACAAGCGCGCCAACGAGATCGCGCCGCTGCAGCTGCGTCCGCACCCGCACGAGTTCGAGCTGTACTTCGACGTGTGATCGACGCCTGATCGTGGCTTAAGTATGTCTGTCTCTTATACTCATCTGCTTGGGGTGGTGTGTCGTTTGT
>NZ_JBHUTX010000074.1:0-25479 GCF_042671245.1 Streptomyces sp. NPDC057099
AGCAGCATGATCGTGCCGTGCATCGTGAACGCCTGGTTGAACTGCTCGTTCGACATGATCTGCAGACCCGGCCGGGCCAGCTCGGCGCGCATGAAGAGCGCCATCACGCCACCGATGACGAAGAAGGCGAACGATGTAATGAGGTACATCGTGCCGATCGTCTTGTGGTCCGTCGTCGTCAGCCACTTGACCACGACACTGCCGCGGTTCTGGCGCCTGACCGGCAACTCGTCCGCATAGCCGGACCCTGCTGCCGCGGCACCCTGGGGTTCGTTGAGGATGCTCACAGGTTGTTCGTCTCCCGGTTCTTCTCGTGGCTCGTCTGCGCGATGCCGGCAGGAACGTAACCGTTCTGCTGCTTGTCCACGAGGTCCTTGAGGTGCTGCTCGTAGCGCTCGGGGGAGACGACCTTCACGTTGAACAGCATCCGAGAGTGGTCGACGCCGCAGAGCTCGGCGCACTTGCCCAGGAAGGTGCCCTCCTTGTTGGGGGTCACCTCGAAGGCGTTGGTGTGGCCCGGGATGACGTCCTGCTTCATCAGGAACGGCACCACCCAGAAGGAGTGGATGACGTCGCGCGAGGTCAGCACGAAGCGGACCGTCTTGCCCTTGGGCAGCCAGAGCGTCGGACCGGGGTTGTTGGTCTGCGGGTTCCGCGTACCGGGGGTACCGCAGTCGTAGGCACCGCCCGCGTTGTCCGGGAACGCCTTCTTGAAGCGGTCCGGGATCGCGTCCAGGTCCTTGGAGGTCTTGGCGTCACCGGTGGAACCCGCGACGGGTTCGATGTAGTTGAAGCACCAGCTCCACTGGAAGCCGACCACGTTGACCGTGACGTCGGGCTTCTTCTTGAGGCTGAGCAGCTCGGACTCGTCACGGGCGGTGAAGTAGAACAGCACCGAGACGATGATGAGCGGGACCACGGTGTACAGCGCCTCGATGGGCATGTTGTACCGGGTCTGTGGGGGAACTTCGACCTTGGTGCGGCTGCGCCGGTGGAAGAAAGCACTCCACAGGATCAGACCCCACACCAGCACGCCAACGGCGAGCGCAGCCGCCCAGGACCCCTGCCACAGGGAGAGGATCCGCGGAGCCTCTTCCGTGGTCGGGGTGGGCATACCAAGGCGGGGGAAGTCTTCCCAGTTGTACGAGCAACCGGTGGCTGTCGCCAAGACCAGGCCCGCGGTCAGTGCCTGCAGCAGCTTCCGCCGCATCGGGCGCCGCGGCGAGCGGTCGGAGCCGTTGGGACTCACGTAGCGCCTTCCCGAGAGTCTCGCCCGCGCGGATCGGCTGCGGCCTGGCCTTCTCGCTGGTCGGTCGCCGCCCTGCGTCGGGCAGGGGTTTGGATGTTTATGCGGACCAAACCCTAGCCGACGCCCTCCGGGGGTTCTCGGGGAGGGGTGCCTACTGAGTCGGGGTGTTCGCTTGTTTGGCGGGTGCGGCCTTGACTGTGGTTGCTCGCGCAGTTCCCCGCGCCCCTTTTGGGACGTCTCGGTGCTGAACGATTTAGCGTTGCCGTGTGGCCTACTTCGATGCTGCTTCCGCTGCTCCGCTTCATTCTGTTGCCCGGCAGGCTCTGCTGGCCTCCCTCGATGAGGGGTGGGCGGATCCGGCGCGGCTGTACAGGGAGGGGCGGCGGGCTCGGATGCTGTTGGACGCGGCTCGGGAGGCCGCTGCCGAGGCGGTGGGGTGCCGTGCGGACGAGCTGGTGTTCACCTCGTCCGGAACGCGTGCCGTGCATGCGGGGGTTGCGGGGGCGCTGGCCGGGCGGCGTCGGGTCGGGCGCCACCTGATCGTGTCAGCGGTCGAACATTCTTCGGTACTCCATTCGGCGGAGGTGCACGAGGCGGACGGCGGGTCCGTCACCCAGGTGCCGGTCGACCGGGGCGGGGCGGTGGATCCGGTGGCCTACGGCGATGCCCTGCGCGGGGACACGGCGCTGGCCTGTCTCCAGTCGGCCAATCACGAGGTGGGCACGGAGCAGCCCGTCGCGGCGGTGGCCGAGCGGTGCCGGGAGGCCGGGGTGCCGTTGCTGGTGGACGCCGCGCAGTCGCTCGGGTGGGGGTCGGTGGAAGGGGACTGGTCGTTGCTCACGGCCAGTGCGCACAAGTGGGGCGGGCCGTCCGGGGTCGGGCTGCTCGTCGTGCGCAAGGGTGTGCGGTTCTCGGCGCAAGGGCCGGTGGACGAGCGGGAGTCGGGGCGTGCGGCCGGTTTCGAGAACCTTCCGGCGATCGTGGCCGCGGCCGCTTCGCTGCGGGCCGTACGGGCGGAGGCGGCCGGGGAGGCCGCTCGGTTGCGGGAGCTGACGGAGCGGATCCGGGCCCGGGTGCCGGGGCTGGTGCCCGATGTCGAGGTGGTCGGGGATCCGGTGCGCCGGCTGCCCGGGGTCGTCACCTTCTCCTGTCTCTATGTCGACGGAGAGGCGCTGCTGCACGAGCTGGACCGGGAGGGGTTCTCGGTCTCGTCCGGATCGTCCTGCACGAGCAGCACGCTGACGCCGAGCCATGTGCTGCGGGCGATGGGTGTGCTGAGCGAGGGCAATGTGCGGGTGTCGCTGCCGCTCGGGGCGGCGGAGGAGGATGTGGAGCGCTTCCTTGAGGTGCTTCCCCGGGTGGTGGCGGGAGTGCGGGAGAAGCTGGGGGCGCCGGCCTCCGGGGCGGTGGTGCGGGAGGCGGACGTGCTGGTCGTGGACTCCCTGGGCAAGAGGTGCCCGATTCCGGTCATCGAGCTCGCCAAGGTCATCGGCGATGTGCCGGTGGGCGGCCTGGTCCGGGTCCTGTCGGATGACGAGGCGGCCCGCTTGGACATCCCGGCGTGGTGCGAGATGCGGGGCCAGGAGTACGTGGGCGAGGAGCCGGCGGACCAAGGAACGGCGTACTTGATCCGCCGAGCGAGCTGAGTAACTCAGGGGCGCGGGGCTGTATCGATGTGCGGCTCCGCCGCGTGGGCGCGACCAGCCCCCACGCCCCTGCACTCGGCAACGGTCAGGCCAGATGCCCCTGAACCTCGGTCGCCGCCTCATCGCCGTACGCCTTGGTGAACCGCTCCATGAAGTGCCCCCGCCGCAGCTGGTACTCCTGCGTCCCCACCGTCTCGATGACGAGAGTCGCCAGCATGCAGCCGACCTGCGCGGCCCGCTCCAGGGAGACACCCCACGCGAGGCCCGACATGAAGCCCGCGCGGAACGCGTCGCCGACACCCGTGGGGTCGGCCTTGCGCTCCTCGTCCGGCGTGCCGACCTCGATCGGGTCCTCGCCGACCCGCTCGATACGGACGCCGCGCGCGCCGAGGGTGGTCACACGGTGGCCCACCCTGGACAGGATCTCCGCGTCGCTCCAGCCGGTCTTGGTCTCGATGAGACCCTTCTCGTACTCGTTGGAGAAGAGGTACGTCGCCCCGTCCAGCAGGATGCGGATCTCCTCGCCGTCCATCCGGGCGATCTGCTGGGAGAAGTCGGCGGCGAACGGGATGGACCGGGAGCGGCACTCCTCGGTGTGGCGGAGCATCGCCTCCGGGTCGTCCGCGCCGATGGAGACCAGGTCGAGTCCGCCGACCCGGTCGGCGACGGTCTTCAGCTCGATGAGGCGGGCCTCGCTCATGGCGCCCGTATAGAAGGAGCCGATCTGGTTGTGATCGGAGTCGGTGGTGCACACGAAGCGGGCGGTGTGCAGCGTGTCGGAGATGCGGACGGAGTCGGTGTCGACGCCGTGCCGGTCGAGCCAGGCGCGGTACTCGTCGAAGTCCGCGCCCGCGGCGCCGACCAGGATCGGCCGGGTGCCGAGCTGTCCCATGCCGAACGCGATGTTCGCGGCGACGCCGCCGCGGCGGACGTCGAGCTTGTCGACCAGGAACGACAGCGAGACCGTGTGCAGCTGGTCCGCTACGAACTGGTCGGCGAAGCGACCGGGGAAGGTCATGAGGTGGTCGGTGGCGATGGAGCCGGTGACTGCGATGCGCACGGCGTGGATTCTCCTGAGGGAGGCGGGCCTTGACACTTCACGCTATCGGGTGGGCGGGGCAGCTCTGAAGGCAGCGAAACTACCCGATAGTAGATCTTTCTCCGCGAGCTCGAGCGTGCCTACGGTGCGGCTATGACGAACCTCAAGGTCCAGGCACCCGTTCCGGTCGATCTCGAAGGCGATCTGGCGTCGATGCCGGGTGACGGGGCGCGGATGGCTCCCCACTGGGCGGCTCCCGACCGGATCGCCTCCAGGCCGGTCTCCCCGGCCCTGATCCATGGTGTGACGGTACCCCCGGCGTCGGCCCGGCTGCTCGACGCCATGTCGGACTACGGGGACTGAACGGCCCCCTGCGGGAACCGTGTGCTCCCCCGCTGCGTCCCATCGCTGTCCCCCGTAAAGGGGAGGCGGGATACGACCCACCAGCGGCCCTTGTGTGACCGGTCCGGGTCCCATGGGACAGCTGTGCAGCCGAAGGAGCGATGCGGTGAACACCGAGCGACCCGACAACGACGACGACGCCAGGGAAGCGGGCGGCACCGGAGCCGCCGACCCGGCCCGGGACATCGGGGGCGTCTCCGACGGTGAACGGGGTTCGGCGGACACCGAGGACGTGACCGAGGCCGCCGAATCCCGTGAGGCCGACACGCCCGGGGTCGCTGGGACGGAGCAGGACGCCGACGCCGATCAAGCCCCTGAGGCTCCTGAGGCGTCCGAGGCGCGTGAGTCCGAGGCCCCTGAGTCCGAGGCCCGTAGGGACGAAACGGCCACGGAAGCAGAAGGGGAAGCCGAAACAGAACCGGACACCGACGCGGACACGGCAGCGAAAGCCGAATCAGAAGCCGCCGCGACGCCGGACGACACCGACCTGCCCCGTGACACCGGCGCACCGGACCATGACCTGCCCCGCAACGACGAGGACCTGGTCCACCCGGGCGGCGGGCGGCCCCGGACGCCCGCGATCATCGCCGTCGCCGCCGCCGCTGTGCTGCTGATCGGCGGGGGCGGGGCCTGGCTCGCGACCAACGTGGCCGACGGGTCCGGCGGTGGACAGACGTCCGGCGCGCCCGGCGGGGACGACACTCCCCCGCCGCTCGCGCTCGACGGGTACTCGGAATCGACCTCCGGCGAGGGCAACGGCATCGCACCCGGTGAGCCCAACCCCTACGGCGCCACCTACAAGCTCGGCGGCACGCTGCCGGACGGCCCCGGCGAAGCCCCGGTCTACCGGGCGCAGGGCGAGGTCACCAAGGAGGACGTGGCCCGGCTGGCGAAGGCCCTCGGAGTCGAGGGTGCGCCGGTGGCACAGGGCGAGGCCTGGAAGGTCGGGGCCGGTCAGGACGGTTCCGGGCCGAGCCTCCAGGTGAACAAGCAGGCGCCGGGTGCCTGGACGTTCAACCGCTACGCCCCGGGCACCGACAACTGCAAGGGCACCGACACCTGCACGGCTCCGCAGTCCGGCGGCAGCCCGGTGAGCGAGGCGGAGGCCGAGAAGGCCGCGGCGCCCGTGCTGAAGGCGCTGGGTCAGGACGCCGCGAAGCTGGACGCGAGCCAGGTCATGGGCGCCCAGAGGGTGGTGAACGCCGCTCCCGAGGTCGGCGGACTGCCTACGCACGGCTGGAACACCGGGGTCACGGTCGGCTCCGAGGGCGAGGTCGTCGGCGGCAGCGGTCAGCTGAAGGCGCCGGCCAAGGGGGACACGTACCCCGTGGTCAGTGCCAAGAAGGCGCTGGAGCTGATGGAGGAGCGGCCGACGAGCGATCACCGGATGGGCATCGGCGGCTGTGCGAGCGCCGTGCCGCTGAAGGACCGGCTGGAGGAGCCCTGCGGATCGTCCGCGAGCGGCTCTGCCGGGCAGGGGCAGCAGGACGCTGTCACGGTCGAGGACGCGGTGTTCGGACTGGCCTCGCACTTCGTGGACGGGCGCCAGGCGCTGGTGCCGTCCTGGCTGTTCGAGGTGACGGCGCCGGGTGCGAAGGACCCGTTCACGGTGACGTACCCGGCGGTCGACCCGAAGTATCTGACCTCTGCCCAGCCGAGCGAGCCGAGTGACAAGCCGACGTCGGCGCCCGGGCCGCGCGACGTGGAGGTGGACGGCTACCGGGCCGAGGGTGACGAGCTGACCGTGACCTTCACGGGCGGGGTGTGCGCCGACTACGACGTGAAGGCGAGCGAGAAGGGCGGCGAGGTGACGGTCGAGGTGACCTCCACCGCGTGGCCGGACAAGGTCTGCATCATGATCGCGAAGCAGTTCCAGGAGACCGTGCGGCTGGACGAGCCGCTGGGCGACCGTGACGTCGTGGACTCGGACGGCAAGGCGGTCCCGCTGGCCAGGGAGGGCGCGCGGCTGCCGGCTCCCCCCACGCGGGAGCGCTAGGACCGGCCCAGGCAGGCAGCGAGCGCGAAGGCGGCGGCCCCGTCGGAGGGGGCCGCCGCCTTCGTCATGTCCGCTGCCGCCGGTGGCGGCCCGGCAGGCTCAGCTGAAGGAGTCGCCGCAGGCGCAGGAGCCGGTCGCGTTCGGGTTGTCGATCGTGAAGCCCTGCTTCTCGATGGTGTCCACGAAGTCGATCGTGGCACCACCCAGGTACGGGGCGCTCATGCGGTCGGTGACGACCTTCACACCGCCGAAGTCCTTCTCGACGTCGCCGTCGAGGGAACGCTCGTCGAAGAAGAGCTGGTAGCGCAGGCCGGAGCAGCCGCCGGGCTGGACGGCGACGCGCAGCGCGAGGTCGTCGCGGCCTTCCTGGTCGAGCAGGGTCTTGACCTTGTCCGCGGCGGCGTCGGTCAGGATGATGCCGTCGCTGACGGTGGTGGTCTCGTCCGATACGGACATCTACATCTCTCCCGGGTTGTACGGAGACTGCTTGCCGACGGGTCCAACCGGCGGGGCCGCGGATTCATTCCGGGCCGGGCGCTCGATTTACGGCTCCGTTTCATGCTCGCACACACGCCGGGAACCGGAAAACGGCTCTTTCCCGGTCTTCCCGGGAATGAACGGCGGCCCACCGGGATTCACGTCACACCGACGCTATGGCCATCGTCAACGTGACGTGAAGCGGTTATGATAGATAGCGTCAAATCGACGAAAAGTCGCGGAAGAGAAAGGGTGCGTGTCGTGACCACCGCCCAGCCCCAGGAGCTCGACGTTCAGCCGACGCCCCTCGCCCTGCTGCTCCTCGGCCGTGAGGCCGACCCGAAGAGCGAGCGCGGCGTGGAGTGCCCAGGCGACCTGCCCTCGCCGTCCGACCCGGACCTGGTGGAGCGCGCCCGCAAGGCGAAGGAGAAGCTCGGGGACAAGGTCTTCGTCCTCGGCCACCACTACCAGCGCGACGAGGTCATCCAGTTCGCCGACGTCACCGGTGACTCCTTCAAGCTGGCCAAGGACGCCGCCGCCCGCCCGGAGGCCGAGTACATCGTGTTCTGCGGTGTGCACTTCATGGCCGAGTCCGCGGACATCCTGACCTCCGACGACCAGAAGGTGGTCCTGCCCGACCTGGCCGCCGGCTGCTCGATGGCCGACATGGCGACGGCCGAGCAGGTCGCCGAGTGCTGGGACGTGCTGACCGAGGCCGGGATAGCCGAGCAGGTCGTGCCCGTCTCGTACATGAACTCGTCCGCCGACATCAAGGCGTTCACGGGCAAGCACGGCGGCACGATCTGCACCTCCTCGAACGCGAAACGGGCCCTGGACTGGGCCTTCGAGCAGGGCGAGAAGGTGCTCTTCCTCCCCGACCAGCACCTCGGACGCAACACCGCCGTGCGGGACATGGGCATGTCCCTGGAGGACTGCGTCCTCTACAACCCGCACAAGCCGAACGGCGGCCTCACCACCGAGGAACTGCGCGCCGCGAAGATGATCCTGTGGCGCGGCCACTGCTCGGTGCACGGCCGCTTCAGCCTCGACTCGGTGCGCGACGTACGCGAGCGCATCCCGGGCGTGAACGTCCTGGTCCACCCCGAGTGCCGGCACGAGGTCGTGGCCGCGGCGGACTACGTCGGCTCGACGGAGTACATCATCAAGGCCCTGGATGCCGCGCCCGCCGGCTCCAAGTGGGCCATCGGCACGGAACTGAACCTGGTCCGCCGCCTGGCGAACCGTTTCGCACCCGAGGGCAAGGAGATCGTCTTCCTCGACAAGACGGTCTGCTTCTGCTCCACCATGAACCGCATCGACCTCCCCCACCTCGTCTGGGCCCTGGAGTCCCTGGCCGAGGGCAACCTCGTCAACCGCATCGAGGTGGACAAGGAGACGGAGGCGTTCGCGAAGCTGGCGTTGGAGCGGATGCTGGCGCTGCCGTAGCGGTCCTTCCGCGTGTCCGCACGGGCAAGGCCCCACCCGGATTCCGGGTGGGGCCTCACGTGTCGTACAGGGGTCAGACCTGAGCCGGCTCCGGCTCGTCGGCCGTCTCCGTGCGCTGGGCCGGAAGGCCCTTCTTCGCTGCCCGCTTCTTCGCCCGGCGCTCCTTGCGGAGTTCGAACATCGCGTACAGCGTCGGGACCAGGAGGAGGGTGAGCAGGGTCGATGTCACCAGGCCGCCGATCACGACCACGGCCAGGGGCTGGGCGATGAAGCCGCCTTCGCCGGTGATGCCGAGGGCCATCGGGAGCAGGGCGAAGATGGTTGCCAGGGCGGTCATGAGGATGGGGCGCAGTCGGTGCCGGCCGCCCTCGATGACGGCCTCGACGACGCCGTAGCCCTGCTTGCGGTACTGGTTGATCAGGTCGATCAGCACGATCGCGTTCGTCACCACGATGCCGATGAGCATCAGCATGCCGATCATCGCGGGGACGCCCATCGGCGTGCCGGTCGCGACCAGGAGGCCGATGGCGCCGGTGGCCGCGAACGGGATGGAGACGAGCAGGATCAGCGGCTGGACCAGGGACTTGAAGGTGCCGACCAGCAGCATGAAGACGATCGCGATGGCCGCCAGCATCGCCAGGCCCAGGTTGAGGAACGCCTCGTCCTGGTCCTCGGAGACACCGCCGATCGACGCCGTGGCGCCCTCCGGGAGCTTCAGCGCGCTGATCTCGGACTGGAGCTTGGTGCTCACCGCGCCCGTGTTGTCACCGGTCGGCTTCGCGGAGATGGTGGCCGCGCGCTGGCCGTCGATCCGGGTCATGGAGACCGGGCCGTCGACCTGCTTCACCGTGGCGATGTCGCCGAGCTTCACCGCGCCCAGGCGCAGGTCCTGAAGCTGCTTCAGGGTCCGCGCGGGCTCGGCCGAACGGATGACGACGTCGCGCTCGCTGTCGTCCAGGGTCGCCTTGGCCGCGTTGGTGCCGCGGATCGCCTGCGCGACGGCGGCGCCGAGGGTCTGGTCGTTGAAGCCGGCCGCGGCCGCCTTGTCGTTGGCCTTCACCGAGATGCGCGGCACGCTCTGCGCCAGGTCGCTGGTGACGTCCGTGACGTCGTCGAGCCCGGCGACCGTCTTGCGGACCTCCTCGGACGCCGTACGCAGGACCTCGGAGTCGGCGGCCTTGACCACGACGCTGAGGTCCTGGCTGCCGAAGCCGTCACCGGCGGCGATGGTGGTCGTGCCGATGCCCTTGAGACCGGCCAGGCCCTTCTCGATGTCGTCCTGGACGTCCTCGAACGGCACGGAGTCGTCCAGCATCACCTGGTACGAGGCCTGGTTGGTGTCCGTGCCGCCGCCGAAGGCGGCCATGAAGCCGGACGAACCGATGGTGACCTGGTAGTCCTTCACGCCCTTGGTGTCGGCGAGCAGCTGCTCGACCTTCTTCGCCTGGGCGTCGGTCGCCGCCAGGCTGGTGCCGGGCTTCAGCTCCTGCTTGACGCTGAGGACCTCCTGCTCGCCCTGGTCGAAGAAGTTCGTCTTCAGCAGCGGCGCCATGCCGAACGTTCCGACCAGGACGACGATCGCGAGGGCCACGCTGGTGAGGCGGCGGCGGGTCGCGAAGCGCAGGACGGGGACGTAGAGGCGCTGCAGGCGGCTCTTGGCCTCCTTCTCCTCGGCGATCCGGCGTGCCTCGTCCGCGTCCTCGGGGGTGCCCTTCGGGGGACGCAGGAACCAGTACGACAGGACCGGGACGACCGTCAGGGAGACGAGGAGGGACGCCAGCAGCGCGGCGGTCACCGTCAGGCTGAACGAGCCGAACAGCTCGCCCACCATGCCGCCGACCAAGCCGATCGGCAGGAACACCGCGACCGTGGTGAGCGTCGAGGACGTCACCGCGCCCGCGACCTCACGGACGGCCTGGAGGATCGCCGAGTGGCGCTCCTCGCCGTAGCCGAGGTGCCGCTTGATGTTCTCCAGGACCACGATCGAGTCGTCGACGACCCGGCCGATGGCGATCGTCAGCGCGCCCAGCGTCAGGACGTTCAGCGACAGGTCGCGCGTCCAGAGCACGATCAGGGCGAGGACGACCGACAGCGGGATGGACACCGCCGTGACGAGGGTCGAGCGGATCGAGGCCAGGAAGACCAGGATCACCAGGACCGCGAAGAGCAGACCGAGCGCGCCCTCGGTGGTCAGGCCCTTGATGGACTTCGAGACCGCCGGGCCCTGGTCGCTGACGACCGTGAGGTCGGCGCCGGAGCCGAGGTCCTTGCGCAGCTCCGGGAGCTTGTCCTGGACGGCCTCGGAGATGGCGACCGCGCTGCCGTCGCGGTCCATGGTGACGGCGACGGAGAGGCTGGGCTTGCCGTCGGTGCGGGTGATGGAGTCGGCCGGGGCCTCCTGCTGCTTCACCGCGGCGACGTCGCCGAGGCGCACCGGCTTCCCCTTGCCGGGCTCGCCCGTGACCATCAGGTCCTGGATCTGCTGCAGCGAGGTGAAGCCGCCGCCGACCTGGACCGTGCGGTTGGCGCCGTCCTCGTCGAAGGAGCCGGCCGGGACGGTCGCGCCGCCCGCCTGGAGCGCCTCCATGAGGGACTGCGGGGTGAGGCCCGCCTTCGCGAGCTTCGCGTTGTCGGGGGTGACGGCGACCTGGAGGTCCCGCACACCGTCGACGGTGACCTGGCCGACGCCGTCGATGCTCTTGAGGTCCGGCACGACGGTCTTGTCGAGCTGGTCGGCCAGGGCCTGCGGGTCCCGCTCGGAGCTGACGGCGAGGACGACGGTCGGCATGTCGTCCGTGGACCCTGCGACGATCTGCGGGTCGACGTCGTCCGGGAGCTGGACGCGAGCCCGGTTGACCGCCTGCTGGACGTCGGCGACGAGCTGCTTGGTGTCGTTGCCGTAGTCGAAGGACGCCATGATCACGGCGTTGCCCTCGCTGGCGGTGGAGGTGACGCCGCTGATGCCGTCGACGGCTTCGAGGTTGTCCTCGATGGGTTCGACGACCTGCTTCTCGACCACGTCCGGTGACGCGCCCTGATACGGCGCCAGCACGGACACCATGGGCAGTTCGATGGTGGGCAGCAGCTGCTGCTTGAGCTGGGGTATCGCGATCGCCCCGAAGACGAGCGCGATGATCGACATCAGCCCGATCAGGGCCCGTTGCGCGAGGCTGAATTTCGACAGCCAGGACATGGGTGAGGGTCTCTCTTCTGTTAGCGGCAGAAGCGGCAGCGAGCGCGCAGATGAGCACCCGCCCCTACACCCTGAGCCATGGGCGACCCCGGATTCGTAGGCCCCAGGTCCATTTCCTTATACGGCGCATACTCCGGGCGCAGTACACCCGGGTCTGGCTCACTCCACCCTTGGACGGACCAGTCCGGACTCGTACGCAGTGACCACGAGCTGGGCCCGGTCCCGGGCGCCCAGCTTGGCCATGGCCCGGTTGACGTGCGTCTTCACCGTCAGCGGGCTGACCTCCAGACGCTCGGCGATCTCGTCGTTGGAGTGCCCGCCGGCGACCTGGACGAGCACTTCGCGCTCCCGCCCGGTGAGCGAGTCGAGCCGCTCGGCGCGGGCCGGGTCGCGCTCGCCGTCGTCGGTGGGGTCCTGGGCGAGGAAGCGGGCGATGAGGCCGGTGGTGGCCGCCGGGGACAGCAGGGCCTGGCCGCCGGCGGCGGTCCGGATGGCGGTCAGCAGTTCCTCGGGCTCGGAGCCCTTGCCGAGGAAGCCGGAGGCGCCGGCGCGCAGCGACTGCACGACGTAGTCGTCGACCTCGAAGGTCGTCAGGATGACCACGCGGACGTCGGCGAGTTCGGGGTCGGCGCTGATCAAGCGGGTCGCGGCGAGACCGTCGGTGCCGGGCATCCGGATGTCCATGAGGACGACGTCGGCGTGCTGCTCCTTGGTCATCCGCACCGCTTCCGCGCCGTCGGACGCCTCCCCCACCACCTCCATGTCGGGCTCGGAGTCGACGAGCACACGGAAGGCGCTGCGCAGCAGCGCCTGGTCGTCGGCGAGCAGGACACGGATGGTCATGCGGGGTCCTCCCCGGTCGGTGTGCGGTTCTTGACCGGCAGGATCGCATGGACGCGGAAGCCGCCGCCGTAGCGGGGACCGGTGGTGAGGGTGCCGCGCAGGGCGGTGACACGCTCGCGCATGCCGAGCAGGCCGTGTCCGCCGCCGCTGCCCGGGTCCGCGTCCTCGCCGCTGCCGTCGTCGAGCACGGTGATCTCGATGTTCGGTCCGACCCGTACGACGCTGACCTCGGCCTTGGCGTGCGGCCCGGCGTGCTTCTGCACGTTCGTCAGGGCCTCCTGGATGATCCGGTAGGCGGCCAGGTCGACGGCCGCGGGCAGGGCGGTGCCCTGGTCGGTGCGGGCGACCTCGATGCGTTGTCCGGCGTTGCGGAAGGTGCCGGCGAGTTCGTCGAGGCGGTCCAGGCCGGGGGCGGGTTCGGTGGGGGCCTCCGGGTCGCCGGACTGCCGGAGCAGGCCGACGGTGGCCCGCAGCTCGTTGAGGGCGGAGCGGCTGGCCTCCCGGACGTGGGCGAGGGCCTCCTTGGCCTGGTCGGGACGTTTGTCCATGACGTGGGCGGCGACGCCGGCCTGGACGTTGACCAGGGCGATGTGGTGCGCGACGACGTCGTGCAGATCCCGGGCGATGCGCAGGCGTTCCTCGGCGACCCGGCGGCGGGCCTCCTCCTCGCGGGTGCGTTCGGCGCGCTCCGCGCGTTCCCGGATGGCCTGGATGAAGGCGCGGCGGCTGCGGACGGCGTCGCCGGCGGTGGCGCCGATGCCGGCCCAGGCCACGATCCCGAGGTTCTCCTGGGCGTACCAGGGCAGGGGGCCGGCGGCCATGGCGGCGCCGGTCAGCACGGTCGTGGTGAGCAGGCCGACGCGCCAGGTGGTGGGGCGGTCGGTGGTGGAGGCGACGGTGTACAGGGCGATGACCGCGGACATCGCGACGGGGGCGCGGGGGTCGCCGGTGACGGACTCGATGACGGAGAACGTGCCGGTGAGGGCCAGGACCGTCATGGGGGCGCGGCGGCGGAAGACCAGGGCGGCGGCGCCGAGGACCATGAGGACGAGGCTGAGGGGGTCGGGGGTGCGCAGGACCCAGTTGACGGTGTCGCGGTGGCGGGGCTCCACGAAGGAGCCGGCGACCATGCAGGCCAGGACTCCTGAGGCCAGGACCGCGTCCACAGCGAGGGGGTGTGCTTTGGCCTGGACTCTGGCCCGCGCGAGTGTGCTCACGGCTGTTTACGGTAGCTGGGCGGGGTCTGCCGGGGTACGGGGCGGGTGTGAAGTGTGCTCGGCGTCGAGGCTCGGGCCGGGCGGGGTCCGCAACTCGGCGGCGCGAGGTGCCGCTGCGCCCACCCGTGCCGCCCTGGGGGCACCTCCCAGGCCCTTAAGGCACTGGGGGAGGCACGCATGCCCGCAGCGGGGTCGTCAGCCCGGGATCAGGCCGTCGTCGCTCAGGAAGTCCCGGACCTCCTCCAGGGTCGCGTCCGGGGACGGGAGGATCAGTTCGGATGGCTCCAGGGAGTCGTCCGGGAGGGGGTCGCCGAGGTCGCGGACTCTGGTCAGCAGGGCCTGGAGGGTGCGGCGGAAGGCCGGGCCGTCGCCGTTCTCCATTTCCGCCAGGAGCTCGTCGTCCAGCTTGTTCAGTTCGGTGAGGTGGCCGTCGGCCAGCCTCACCTGGCCCTCCCCCATGATCCGTACGATCATGTCGCCCTCCTAGGCGTGGGCCCCTACTGCTTGTCGAAGCGCGGGGTGTCCTGCGGCTGCTGCCGGTCCTGCTGCGGCGACTGGCTCGTGCCACCTTCGATGGCCTGCTGGTCGGCGGCGGGGCCCCCGGCCAGCTCCTGCTTCATCCGCTGCAGTTCCAGCTCTACATCCGTACCACCGGAGAGCCGGTCCAGCTCGGCCTGGATGTCGTCCTTGTGCATGCCGGAGGGGTCGTCCAGCGCCCCGGAGGCGAGCAGCTCGTCGATCGCGCCGGCGCGGGCCTGGAGCTGGGCGGTCTTGTCCTCGGCACGCTGGATCGCCAGGCCGACGTCGCCCATCTCCTCCGAGATGCCGGAGAAGGCCTCGCCGATCCGGGTCTGCGCCTGGGCCGCCGTGTACGTCGCCTTGATCGTCTCCTTCTTCGTACGGAAGGCGTCGACCTTGGCCTGGAGCCGCTGGGCCGCGAGAGTGAGCTTCTCCTCCTCGCCCTGCAGCGTCGCGTGCTGGGTCTCCAGGTCGGTCACCTGCTGCTGGAGGGCGGCCCGGCGGGACAGCGCTTCACGGGCCAGGTCCTCACGGCCCAGCGCGAGCGCCTTGCGGCCCTGGTCCTCCAGCGTGGAGGACTGCTTGTTCAGCTGGGCGAGCTGCAGCTCCAGGCGCTTGCGGCTGGTCGCCACGTCGGCGACGCCCCGGCGCACCTTCTGGAGCAGCTCCAGCTGCTTCTGGTACGAGTAATCGAGGGTCTCGCGCGGGTCCTCGGCCCGGTCAAGGGCCTTGTTCGCCTTCGCGCGGAAGATCATCCCCATACGCTTCATGACACCGCTCATGGGCTTCGCGCGCCCCCTTCTGACCGACTCCGGCTCCAGCTCCTGCGACAGAACCCACAGTACGGGCCCTGCATCCATTACCGCACTGTTCGGGGACGGATGCGCTCATCCCCAAGGACGACTGCGGACGGCCCCGCTCCGGCGTAGGGAGTAGGTGATCCCCGGGGTTACCGGGGGCGTACATCCCGGGAAACGACCGGAGCCGTACACAACGTCCCCTCTGTCCCCATACAGACGACTGGTGTTGCCGGATCGTTCCCCACGGGACTGGGGTCCATGCCCGGAAGCCCTTACCCTTGGGTTTTGTGTTCCGTAGCCGTGCGAAGGATGAGAAGGCCCAGGCCGCCGTGAAGGCGCCGGAGACCGACTCCAGTCAGCCCCGTCACCCCGAGGCCCGCAAGGGCCGTCCCACGCCCAAGCGCAGTGCGGCCCAGTCGCAGCGCCGCAGCGTGGCCAACACGTCGACGACGCGCAAGGAGGCCGCCAAGCGACAGCGCGCGGAGCGCCGTACCGCGATGGAGCGCCAGCGCCAGGCGCTGGCCAGCGGCGACGAGCGGTATCTGCCCGCCCGCGACAAGGGACCGGTCCGCCGGTTCGCGCGCGACTTCGTCGACTCGCGGTTCAACATCGCGGAGTTCTTCCTGCCGATGGCCGTCGTCATCCTCGTGCTGAGCATGGTGCGCGTGGCCTCGCTGCAGAACATCGCGCTGCTGCTGTGGCTCGTGGTGATCGTGCTGATCGTGCTCGACTCGTTCGTGTCGGCCTTCCGTCTGAAGAAGCAGCTGGCCGAGCGGTTCGCCGGTGAGAACAAGCGGGGCGCGGTCGCCTACGCCCTGATGCGCTCCCTCCAGATGCGCCGGCTCCGGCTGCCGAAGCCGCAGGTCAAGCGCGGAGAGCGGCCCTGACCACGACGCCGTTTCCCGAGAGCGCGGCGGATGCCCCGGTGACCGGGCCGGGCGGGCTGCGCGATGTGGTCCGGCAGGAGCTGGTCGCCCGGCAGCTGGACGAACAGATATCCGGGCGGTTCCCTGTCGGGCAGCGGCTGCGGGTGCTCGACGTCGGCATGGGCCAGGGCACGCAGGCGCTGCGGCTGGCCCGGGCCGGGCACCAGGTGACCGGTCTGGAGCAGGACCCGAGGATGGTCGCCGTGGCCCGGGAGTCCCTCGCGGGGGAACCCGAGGGCATCCGGAAGCGGATGCGGATCATCGAGGGCGACGGCCGGGACACCGGTGTGCACTTCCTGCCGGGCGCCTTCGACGTCGTCCTGTGTCATGGCGTGCTCATGTACGTGGAGGAGCCCGACCCGCTGCTGGCGGGTCTCGCCCGGATGCTCGCGCACGGCGGACTGCTGTCCCTGCTCGTGCGCAACGGGGACGCGCTCGCGCTGCGGCCGGGGCTCTCCGGCGCCTGGGCCGACGCGCTGACCGCCTTCGACACGACCGCCTATCGCAACCGGCTGGGGCTCGACGTACGGGCCGACCGGCTGAAGGACCTGACGTCGACGCTCGCGGGGATCGGGGCGCCGCTGCACGCCTGGTACGGGGTGGGCGTGTTCACCGACTCGGCGGCGGACGACGCCGAGGTCCCGGGTGACGCCCGGACGCTGCTGGCGGTGGAGGAGAAGGCCGGGCGGACGGATCCGTACCGCGGGGTGGCGGCGTTGCTGCACCTGTGCGGTGTGCGGGGCTGACGCCCCCGGGGCATGGAAGAGGGGGTGGGCGAGGGCCGTCGGCCCCCGCCCCGGGGCTCACGCCTCGGCCGCGTGCAGACTCATCGGGCCGTAGATCTCCGTGGCGTCCTCGAACAGACGCACCTGGTCGGCGCCGCCTTCCTGCAGCTCCTTCCAGTGCTCCCCGATCCAGGACTCGGCATCCCCCTGGGTGGGGAAGTCCTCCGGCGGCACCGCGGGCTGGACCTCAGTCCCGTCGGTCTTCTCGAACCGCCACGTCCATGCCGCCATGTACGCCTCCCATGTGTGAGCACATTGCACAGCAGGAGCCGGATCTTGGTCCGGCTCCTGTGTTGAGCCTAAGCGGTTCGCTGGGTGGGGCGTTAGATGCGTTGCGGGAGTGCGGGTTGTTGGGCGTGTGCGGGTCGTATTGGGCTGGTCGCGCCCGCGCGGCGGAGCCGCATATCGATACGGCCCGCGCCCCTAAGGGGGCGTCACCATCACGCATGACCTGTGTTCACGGGTGAGAATCGGGGCGTGGAACTCACTCTGCTTGGTACCGGCGCTCCCGCGGGGCTTCCCCGGCCCGACTGTCCCTGTGCGAACTGTTCGGCGGCTCTCGGGCCGGATTCTCGGGCGGCCACCGCGTTGCTGCTGGACGGGGCGTTGTTGCTTGATCTGACGCCTGGTGCGGCGTTCGCGGCGGCTCGGGCGGGGCGTTCGCTGGGCGGTGTGCGGCAGGCGCTGTTGTCGCATCCGCATGACGGGCCCGCGGTCGAGGTGCCGGCCGGGGTGCCGCAGCCCGGACGGGTGCCGGACGGGCAGGAGTTGACGCTGCTGACCGGGCACCGGGTACGGGCGGTGGCGATGGACGCGCCGGGCACGGGATACGCGGTGACCGGGCCGGAGGGGCAGCGGCTGCTGTATCTGCCGCCGGGCGGGGCTCCGGCGGGGCTGGCGGAGCCCTCCGAGACGTACGACATGGTCCTCGCGGATGTCGCGGGGCGGCCGGACGCGCTGGCGAAGCTGCGGGCGGTCGGGGCCGTGGGGCCGACGACCGATGTGGTCGCCGTCCATCTGGACCACGACGTGCCGCCGGGCCCGGAACTCGGGCGGCGGCTCGCGGCGGCCGGGGCGCGGGCGGTGCCGGACGGGGCGACGCTGTCGGTGGGGGTGTACGAGGACGTGCCGGACGTACCGCGGCGCACGCTGGTGCTGGGCGGGGCGCGGTCGGGCAAGTCGGTGGAGGCCGAGCGCCGGTTGGAGGCGTTTCCCGACGTGCTGTACGTGGCGACGGGCGGGTCGCGCAACGGGGACACCGAGTGGTCGGTGCGGGTGGCCGCCCATCGGGAGCGGCGGCCGGGGTCGTGGCGGACGGTGGAGACCTGCGACCTGGTGCCGCTGCTGGCGGAGGAGGGGCCGCCGGTGCTGGTCGACTGTCTGTCGTTGTGGCTGACGGACGCGATGGACTCCGTCGGGGCGTGGGACGACGCGGTGTGGGCGGAGCGGGGGGAGAAGGCGTTGCGGGAGCGGGTGCGGGAGTTGACGGAGGCGGTGCGTTCGAGTCGGCGGGCTGTTGTCGCCGTGTCGAACGAGGTGGGGTCGGGGATTGTGCCGGCTACTGCGTCTGGGCGGCGGTATCGGGATGAACTCGGGCGGCTGAACGCGGGGTTCGCCGAGCAGTGTGAGCAGGTGCTGTTGGTGGTGGCCGGGCAGGCTGTGGTGCTGCGGGGGTGAGCGGTGCGGGGCCGTCTTGGGCTGGGGGCGGGTGGGTCCGCAGCCCGGCGTAGCGGGGTGCCTCCCCCACTCTCGGCTTCGCTCGAGCGGGGGGGACCCCCACCGCCCACCCGTGCCGCCCTGGGGGCACCTCCCAGGCCCTTAAGGCACTCGGGGAGGCACGCATATGCCCGCAGCTGAGCGCGCACGCAGCTAGGTCGGCTTGCGGGCGATCAGGCGGTACGTGTTCGCCATGCGAGTGCGGCGGGCCAGCGGAGCCAGTACGTGGTCCGCCAGGGCCGCCAGCCCTACCAGGGGGAGGCCCGCTCGCAGGAGGGCCTCCCTGGCGTGGCGTTGGAAGGCCGGCGGGGGGATCGCGCGCCAAGGGGTGTCCGGGGTGGGGAGGGCGTGGGAGAGGGCCAGGGAGGTCGCGCCGGAGAGGTCGTGGGGGATGTGGGTGGGGCGGTGGTCGAGGGTGAGGACCGTGCAGCCGGCCGTCTCCAGTTCGGCCCGGAGGTTGCGCGGGGGCAGCAGGTGGAGGTGGCGGGGCTGGTCGTAGGGGAGCCACCAGCGGCCCAGGAGCGCGGCGAAGACGCTGCGGGGGTCGAGGGTCTCGATGAGCAGGTGGCCGCCGGGGCGCAGGACGCGGAGGGCGGCGTGGAGCTCCGCGCGGGGGTCGGGGGCGCCCTCCAGGTGGTGGAGCATGCTGACCACGTCGTAGCGGGCGCGCAGCGGGCCCGAGATCCGGGGGTCCGACAGCCGGCCGACGTGGGCCTCCTCGACGCGTTCGGCCGCGACGGCCCCGGCCACGTCCGGGGTGTCGTCCAGGCCGTCGAAGGAGGTGTACGGGAAGAACTCCCGGGCGGTCGCCGGGAAGCGCGCCTGGCCCGTCCCGACGTCCAGCCAGCTCTCCGGCTCCCCGAACGGCCGCATCGCCCGGGCGGCAGACAGATGGCGCTGCCGGCTGCCGCGCAGGGCGACGAGGGCGTCGGCCGTGGGGTCCATGGGCGCCCCGCGCGCGGTCCGGTGGTAGTGGGCGAGGCCCTCGGCCGTGAGGCGGGGGTTCTGGAAGGTGTGGCCGCAGTCGCGGCAGTCGTCGACGGTGAAGTTGCCCGGCTTGTACTGCCGCAGGTCACCGGTGCGCAGCCGGTGGCGCAGCCGGCCGGAGCCGCACCAGGGGCAGTCCTCGCGGCGCGGTTCGTGCACCGGCGCGGGCGCCTGGGGGACGGAGGGGGCGGGAAGTTCGGGCATGGGCGGCTCCCGGGCGCGAGGCGTACGGCAGGGACGTACGACAATCCGCTGCAAACGGGAACGTATGGGATGCCGATCTTGGGTGCAACGACGTCGCCGTGACGGAGTCGCGATGTGGCGCCGTGCTGTTCGATCGGTGCCGGTACTGTTCGGCGAATGAGCTCGCTTAATCTCGACGACTTCACCGATCTGATCGAGCGTCCGGACGGCGGGATCCGCCGTGACGCCGAGGCACGCCGGGAGCGGCAGATCGTGCCGCCAGGGTCGCTGGGCCGGCTCGACGACCTGGGTGAGTGGCTGGCGGCGGCGCAGTCCGCGGTGCCGGTGCGTCCGGTCGAACGGCCGCGGGTGGTGCTCTTCGCCGGTGACCACGGCGTCGCCGGACTGGGCGTCTCGGCCCGGCCTGCGGGCGGTGCCGGGGAGTTGGTGCGCGAGGTGCTGGAGGGCGGCCGGCCCGTCTCGGTGCTCGCGCGGCGGCTCGGCGTGCCGGTGCGGATCGTCGACATGGCCCTGGACTGCGATCCCGAGGCCCTGCCCGAGGACGTCGTACGGCACCGGGTGCGGCGCGGCAGTGGGCGGATCGACATCGAGGACGCGCTGACCCTGGAGGAGGCCGAGGCGGCGTTCCGGGCCGGGGTCGCGGTGGCCGACGAGGAGGCCGACTCCGGTACGGATCTGGTGGTGCTCGGCGATGTGAGCGTCGGCGGGACGACGGCCGCGGGCGTGCTGGTCGCGGCGCTCTGCGGGGTCGACGCGTCGGTCGTCACCGGGCGTGGCGGGCTGGCGATCGACGACCTGGCCTGGATGCGCAAGTGCGCGGCGATCCGCGACGCGCTGCGCCGGGCCCGGCCGGTGCTCGGGGACCAGTTGCAGTTGCTGGCGACGGTCGGCGGGGCCGATCTCGCGGCGATGACGGGCTTCCTGCTGCAGAGCGCCGTGCGGAAGCTGCCCGTGGTGCTCGACGGGGTCGTGACGGCCGCGTGCGCGCTGGTCGCGCAGCGGATCGCGTTCCGGGCGCCGGACTGGTGGCTGGCGGCGCACGACAGCGGTGAGCCCGGGCAGGCGAAGGCACTGGACCGGATGGCCCTGGAGCCGCTGCTGACCCAGGGCGTGACCGTCGGCGAGGGCGCGGGCGGCCTGCTGGCGCTCCCCTTGGTGCAGGCCGCGGCGGCGCTGGCGGCGGAGCTGCCCGAGAAGCCGAAGGAGTCCGAGCGGCCGGTGGAGCCGGAGGGCACGGAGGACTCCGAGGTTCCCGCCGAGCAGTAGTCGCCCTGGAGATCCAGGTCACGCACACCTGGCTCAACTTCGTCCCGTTCCGGTCGGTCTTCGCGTGTGGTGTCGGTTTGACTGAGCCACAGGCACCGCGCACATCCGCTGCCGCACCGGCCCCTGGACGAGGACGACCCGATGACCACGCTCGCCCGCTGGGCCCGCGCCGAATGGGGGCGGCTGTACACCGCGGTGCGCGGGCCGCTGCGGGAGCGGCGGCTGCGCGCGGTGCCGATGGCGGCCGGGGCCGTGTGCCTGACCTCCGTGCTCCACTTCGTGCACAACCAGTCGTGGGGTTACGGGTTCGTGCAGGACATCGGTGCCGTGCGGGCCGAGGACCCGCTGTGGCTCGCGCTGCTGCGGTCGCCGCTGTCGCTGTTCGTGCCCGCGCTGGATCTGCCGGTGTGGGGTGCGCTGGCGCAGATCCTGCTGGTGTTCGGCATCGCGGAGATCTGTCTGGGGTGGCGGCGGGCCCTGCTCATCGCCTACCTGGCGACGCTCGCGGGCACGCTCTACGCCCGCCTGGGCATCTGGCTGGGCCCGGACTCCCCGCTGGGCCTGCCCGCCTCGGACGCGCGGGTCGTGGACACCGGGCCGTCGGCGGCGGTGGTGGGACTGGCGGTCTGTCTGGGCCTGCGCTATCGCGCGTATGTCACGGCGGCGGTGGTGATCGTGGCCATGGTGGTCGAGGTCGTCCTGAAGGAGAACCTCGCGGGCAAGGAGCATCTGGCGGCGATCACGGCCGTGCTGGTGCTGTGCGCGGCCGAGGCCCTGCGTCAGTGGTGTTCGAGGGACCGGACGGGCTCGGGGTCGGGCGCGCCGCCGATCCAGTCCTGGAATCTGCGCCGGGGGCCCACCCAGCGGCGGTCGTGGTGGTAGGCCCGCAAGCCGGATTTGGCTCGGGCGCGGGGGCGGTTGCGGTAGAACCGTTTGGCCCACGGGGAGGTGGGGCGGGCCAGCCGTACGGCGCCGACCAGGGCGACGAGGGGGACGATCACGCCCAGGACGGCGATGCGGACCTTGCCCTTGAAGAGGGCGATGAGGGCGAAGCCGAAGTTCACGAGGACGTTCCCGAGGACGACGGCGCGGTTCTGCTGCTGGTCCTCGGAGAGGTCGTCGACGCCCAGCGGCGAGAAGCCGAGCAGGAGCAGGCCGACGAGGGACGCGGTGAGGACGACCATCTCGACGCTCTTGCGGCCGTCCGGGGTCCAGTAGACGTCGGCGAGGTGCAGGACCAGGGCGAACTCGTCGAGGACGAGTCCCGCCCCGATGCCGAAGAGCACCGCGGCCAGGCAGGAGCCGAAGCCGTGCTGGCCGCCGGCGACCGCGCCGAAGCCGCCGATGATCGTCAGGATGACGCCGGGCACCACGTGGTGGACATGGACACCGCCGCTGCCGCTGATGTTGCGGAAGGGGCCCTTGCCCGCCCGGATGAGGCGGGTGATGCCCCGGGTGATCACGAACGTCATCACGAAGGAGACGAGAGCGAGAAGCAGCGGCAGCTTGCCGGGTTCCATGATGTTCCGCTCGAACCATCCCATATGTGAACTTTATCCTCGGCCACCGCGCCCGCTCTCCTGACCGGCCGGTAGCCTGCGCCGGTGTCCAGAACCTCGCCCCTCGACGGTCTCCGCTTCGCCTTCGGCACCCTCACGGTGTTCCCGGTCCGGGTGACCCGGTGGGACCGTCAGGCCGCGCGCGGCGGCATGCTGTGCGCTCCCCTGGCCGGGCTGGCGGTCGGGGCCGCTGCCGCCGCCGTCGGGCTGGTGCTGCTGTTCCTCGGTGCGGGCGGGCTGCTCGCCGCCGTGGCCACCGCCGCCGTGCCGGCCGTCCTCACCCGGGGGCTGCATCTCGACGGGCTCGCGGACACCGCCGACGGGCTGGGCAGCGGGAAGCCCGCCGAGGACGCGCTGCGGATCATGAAGCAGTCGGACATCGGGCCGTTCGGCGTCATCACCCTCGTCCTCGTCCTGCTCGCGCAGGTCACCGCGCTCGCCCAGGCCTACGACGCCTCCTGGGCCCGGGGTGCCTTCGCCGCGGTCGTCTCCGCGACGGTCGCCCGGCTGGCCCTGACCCTGGCGGCCCGGGCCGGGGTGCCCGCGGCCCGGCCGGAGGGGCTGGGGGCGGCGGTCGCGGGCGTGGTGCCCCCGCGCGGGGCGCTGCTCACCGCCGTCGCCGTCACCGGGTCGGCGGCAGCGGGGAGTGCCGTCTGGGGGCCGTACGACGTGGTGCGCACCGGATGCGCGGTCGTCCTCGCCCTGGCCGCCGCCGAAGCGCTGCTGCGGCACTGCACGCGCCGCTTCGGCGGGGTCACCGGCGATGTGTTCGGCGGGCTGGCGGAGACGGCGGCGACGACGGCGCTGGTCGTTCTGGCGCTGGGCTGACGGACCGGGCCGAGGCTCAGCAGGCCTGTCGCCACACCCCCAGTTCGTACTTCTTGCGCAGCGAACTGAGCTTCAGGCGGCGGGACTCGGCGCAGAAGCGGCGGGTGGGCACCTCGTACTCGACGTGGAAGACGGCCTTGCCCGCGTCGACGAACGGCTTCAGGGCCGCGCACTCGCCGTACTGGGCGCACTGCTCGTTGACCGCGAAGTCGAAGTCCTTGACCAGCTCGGGGATCTGGTCCAGGTCGTTCTTCAGGCCGACGGCCAGGCCCCGGTCGTGGGCCAGGCGGGCGATGAGGCGGTTGTAGCGGAGCTGGTCGGCGGCCTTCAGCGGGAAGCCCGTCTCATTGCGGTAGCCGTCCATGTTGTCGGGCTCCACCGCGTCGAAGCCCTTGTCGCGGCACATGTCGATCCGGGCCGCCATGAGGGGCTCCAGGACGTCGGTGCGGCGGATGTCCAGCCAGCGTTCGCCCTTCCAGCCGTTGCCGCGCCCGAGGACGGACTTCGGGAACTCCTCGGCGTCCGGGCGGAACTCCTCCCAGGCGCCGGTGGACAGATAGCAGATGACCTTGCGGTCCTCGCGGTGCAGACGCGTGACGGTGGCCTCGGAGTGGTCGAAGCCGTCGATGTCGTAGACCGGCACGTCGACGGAGGTGTCCAGCTTCCCGCTGAGCTGCCACTGCCAGGCGGTGCCCGGCCGGGGCTGCCAGCGGGGGCCCGGTTTGTCGTCGGCGGGCTTCTGGGTGCAGCCGGCGAGCAGCAGGATGAGCAGGGCGAAAAGCGAGGACGTGCGTCTCACGAGGTGTTCTCCCGGTGGTGCAGGGCGTACGGCAGGGTGCCCCAAGGATGATCGCCGGTGCCGGGCACCGCACAATGCACCGCCGCGCCCCGCGCCCTGGCCAGTCCCTCCGGGTCGGCGTCGGGCGGCACGTCGTACACCAGGTGGCACAGCCGCACGTCGCTGCCGCCGGGCCACGGCTCGGGCCGCAGCGCGCGGTACGACGCCCAGGTGCCCTCGAAGGTGACGAGGACGTCGGCGATGCGGGCGTAGCAGGGGTGCGGTGCCGTGCCGTGGTTGAGGGCGAGGGTGCCGCAGCCGACGCCCCAGGCGGCCACCGCCAGTCGCTGGTAGTACTCGAACGGCTCGGGCCCGGACGGGACCTGGTCGAGGAAGGCGCCGTCGGTGCCGTACCAGTCGCGGTGCCGGGTGAGTTCGCGGACGACGTCGGTGGTGGCGCGGCGGCCGTAATCGGTGTCGGCGTACCCGAGGACCCGGACTCCCGCGTCCCGCAGCCGGGCGGCGATCTCGGCGAAGGCCGCGTCGGGGCGGTCGCCGGGGCCGCTGGCCGGGTTGAGGACCACCCCGTACAGGCGGGGCGCGGCGGCCAGGATCGCCTCCCATTCGGCGGGGCGGACGGACGGGTGCTCGTAGTACGGAACCAGGAGAGTGCTCATCGGTGGGCGGTTGCCCTCCCCAGCAGGGCGCACACCAGGGCGCCTTGGACGACGGCCGCCGTGCCGTACACGGCCGGGCCCGCCAGATGCGGGTCCCCGGTGCGCGTGACGAGGAGCAGGGTCTGGGCGAGGGCCGCGGCGCAGCACACCGCCGTCGCGCCGGTCACCGCGCCGAACGACTGGAGCAGCAGGCCCGTCCACAGCACCACGCCCAGCAGGATCAGCCCGGCCAGCCGGACACCGCCGGGGACCGGGGCGTGCGGCCACAGGGCGGAGGCGGCGAGGCTCAGTAAGAGCAGGGCGGTGAGGTAGGCGGCCAGGCACGCGACGACGGTGAGGACCGTGGTGCGCCGGAAGTCCCCGGTGGTGCCGCTGGAGCGCAGTGCGGCGAGGCCGCCGCTGCGGAATCGATACAGCAGCCACTCGGCGGGGCCCATGCTGAGAGTGAGCGCCACGGCGGCGGGGGCGGCGAAGGCGCTGCCGGTGTCACCGGCGAGGACGTCACCGAGGGCCGCGTACAGCACGAGAACGCCGGTGGCGAGCCCGAACAGGGCGTACGGCAGGGAGCCCGTGAGCCGGGGCCCGGCGGGGCGACGGGGTGCGGGGGCGGTGCCGGACGCGCGCAGCGGGAGCAGGGCGGTGAGATCGGCGGTCCACCCGCCCTCCTCCTTCACGGCCGGTGCCACTTCACGAGCGGCGAGGGCCGCCACGGCCGCCAGGGAGCCCAGCAGGAGAACCAGGCTCACGGCCTCGGGCAGCGGACCGGCCAGGGACAGGACCGCGCCCGTCGCCATCGGCGCGAGGGCGGCCAGCAGGAGCCGTTCGCGGCCCATCACCAGCAGGACGGTCGCCGCCGCCAGATAGCAGGACGGCCCGGCGGCGAAGGCGACCGCGGCCGGGGCGGTACCGGCGGCGAAGGCCAGGGC
>NZ_JBHUTX010000075.1:0-17198 GCF_042671245.1 Streptomyces sp. NPDC057099
CGCGCGCTCGCGAAGCTCGGGAGGGTAAGGGGACGGACGTGCCATGACTCGATCCTCTCAGGGAATCGAGCCTCCATCAGACCCGGAGCGGTTCACTTGGCACGGCCCTCTCCCCTTTGGCGAACCACGAATCCCAGGCCAGCCTGACATAGCGTTTGCCAGGCAGAACGGCAACCAACTCACAGCTGCCGCTGTGGGGCGTGGGGGGCAAATGAATGTCGCCTGGGTAATCAACAATGGCGCCTGGAATGGGCCAGCGCCAGCAGGCGCTGCAGGGTTGCTACGTGAAGAAGCATCCGTTGCTGTAGAGCGACAGAGTGCCAACCAACTCACTGCTGTGGCGGTTGGGAAGAATGGACGGATGTATGTCCTCTGGGAAGTCAACAACGGACCCTGGCAAGGGCCGGTTCCCTTCGGCAGCGCCGTCTTCCCGGAGGATGCACGCGTGCCGGTGGCGCTCGCCAAGCAGAGCGACAACCAGTTGACGGCGATGGCTGTGGGGAAGGACGAGCGGCTGCATGTTGCCTGGGTAATCGGTAACGGTTCCTGGCAAGGGCCCGTTGGGTTCGGCAATCCTGACTTCCGTCGGGCAGAGGGCACGTTCGGAGGGACGGGCGTAGCGTTGGCCAGGCAGAACGACAACCAGTTGACGGCGATGGCTGTGGGGAAGGACGGGCGGCTGCGCGTTGCTTGGGAAGTCAACAACGGACCCTGGCAAGGACCCGTCCCCTTCGGTGCCGCGGTCTTCGAACCAGGCGTTCGCGTGGCGCTCGCCAAGCAGAACAGCAACCAGTTGACGGCGATGGCTGTCGGGAAAGACGGGCGGCTGCACGTCGCTTGGGAAATCAACAACGGACCCTGGCAAGGACCCGTCCCCTTCGGTAATCCTGACTTCTCGAACCGCGTGGGAGTCGGGCTTGCCCTGCAGAACAGCAACCAGTTGACGGCGATGGCTGTGGGGAAAGACGGGCGGCTGCACGTCGCTTGGGAGGTCAACAACGGACCCTGGCAAGGACCCGTCCTCGTCTGACAATTGGCGGGCGCTGGACACCGCCTGATGCTGACGCCTTCTGAGACCCGGCTCTGACACCCTGCGCGGGCAAGCTTCGTCGGCCACTGCCCGCGGCACTGTGGTGGACGTGCTACGGGTGTGCCTGTAGAGGGCCCACAGTGGGCTCGGGTCACGAAAATGCCCCCGATCCGCGCCATAGGCGCAGTTCGAGGGCATGATCGCGAAGGTTACTTCTTCTTCCCCTGGGTGTTGTCGGGGATCTTGGTGAGCTGGGTTTTTGCTGGTCAGGGCGGTGTTCATGAGCGTCCGAGCGGTCGTCATTGGTCGTCGTTGGCCACTGTTGAGCGACCTCGGACGGCCCAGAGACGGCCCAGGGAGGGCCTGCGGCGGCCTACGAGCTGATGGGCAAATCCCGCGCTCGCTGGCGTGCTTGGGCCCGTAGCTCCTTCAGGCGACTGTGAAACGCGTTGTGGCGGTTCTGGTCGAGGTTCAGCGGGAGGTCGAGTTGGGAGATGAGCTGTGACTCCGAGGTCCACGGTTCGTCTTGCTCGACCCAGCACACCCGCGCGTTGTCCGCCATCCACCGGCTGAGGGCGGCTTCGCCGGCCTTGCCGAAGGTCATCCGCTTGCCGCTGCCCACGCGGCGCAGCTCAAGTCCGAGCATGCATCCGAGGGTGAGCCGCAGGGTTGAGCCAGCCGCGTTGCCCCGGTAGTGGTAGCGCACCCGCTTGCGCAGGTTCTGGGTGCTGGTCCGGTTGGCCATGTACCGCGGGGCTATGCCGACGTAGAGCAGGCGCCGGGCGTCCAGATCCAGATGAGGCGGTTGCTCGAAGTGCCACCCGTACACCCCTGCCACCGCCGGTACAGGGCTCTGACGAACCAAGACCTCCTGCGCTGACCACAGTCGATTGGGACTGACGAGAGCGGTAGCGTCCACGAAGCCTCCAGGCGTGCCACGGCTGATCATCGCAGGCTACCTGTCGACGCTGACAAGGGCCCTGGCCTGCGCAGCTGCGTGACATCAGCTTGGGAAGCTGCGGGCATTTGCGGCTGGTTCGGGCATTGACCTGGGCGAACGTCCCGGTCGTGGTGGCTTCGGGCAGGGCGTTTTCACCGTGGTTCCCCGCTACTCCCCGCTCTATCTGGTGCGCTTGTGGTGCGGCAGGCTAAGCAGCGTGGTCTGGAGCCGGCTCGATGACGTCGGCCCAGACCAGATCGCCCCACGGGTTTCCCTCTACGCCGAGGCGTTCCGCGACGACATCATCGAGGAACTTCGCGTGAGCCACCTCAACCGCTTCGCCCGGCCACCACAACGAGTCGCACTCGGTGCACAGCGAGAAGGGAGCCCCATCGGCAATGAAGCGGTATGGGTGGACCCAGTCCTGCCCGCAGCGCGGACAGACTTGCTTGGTTGGCATGACTGGCACGGTATCCCAGCGGGGGCGCACTCTTTCCAACTGTGGTGGTGGGCTCCGGGGCTGTGAACGGGGCCGTTCACCTGCGTTCATCGGCGGTCGGCCGTGGGAGCGGCCACCGCCTTCGGCCGCGTCTGAACGGCCGTGAACGGGGCTGAATGAGACGGAAAGTGAGACGGTGTCGCCGGGTCAGGCGCTCAGGTCTTCCCAGGTGTCGCTTAGCCTGCCTGTGCCTCTTCCGCCAGCGAGGCGAGGTCGGCGGTATCTTCGGACGGTGGTGCCTCGACAGTCACCGGCTGGTTGATGTCGAGGAATGTGATGGTCAAGTCGAGGGGGGCACCGTCGATGAACTCGAGCGGCTTGCCCTCGGTGCCGCCCCGTGTGGCGCGCGTATCGCCCCGCATACTGAACTGCTTGGTGTCGTTGTCGTCGCCGATCCACAGATCCATGGTGAGCGTGTCGTCGATGCGCAGCATCATGAACTGATCAAGGTTGTCTTCCTGGCGCTCCCGCGCCGCCTTGTTCGCGGCAGCGTCACGAGCGGCACTGATGCCGCGACCGGTGACCGTTCCTCTGTAGTGAGTGGTCCGGGTGCCGTCGATCGTCTCCGTCCCGATCCTCCGCACGTCCTTGGAGGCGGTCAGGATCGTGGACTGCACGGCTGGGTTACCTTCGATCTGAGTCGGCAGTACCCGGTAGGACTTGTTGTCCATCGCGCCGCGTCCCCATACAGCCGGACCGGCGCTGAACCAGCTCTTGCCGTCCAGCTTCTCGGAGTCGATCCCGCTCCCGCTGACGTACATCAACTCGTCGACGAACCGGATCTCTAGCTGGCCGTCTCTGCCCTGGTCGGTCGCGTTCATCTTCATCTTCATGACCGGCGGTTCTGTGTGCATGGATGCCTCGGCCTCCAGCCGGCCCTTCTCCGGCACGGTCCCGGTGACCCGGTAGTGGAGCGACGTGATGCGCTCGGAGTTCGCCGCCGCCTTCGCCACGGCCGTCGCGGGCGTCACTCTGGGCGAGCTCTCATTCGCGGAGTCACTCGCCGAGCCCCCTCCGCAGGCGACCGTTCCCCCAGCGAGCAGCACAGCGGCGAACGTCGCACTCGTCACTCTGCGCAGTACGCAACCATGCGATGAAATCCTCACAATTCCCCCCGGAATCATGGTGCTGACCTATTGCCAATGGCGGTGAGCGTATCCGGCGTGAGTCCTGTGGGTCGCTGGGTTCTGGTGAGTTATGCGCGACGCCGCACATGCCTGCCCACGCGAGCTACTGCGGCTTCGGGCTCTCAGCTTGGGAAGCTCGGGTCATGTACGGGTGCTTGCGAGGCTGACCTGCAGCGGAGTGGCGGCGGGGCCTGACTAACCGTCGACCTGGCCCTCGCCAGTCCCCGCGATTCCCCGCACGACCTGGCACGGTTGTGGCACGACGTCTCCGTGCTGTAGTCGGCCGGTCTCTGCCTCAGGGGACCAGCCATGGACGCTGGTGACGGCTTTTCCAAGTTAGTTAGCGGACGGCTTCTCTGTTCCCTATCGGTCACGGACAGGCGGGAGTGCAACGTTCGCTAGTCAGTCACGAGCCCAGGCAGACAAGATGTCACTCATGGATGCAGGGATGGCGGCAGTTCTCGGTGCCGCAGTTGGAGCTCTCGGGACTGGTGGAGCAGCGTTCGCTACTGGCTGGTGGGGAGCAAAGCAGGCGCGACTGCAGGTATCAACGCAAGACTCACAATCTCGACGTCAATTGCGCTTCAGTCATCTCAGCGAACGCCGAGAGCCGAGAAGCGCCGCCTACGTGGAATACATCTCACAGGCTCAAAATCTACAACGCAATTTTTCCGAGCTGGCGCCTCGCATCCTGCTCAGTCAAACTTCAGAAACGGCGGATATGGCCGCAGGTCTGGAGGAAGAGAGTAAGAAACTGCAAGAGTTGGCAGCCCGTGTATGTGTCGAGGGGCCTGCATCTATTGTTGAGCCAGCCCAGAGCCTGAAGGATGTAGCCGGAAAGTGCAGCATGTTCTGCCTCGTCATGCATATGGAGAACTCGGAACTAAAGCGATCCGGCACAGCACCCACAGTGCTTGCTCAAGTCGCAGTCGAACTCAGCAGCATGATTTCCAGCTTTACCGAGTCTGCGAGAATCTCGCTCGACGAAGATATATCCGGGCACGGAATCGACGAACCTACGCCTTAGTTAGGGTTCCGGCACGAACCTAAATGGCCGAGTCAAAACCTGTCTTCTTGCCCTGGGTCTTGCCGGGGATCTTGGTGAGCTGGGTTTTAGCTGGTCAGGGGCGGCGGGCTCGTGCGCCTAGCGGTCGTTGTTGGTCGTCGTTGGCCACTGTTGAGCGACCTCGGACGGCCCAGAGACGGCCCGGCTTTGCCTCGTGTAGAGCCGCGTCCTGCTGATGGCGGTGGCGTCCTCGATGCGGTCCGTCTGAACCTCTGCCGACGACAGTCAGCCACAACGGCGGGTTAGCCAACCGACCAGGCGCGCGTATGTCTCGCTGCACCCCCACCAGCCTCAGCCACGCTGCCGCTGTCGACCAGAGCAAGCCGCGACGGCCGGCCCGTGACGAGGGTGCAGAGCCCCCTGCTTGGGAAGCTGCGATCATTTGCGGTCGGCTCGGGCGCTGACCTGGGCGAACGGCCGTTTCGTGGCCGCTTCGAGCCGGGACGCTTTACCGTGATTCCCCGCTGTTCCCCGCTCGATCTGGTGCGCTTGTGATGCGGCTGGTCACGCGTCTCTGGATGGCGTTGAGTAGCACTCCTGGGACAGACTCTTACCCTGCGGGCTCGGGAGAGGTGCATGGAAGCGGAAACGAACAAGTTGCGTTCAGCTCTGGAGGGATTAGGCGTGACCGTCATCCCACGCCGGTTGGACGTGCCGGATGAGTACCCCGAAGTGGACTGGGAGGACGATCAGTCCGGCTTCCTCAAGGCCATCGAAGAGCTGTGCCCTACGGTGGCGTACATAGCGATCATGCCGCTCCATGAAGGAGCGGTGAATTTCCTGATCGAAGAGTATGACGTCGAGGACGATCCGGATCCTTCACTTGAGCCTGGACGTCAGCTGCTCCGCGAAGCACGAGGTCGCTACGGGGAGCCAGCCTCTGTGAGGGCTGCGTTCGTTCATGAAGGGGCCGTCCAGTCCTGTGAAATTCCTGCGGGTTGGTGGAGCGACCTGTGGGAACGCATCGACGCCTTCATGGTGAGCCAGGAGCCCACGGAGAATGATCGCCAGCAGGCTGAACGTCTGGCAGCTTTCGAGGAGCGTGTATACAACGAATGGTTCCCGCTAGCAAAGGAACACCTCCTCGCGGACGAGACGTACATCACCGGCAAGACCCACTCTGAGCGATCGTCCTACGCGAAGCAGGTACTTGAACCAGTGTTCGGTGACGACTATGAGCGTATGACCCGCACCGCGACCCTGGTGTACGTCGAGGATGAACGCCGCGCGATCGTACAGCGCAGGGTGCAGGCGGCCGAGGTCGAGCTTCCCCAGTGGGCCGCTGATCTGGCTGCCTTGCAGGCGTTTCAAGTCGCGAAGACGCAGACTGCTCGTCGTGTACTCGCCAAGCAGTTCATTGCCGCTCGAGAACCACTCGCGGTGAGCGGCGAGAGAACGAAGAGGCTGGAATTGCTGGCTCGCAACGGGCTTGACCACAGCTAACGGACGCGACTGCGGTGTCGCCATGGACAGCTCCACTGCTGGTCGTCGTCGGCATCGAGGTCGGTGTAGCGGCTTTGGGGTGGCGCTGCTTTGGTGCGAGTGATCATGGCCCCGTAAAGCCGCGGAGCCGAACGCCCCAGCCACGACGTACCCCGTCTCTGACCTCTGGTGGCTGATTGCTCAGTGCGCGGCCCGGGCGGCGGCCGGGCTGGAGCGGGACGGAGGCAGGAGCGCAGGCCCGGCCGGGGGCCGGGCCGCGCGCGGTGAGCGGAGCGAGCCGCCTTGAACCCGTAGAGAGAGTTGTAACTCAGTGCGTGGTGTGAGGCTTTGTCCTCTCGATTGGTAGTTGACTCTGCGGCTTCACCTGACGCTTGCCTCGGCTTGGCTGTGTGCGTCTGATCGGCGCGTGCGGGGAGGGGCTGAGACCGTGTTGTGGCCCGAGCAGCCTGCCGAACTCGACTTCACTCCCTGCCACTTGTGAAACGACGGCTCCCTCCCGCCTTCGGGTGTGAGGGGGCCTTTCGCGTTGTGTGCGGGGCCGGTGCTACTCACCCATGGTGCTGCGCAGCCAGTCCAGTGGGTCCATCTCGAGGAGCTGGTCGGCGAGTTCGTTCGCCGTCTTCGTGGTGAGCCGGTTGCGGCTGTTGTCGATCCAGCGCTGGGCGAGTTCGTAGCCCTGGGCCTTGTACTCGATGCCCTGGAGCATGCATTCGAGCTTGTCGGCGTCTCGGGCGCAGATTGCTTCGGGGGATGCGCGGGCTTCGTACTCGCTGACCAGTTCTCGCACGGTGGCGGCGAGGATCTCGGGCATGCCCTTGACCTGGTCGGCGGTGACAGCTTGTGGGTCGGCCTCGCCGGCGTACTTCTTCGCGAGGTGGTTGACGTCGCCGGTGCGGGTTTCCTGCGAGTCGTGCCAGACCGCCAGGAAGGCGGCGCGCGCGGGGTCCGCCCCTTCCAGCTTGGCGATGACGGAGGCGATCAGCGAGGTGCGCCAGGAGTGCTCGGCCACGCTCTCCGGGTCGCGTACCCCGGCCATCCACCAGCCGGTGCGCTTGGACTGCTTGAGTGTTCCCGCTTCGTACAGGAACCGCGCGACCTGGGCCAGCTCTTCTGCCACGGTTGAGTCCCCTCTCACGCCTCAGCAAGGCGGATCGCGTACCTGATGCTGTCCAGTTCACGGCGAGCGCGAGCAGACAGTTCCCGGCTATCCAACATCACGGGCAGCCGGTCGCTCAGGGCCCGGGTCGCAGCGCCTGACTTCAAAAGGTTCGGTCTGATGGCGAGCAGGGACCAGAGAGAGTGGATGTTCAGGTCGACGTACCCGTGGTGGGGCGCCAGTCCATGGGCCAGGTGCGACAGCAGTTTGTCCCCGGGCCAGGGCCCGGGGGTGCGAGAGGCGATGAAGTCGTCGGACAGCTCGAGGTGCTGGTTCTCGCCGATCCAGTAGGCCCAGTAGTTCAGGTTCGCTGCCTCGCCGCGGGCATCGTCGATGAGGACCGTGTCGATGAAGTGGCCCATGCGGTCACGGTCGCCCTGCCGCGCGGCGACCGCCGCAACGGAGCGGGCGTTGAGCCAGTCGATGAGCCGGCCTCTGGGCCGTTCGGTGGCTTGCTGGTGGGCGAGCCATTCGGAGGTGTCGGCCTGGTCGTCGTAGCCGGACAGGTACAGCGCTTGGCGTCGCAGCAGGAACTGTTCTTCGCCTCGCGCCTGCTCTGCGGTGTCCCGCATCCGTGCGAAGAATCGGCGCCGGTCGGTAGCCGGTAGTTCCGGGGCCGACGGTACCGGGCCGCGGCGGGGGCGGGGAGGGGTGGGCAGATCGCGGACGGGCTGAGGTGGTACCCGCGTGAGTGGCCAGGCGAGGACCTCGACAAGGTCGCGTTGCATGACCCAGGCTCCCAATGAGCTTTCTTCAGGCGGTGTTTCCTCGTCCAAGGCACTCGCCAGGAGGACGTCGGCCTCGATCGCTCTCTCGAGGGCCTGCAACAGGGATGGCGAGGTTCCCATCCGCATCAGCCGGCGGCGATGTACGAGCATCTGCCCCAACGGCACCGCGGTCAGCGGCCTGCGTCCCGACTCCCAGCCCGCGATCGTGTCCGGCGAGACCTTCAGCTGCTCGGCGACGTGCTCCTGCGTGTGGCCGAGCTGTTCGCGGATGACGCGGAATGCGTAGCCGGAGATGACCCCGATCCGGGGCCGTGACGGCGTACCCCTACTGCCGGTCCGGGTTTCTCCCGAGCTTGACGACATCACACCCACCTCTCCCCTCGCGGTCCCCGTCCGTACCCGTACCGCCGGTCACTTCAACCGCTGATCAGGGCTCTCTACCGTCCAGGTAGCCACTCAACTACTGAGCGTATAGGGAAGGTGCTGCCGTGGAATCCGATTCGCCCGCGAGTACCCATCGAGGAGCAGGCCCGTGCCCGTCAGGAACGCTCGGCGTGCTGCGTCCGGTTGCTGCTGCGGGGCCGGGGGTGCTCGCACACCCCACCGTGGACCGGTACTTGGCGACAGTGCACTGGCTGTTGTCGACGCTGCCGGCGCCGAGGCGTGACCGGGCCAGGCTGGAGTGGCAGGAGCACGAGGTTGCGATGCTGCCGCTGGGCACGCTGTTCTCCGCCGTGCGGATCCCCGGGCAGCTCGTGGCCGCCCTGACAGGCTGCACTGAGACAACCGAACTGGACGCGTTCATGGGCCAGGTCCTCGGCGGTGGCCCGGTCATCTGCGATCCACGCCACTTCCGGTACTACGCACTCGTGCCTGCCGGAATGCCGAGGAGGCGGCAGCGAGTGGCCGAGGTCTGGCGCGTGATGGGCGTGGAGTTCCTCGGTCTCGGCAGCTACCTCGGGGTGCCTCAAGTGGACGCCGTGGAATGCACCCGGGTGCGTGCCTCGTACTGGTCGGTGCCGATGGACTCGGCCGCGACGCTGTGTTCCCCGGCCGCCGTCGCCCGACTGATCGCCGCCGGACGGCGCAGCACGTACCCGGGGGTGGAAGAGTGAGCGATACCGAGTGCGAGCCTCTCGCTGGTTCCCCTCAAGTGACGCCCAAACAGGCCGCGTTCGTACGCTTCGCCGACCACTGCGCCACCTGCCGGACGTGCTGTGCCATGGACGACAAGGGCGCGAACCTGAACCTCCCCTGTGCGGAGCAGGACCGGCTGCACGAGGAGTACCGGCAGGCGTCCCGCGCCGTCACTCGAGGAGGAAACCGGTGAACAGGTTCAGGAGTGCGGTGGAGCGGAGGCTGCCGCTCCCCGAGCCGGAACCCGTGAGCGGCTGTCCAGACTGCCAACGGTTTGCCCACCAGCGGGAGGCCGCCCGGGCAGAGAGCGACCTGTCGCGTGTCTCCGATTGCAACGTCCAGATCCGTCGTCACCCTCACGGACCGCGCAGGGCGAGCCGTAGCCGTTAGACCCGGACGCGGATGGTTGCCGCGGTGATCGTTACCGTGCAGCCTCCGCGACTGCCGATCGCGCTCATCAGTACAGCCAGCGGTGCGCCTCGCCCGCCGGGTCAGCGCTCCCGCCGAGATCGACGTCCCTGTGGCTCTCCTGATCGTCCTCGACATCCGCGTACGCCGCCTGCGTCGTCGCACCTGATGGCCAAGACACGGCCCACCCTCACCAAAAAGCCCCCGCCCCGCGAAGAAACCACAGGTCGGGGGCCTAAGGGGCGTCGCGTTACTTCTTCTTCCCCTGGTTCTTGACCGCCTCAATAGCCGCCGCGGCCGCCTCAGGGTCCAGGTACGTCCCCCCCGGCTTCACCGGCTTGAAGTCCGAGTCGAGCTCGTACGACAGCGGGATGCCCGTCGGGATGTTGAGGCCCGCGATCTTGTCGTCGGAGATGCCGTCGAGGTGCTTGACCAGGGCGCGCAGCGAGTTCCCGTGGGCCGCGACCAGGACCGTCTTGCCCGTCAGCAGGTCCGGGACGATCGCGTCGAACCAGTAGGGGAGCATGCGGACGACGACGTCCTTGAGGCACTCCGTCTGCGGGCGCAGCTCCGGCGGGAGGGTCGCGTAGCGCGGGTCGGAGAACTGGGAGTACTCGGCGTCGACGTCCAGCGCAGGGGGCGGGGTGTCGTAGGACCGGCGCCAGAGCATGAACTGCTCCTCGCCGAACTCGGCGAGCGTCTGCGCCTTGTCCTTGCCCTGGAGGGCGCCGTAGTGGCGCTCGTTCAGCCGCCAGCTGCGGTGGACCGGGATCCAGAGGCGGTCGGCGGACTCCAGGGAGAGCTGCGCCGTGCGGATGGCGCGCTTCTGGAGGGACGTGTGCACGACGTCGGGGAGCAGGCCGGCGTCCTTGAGCAGCTCGCCGCCGCGCGTCGCCTCCTTCTCGCCCTTCGCGGTGAGGTTGACGTCCACCCAGCCGGTGAACAGGTTCTTCTCGTTCCACTCGCTCTCGCCGTGGCGGAGGAGGATCAGCTTGTACGGTGCGTCGGCCATGCCCCAGAGCGTAATCCACGCATTCGCCCGTTCGCGTGGCTGCCCGGCAGGCGGACGCTTGACCGGATCTGTTAATTGAGTGGCCGCCGTCAAGCCGCCGCTCGTAATGTCTGCCTCCTGCGTGTGCCACTTACGCCCCGGGGGAGTCCATGCCGTACGCCGTCCGCGCCAGACGTGCTGTCCAGGAGACCGTCTCGGGGCTGCCCCGCGAGTTCTGGTGGCTGTGGACCAGCACGCTGGTCAACCGGCTCGGCGCCTTCGTCGCCACCTTCATGGCGCTGTACCTGACGCTCGACCGCGGCTACTCCGCCACGTACGCCGGTCTGGTCGCCGCCCTGCACGGGCTCGGCGGAGTGATCTCCTCGCTGGGCGGCGGGGTGATGACCGACCGGCTGGGCCGGCGGCCGACGCTTCTCATCGCCCAGGCCTCGACCGCCGTGTCCGTCGCGCTCCTCGGGTTCGTGCGCGACCCGGTCGCGATCGCCGGGGTCGCCTTCCTCGTCGGCATGGCGAGCAACGCCTCCCGGCCGGCCGTGCAGGCGATGATGGCGGACATCGTGCGGCCCGAGGACCGGATCCGCGCCTTCTCCTTGAACTACTGGGCCATCAACCTCGGCTTCGCCGTGTCCTCCATGGCCGCGGGGTTCATCGCCGAGGTCAGCTACCGCGCCGGGTTCCTGATCGAGGCCGGTATGACGATGGCCTGCGCGATCCTCGTTTTCCTGAGGCTGCCGGAATCTAAGCCCGCCGAGACGGCCGAGACGGCCGAGACGGGGAGTGCGAAGGCGGTCCGGGACGACTCCGTCAGCCTCGGCACCGTGCTGCGCGACGGGCGCTTCATGAGCGTCGTCGGGCTGTCCTTCCTCGTCGCGCTGATCTTCCAGCAGGGGTCGGTGGGGCTGCCGGTGGCGATGGGTGAGGCCGGGTTCACGCCGGCCGAGTACGGCATGGCGATCGCCGTCAACGGCGTACTGATCGTCGTCCTCCAGATCCCCGTCACCCGGTTCATCGAGCACCGCGACCCCCGCCGGCTGCTCGTCCTCTCCTCGCTCCTCGCGGGGTACGGCTTCGCGCTCACCGCCTTCGCCGGGTCGGTCGGCGCCATCGCCCTCACGGTGTGCGTGTGGACGCTGGCCGAGATCGTCAACGCCCCGACGCAGACCGGCCTGGTCGTCCGGCTGTCCCCGCTGCACGGACGCGGCCGCTACCAGGGCATGTACACGATGTCCTGGTCCGTCGCCGCCCTCGTCGCCCCGCTGCTGTCCGGCTTCGTCATCGACCGGGTCGGGGCGGAGTGGCTGTGGGGGCTGTGCGCGGTGGTCGGGACGGTGGCCGGGCTGGGGTACCGGGTGTTGATGCAACGGCTGCCGGAGGAGAAGCAGGGGGAGCCTGCCGCGCAGGCCCTAGGGCAGGTCCCGGAGGGTTCCGCCTCCGGCCCCTGATCCCGTTCCGGGATGTTCCCGATAGTCTGCGGATACGGCTCTTGATGAGCTGTTTCCATGGCCCACCACGGACAGCACACGTCGTCGCGTCTCCGCCTCAACGCCGTCACCGCCCTCGCCGGCCTTGCCACGCTCGCCGTCGCCACCACCGCCCTGGCCGGTCCGTCCCACCCCCCCCTCCGCCCCGATTACCGGCGAAGGGCCAGGCAGCACATCACAAGACCCAGGCCGCACATCACAAGACCCAGACAGCCCATCAGAAGACCCAAGCCGTGCTGGACGAGATCGTCGCCCAGGGCACCCCCGGCGTCATCGCCCAGGTGCGCGACCGGCACGGCGTGTGGGACGGCCGGGCCGGAGTCCGAAAGCTCGGTTCCGGGCAGCCGCGCAGCACCCACGACAGGTTCCGCATCGCCAGCGTGACCAAGACCTTCACCGCCACCGTGCTCCTGAAGCTCGAAGCCGAGGGGAAGCTGTCACTGGACGACAGCGTGGCCGTGTGGCTGCCGGGGGTGGTGCGCGGCGAGGGCTACCGGCCCCGGCACATCACCGTGCGGCACCTGCTCAACCACACGAGCGGGATCTTCGACTACAACATGGACGCCGGCTTCCGGGCCAAGTACGCGGGCGACGAGTTCGACCGCAACCGGCACGTCAAGTGGTCCCCAAAGGACCTGGTGGACATCGCGCTCGCCCACCCCCCGAACTTCCAGCCGGAGCAGGGCAGCAGGCCCGGCCGCCCCGGCAAGTGGGACTACTCGGACACCAACTACGTCCTCGCCGGCATGGTCATAGAGAAGGCCACCGGCCGCAGTTACGCGCACGCGGTCGAGCGCCTCGTCATACGGCCCCTCGGCCTGCGCGGCACGAGCGCGCCGGGCAGCTCGCCCCGACTGCCCTCACCCCACGCCCGGCACTACTCCACGCTCTTCGAGGACGGGCCACAGGCGAAGGTGCGCGACGTCACCGAGTTCAGCCCCACGGTCGCCTTCTCCGCAGGGCAGATGATCTCGACCGTCGGCGATGTGAACACCTTCCTGTCCAGGCTGCTGGCCGGTGACCTGCTGCAGCCCGCACAGCAGCGGCAACTGCTCGACGCCGTCCCCGTCGACGGGGACAAGGGACACGGCGGTCCGCAGGACGTCTACGGACTCGGCCTACGGCACTTCAGGCTCGCGGAGGGCTGCTGGGCCTGGGGCCACGGCGGCATGATCCCCGGCTCCGCGACCCGGACCCTCGCCTCGGCGGACGGCCGGCAGGTCATGACCATGAACCGCAACGGCGACTGGGGCGAGCAGCGACTGGAGGACGCCGCTGTCGAGACCCGGTTCTGCCGGAGCGCCCCGTGAGCGGCCGGCCGGCCGCTCAGCTCACCTCACTGAACCGACAGCGGCACCGGATGGATCTCGTCGGCCTTGTGCCCGGCGCGCTCGTGAACGCGCTGGATGGCTTCGGCCGAGGGCGCCTCGGAGAGGCAGTAGACGTGGCCGGACTCCGGGTCCGCCCAGGCCCTCTCGAAGTGGACGCGCTCCTCGCCCTCTATGGCGAGGTCCGCGTTGTGGGCCTCGCGCAGCTGCTCTTCCGTGATGCCCTTCATGCTGTGGTGGACGTCCATGAACTTCGCCATGGCTCGCGCCTCCTTCCCGATACGCGGCCGTGCCCTTTCCCGACGCGGTCGCGCCTTCCCTACGTCCATGCTCCGCCCGTACGAGCACGCGGGCGACCTCAACGCCGTAGGGCCCCGGCGGCGAACCACCGGAGCCCTACGGAATTCAGCCGCACTGGCAGGGGCTGCCCGACTGACACCCGCAGCCGCAGCCCGAGCCGCAGCCGCACGCGGCGATCAGGGTCAGGTTCCTGATCTCGGCGGGCTGCTCGGTCTCGCGCTCCTGCGTGGGGTCGGGCGTGGTGCTGGGGGAATCGGCCATGGGTTCCTCCTCGAGGCTGGTGCCTGTGCCCATTGGACGCCCGTTTCGCTGGGCGCATCAACGGCGCACTGAGGCTTGCGCGCGCCCCGGCCGATCCTCACCCGCCCCCAGCCCGGCCTCAGCCGATCCCGACCCCCTCCACGCTCAGGCGCTCTCCGCCTCCGTCACCGCCTGGATCTCCGGCTGCACATCCGTCTGGAGCTCGTCCGCGTGCTCGCCCGTCACCAGGTACACCACGCGCTTGGCGACCGAGACCGCGTGGTCGGCGAACCGCTCGTAGTAACGGCCCAGCAGCGTGACGTCCACGGCCGTCTCGATGCCGTGCTTCCAGCGGTCGTCCATCAGGTGCTGGAAGAGGGCGCGGTGCAGCAGGTCCATCTCGTCGTCGTCCTGCTCCAGCTGGAGCGCCAGGTCGACGTCCTTGGTGATGATCACCTCGGCGGCCTTGGCCATCAGACGCTGGGCGAGCTGGCCCATCTCCAGGATCGTGGCGTGCAGGTCGCTCGGGACCGCGCGGTCCGGGTAGCGCAGGCGCGCGAGCTTCGCCACGTGCTGGGCGAGGTCGCCCGAGCGCTCCAGGTCGGCCGACATGCGCAGCGACGTGACGACGATGCGCAGGTCCGTCGCCACCGGCTGCTGCCGTGCCAGCAGGGCTATGGCCCGGGCCTCCAGGTCGTGCTGGAGCTCGTCGACCTTCTGGTCGGCCTCGATGACGTTCTCGGCCAGCTTCAGGTCGGAGTCGAGCATGGCGGTGGTGGCGCGCCCGATCGCCGATCCGACCAGCCGGGCCATTTCCACCAGACTGTCGCTGATCGAGTCCAGTTCCTCGTGGTACGCGTCCCGCATCAGGCTTCCCTCTCGTGCGTCTGTGTCGGGGGTTCAAGGGCCCGGGCCCGGCGAACAGGCCGGGACCCACCGAACAACCGGCGGTACGACCGTCGTATTACCAACGGTCCGAACCCCACGCTCCCACGTTCCGGCCCGTACGCGTCCGTTTCCGTCATCCCAAATGAACCAATACTGGCTCCAAGGTGAACTCTGGGCGACGAGTGTTCGAGGTCGCAGTCCGACGGCTGTGGCCCGTGCCCGAGCCATGCCTAACCTGGGTGCATGGACGTGAACGCGGCGGTCGCCGCAGTGGCAGCGATCGCCGGAGTGCTCACCGGTGTCATCGCCGTGCTGGCGTTCCGGTGGAGCGAGCGCGAGCAGAAGCGCCCCACGCGTACCTCCCTGCACACGGACCCGGTGCTTCCGCCGGGCGTGGACACCGTCCTCTCGGTCCTCAGGTCCTCCGCCGTCGTGCTCGACGAGGCGGACGCGGTGGTCAAGGCGAGCTCGGCGGCGTACGCCCTCGGGCTGGTCCGCGGCGGCAAGCTCGCCGTCGAGCCGATGCTGCAGATGGCCCGGGACACCAGGCGCGACGGGGAGATACGCCAGGTGGAGCTGGACCTGCCGCGGCGCGGTACCGGACGCGGAGAGGCCCTGGCCGTCTCCGCGCGGGTCGCGCCGCTCGGCTCCCGGCTGGTGCTCCTGCTCGTCGAGGACCTCACCGAGGCCCGCCGGATCGAGGCGGTCCGGCGCGACTTCGTCGCCAACGTGAGCCACGAGCTGAAGACCCCGGTCGGTGCCCTCTCGCTGCTCTCCGAGGCCGTCATGGACGCCTCCGACGACCCCGAGGCCGTGGAGCGGTTCGCCGGACGCATGCAGATCGAGGCCACCCGGCTGACCAGCCTGGTGCAGGAACTCATCGACCTCTCGCGGGTGCAGAACGACGACCCGCTGGAGGACGCCGAGCCGGTCCGCGTCGACGAACTCGTCGCCGAGGCCATCGACCGCTGCCGGCACCAGGCCGGCACCAAACAGATCAACATGGCCTCGAATGTGTGTGCGCCCGAAGGGCCCGATCAGGGTGGCGGCGGGCGACGGGCGGGCGGCACCGCCGACCTGCGCGTATGGGGAAACCGCGGCCAGCTCGCCGCCGCCCTCGGCAACCTCGTCGAGAACGCGGTCAACTACTCGCCCGCCCGAACCCGCGTCGGCATAGCCGCCCGCAGGGTGAACGCGTCCGGCGGGGAACACATCGAGATCGCCGTCACCGACCAGGGCATCGGCATCTCCGACAAGGACAAGGAGCGCATCTTCGAGCGCTTCTACCGCGTCGACCCCGCCCGCTCCCGTGCCACCGGCGGTACGGGACTGGGGCTGGCGATCGTGAAGCACGTGGCCGCCTCGCACGGCGGGGAGGTCTCCGTGTGGAGCGCCGAGAACCAGGGCTCAACCTTCACCCTGCGGCTGCCGGAGGCGGGCGCGGCCCGCGACCGCGCACATCAGCAGCCCGCCCGAGATGAACGCGCAGGAGGCGCGGGCCTCGACGAGGAGGCCGGGCGGTCCACCCCCACATCCCCCGAATCAACCGCGTACGAAACGCTTCCTGCCCCGGAGGTCCTTCCGTGACCCGAGTGCTCGTCGTCGAGGACGAGGAGTCCTTCTCCGACGCCCTGTCGTACATGCTCCGCAAGGAGGGCTTCGAGGTCGCGGTCGCGACCACGGGCCCCGACGGACTCGACGAGTTCGAGCGCAACGGCGCCGACCTCGTCCTCCTCGACCTGATGCTGCCCGGCCTGCCGGGCACCGAGGTGTGCCGCCAGCTGCGCGGCCGCTCCAACGTCCCCGTCATCATGGTGACCGCCAAGGACAGCGAGATCGACAAGGTCGTCGGCCTGGAGATAGGAGCCGACGACTATGTCACCAAGCCGTTCTCCTCGCGCGAACTGGTCGCGCGTATCCGTGCCGTACTGCGCCGCCGCGGCGAGCCCGAGGAGGTCACCCCGGCCGCGCTGGAGGCCGGCCCGGTCCGCATGGACGTCGACCGGCACGTGGTCACCGTCGGCGGCACCAAGATCGACCTGCCGCTCAAGGAGTTCGACCTGCTGGAGATGCTGCTGCGCAACGCCGGGCGCGTCCTGACCCGCATGCAGCTCATCGACCGGGTCTGGGGCGCCGACTACGTCGGTGACACCAAGACCCTCGACGTCCACGTCAAGCGCCTGCGCGCCAAGATCGAGCCGGACCCGGGCGCCCCGCGCTACCTGGTGACGGTCCGCGGCCTGGGCTACAAGTTCGAGCCGTAAGCCGCCGCACAGTCCGAGCCGTGAGCCGCACGCCCGCGACGGAGACAGACGGAAACAGAAGGGGCGGGACCTCCTGGAGGTCCCCCCCCGTCTCCGTCGCTGTCGGGGGGCACCGCCGCGCCGTGGCCGGCGCCCGCGCCGCCCCGCGGGC
>NZ_JBHUTX010000075.1:17208-25096 GCF_042671245.1 Streptomyces sp. NPDC057099
TTTGTTAACACGACCCCCCCGCGGGGGGGGCCCCGCCGGGCGGCCCCCCCCCTTCTCCGTCTCTGACGGCGTCTACGGCCGCTCAGTGACCGGCGCCCGCGCCGCCCGTCGCGCTCGCCGAAGCCGCGTCGGTCGGCGTGCCCGGCGACTCGTGGCCGCCCGGGGTCTCCCCGCCGGCGGGGCTCTCCGTGCCGGCCGGCTCGCCCGACTCGCCCTCGGCCGGTGAACCCGACGGCGAACCGGACGGGGCGCCCGACGCGCCCGGCGCGGCCGGGACCTCGCTCGGGCCCCACTCGGTGAAGTAGTGCTCGGCGGGGACGACGAACGCGCGCAGGCTCACGTCACCGGTCTTGCTGAAGGTGAAGGTGACCTTCTGGGCGTTGCCGTCCTGGACGGCCTCGCGGCTGCTCGGCAGGCTGGCGGTGGCGTTGCCCTTGCCGCCCACGATCAGCGAGCCGCCGGCCGGGATGCTGAGGCTGCCGCCCTTGGCGGGCTTGAGCTCGGCGGTCTTGCCGGTGCCGGGGATGGTGATGGACTCCAGCGTCTCGGCGGTCCTGCCGGAGTTGAAGAAGGTCGCGGAGATCGCGGCCGGGCCGGTCGACTCCAGGTCGGGCTGGGTGATCACCACAGCGTTCTGGATCTTGATGTCGCCGACGCTGGTCGCAGCGTTGTCCGGCTTGATCTCCAGTGTCTGGGCGTTGTTTCCGGCGCCGCACGCGGCGAGCGAGGCGATCGAGAACGCGACGGCGGCAGCGGCGAGGGCGCCGCGTCGAAGGCTGCTGCTCACGGCGGCGGCAACTCCTTGACTCGAGCAGAGCGGCCGATAAAGCCGCCCTAAGGGTGTGTCAGCAGGCCTCAGGTTACCGAGCCGTTCCCGCACCGCCGCACCCGACCCCCCGGGACCTCTGATCGCACCTGTGTCACAACTGACTCCCGCATCACATGTGACTCCTGCGTCACATTGGCGGAGTGCTCGTCCGGCATTCACATAAGAGCCCCGGGGCCAGTACCGCAAAATTTCCGTGAAGGAATGCGCGGACCACCTCGGAATTGATCACCGACGGCCCGTCCGGAGGGCTCGTGATCAATTCCGGATTCGACGGGAACCCGGCTCGGGCCGCCGAACGGAGTAGCGGAAGTCGATCATACGGAACAGGACATATCGGGATGTTCGGCCATCTGGAGGGGGCTTCGGATACGTGTAACGTACGCGTTTCGCTCACCCCGGGCAGCCGCTCTCACCTGCGAATACCTTCTTCCATCCCCTGGGCGAAGCACGTTCCTGTCGGACTTGTCAAGCCCCGAGATATGCCCTGACCTGCGAAAACGCCATTCAGAACCCGCAGTTTCCGTGTTACCCTGGATAGCCACGGAAGGGGTACCTGTCACATGACGTTCAAGGTTGGCGACACCGTGGTCTATCCCCATCACGGGGCCGCGCTGATCGAGGCTATCGAAACTCGCCAGATCAAAGGCGTGGACAAGACCTACTTGGTGCTGAAGGTCGCCCAGGGCGACCTGACGGTACGTGTGCCAGCGGACAATGCGGAGTTCGTCGGCGTGCGTGATGTGGTCGGTCAGGACGGGCTGGACCGGGTCTTCGAGGTGCTGCGCGCGCCGTACGCCGAGGAGCCCACGAACTGGTCCCGTCGATACAAGGCAAACCTGGAGAAGCTCGCCTCCGGCGATGTCATCAAGGTCGCGGAAGTGGTGCGTGACCTGTGGCGTCGTGAGCGCGAGCGCGGACTCTCCGCAGGCGAGAAGCGCATGCTCGCCAAGGCCCGCCAGATTCTGGTGAGCGAACTCGCCCTCGCGGAGAACACCAACGAGGACAAGGCCGAGGCCCTGCTCGACGAGGTACTCGCCTCCTGAGGCGAAGCCCGTCGATCAGCACTCTGCTTGATGCTTGATCAACGCTGCACATCGAAATGCCGCGGTGCCCGATGACGAATTTCCTGTCGCCGGGCGCTGCGGCATGTTCGTACCCGGAAGCCGGTGCACCGCCACCCCGGGATGTGTTATCACTCACGACCCGGTTGATTTGGCGTGCCGGGCCCGGGCAGCCGGCTCGACCAGCGTCACGGAAGGGTCCGGTCGAGCGCGTCGCGCCCGGCACTCCTCCAGGCCATACCCACGCCAGGCCAGCACACAAACCTGACAGGAACCGATGTCTGACGAATCACGCCCTGAGCCGCCGGCCGCCCCCGCGGCAGCCCGTACGGCGGCCGTGATCCCGGCCGCCGGCCGCGGTGTACGGCTCGGCCCGGGCGCCCCCAAGGCGCTGCGCGCCCTGAGCGGCACCCCCATGCTCATCCACGCGGTCCGCGCGCTGGCCGCCTCCCGCGCCGTCTCCCTGGTCGTCGTCGTGGCCCCGCCCGACGGTGCCGCCGAGGTCAGGTCACTGCTCGACGCGTACGCGCTGCCCGAGCGGACGGACTTCCTCGTCGTCCCCGGCGGGCAGACCCGCCAGGAGTCCGTGAAGCTCGGCCTGGACGCCCTGCCGGCCGGCCACGACATCGTCCTGGTGCACGACGCGGCCCGCCCGCTGGTACCGGTGGACACCGTCGACGCCGTGATCGAGGCCGTACGGGACGGCGCCCCGGCCGTGGTCCCGGCGCTGCCGCTCGCCGACACCGTCAAGCAGGTCGAGCCCGCCCGGACCCCCGGCGAGCCGGAGCCGGTCGTCGCCACGCCCGACCGCGCGCTGCTGCGCGCCGTGCAGACCCCGCAGGGCTTCGACCGGGCCACGCTGGTCCGGGCGCACGAGACGGTGACCGGCGAGGTCACCGACGACGCCGGCATGGTCGAGCAGCTCGGCCTCACCGTCGTCGCCGTGCCCGGGCACGAGGAGGCCTTCAAGGTCACCCGCCCCCTGGACCTGGTCCTCGCGGAGGCGGTCCTGGCCCGCAGGAGGCTCAACGATGGCTTCTGACGACTTCCCGCTGCCCCAGGTCGGCATCGGCACCGACATCCACGCCTTCGAGGAGGGCCGCGAGCTGTGGTGCGCCGGCCTGAAGTGGGAGGACCAGGGCCCGGGCCTCGCGGGCCACTCCGACGCGGACGTCGTAGCCCACGCCGCCTGCAACGCCCTCTTCTCCGCGGCGGGCCTCGGCGACCTCGGCCGGCACTTCGGCACGGGACGCCCGGAGTGGTCCGGCGCGTCGGGGGTCGCCCTCCTGACGGAGGCGTCCCGCATCGTCCGCGAGGCGGGCTTCCGCATCGGCAACATCGCGGTGCAGGTCGTAGGCCCGCGACCGAAGATCGGCAAGCGGCGGGACGAGGCGCAGAAGATTCTTTCGGAGGCGGCGGGAGCACCGGTCTCCGTGTCGGGCGCGACCACGGACGGCCTGGGCTTCCCCGGCCGGGAAGAGGGCCTCATGGCGGTGGCAACGGCGCTGGTCGTGAAGCGCGGATGACCGGTCCGACTCTTGGCGGCGCGGGGCTGTGTCTGATTTGCGGCTCCCGCCGCGTGGGCGCGACCAGCCCCCACGCGCCCGCACCCGAGAACGGTGCCGTACATACGCCACGGCCTACTACCCTGGTGTCGTGACTATTCGCCTGTACGACACCAGCGCCCGGCAGATCCGTGACTTCACCCCGCTCACGCCGGGTTGCGTCTCGATCTACCTGTGTGGTGCCACCGTGCAGGCCGCCCCGCACATCGGCCACATCCGCTCCGGCCTGAACTTCGACATCATGCGCCGCTGGTTCGAGTACCGCGGCTACGACGTCACGTTCGTGCGGAACGTCACCGACATCGACGACAAGATCATCGCCAAGTCGGCCGACCAGAACCGCCCCTGGTGGTCCATCGGCTACGAGAACGAGCGCGCGTTCAACGACGGCTACCGCGCCCTCGGCTGCCTCCCGCCGACCTACGAGCCGCGTGCCACCGGCCACATCACCGAGATGGTCGAGATGATGCGCGGCCTGATCGAGCGCGGGCACGCCTACGAGGCCGACGGCAACGTCTACTTCGACGTGCGCTCCTTCCCGGGCTACCTGGAGCTGTCCAACCAGGAGCTGGACAACCTCCAGCAGCCGTCCGGCGCCGGCGAGACCGGCAAGCGCGACCCGCGCGACTTCGCCATGTGGAAGGCGGCGAAGCCGGGCGAGCCCAGCTGGGAGACGCCCTGGGGCCGCGGCCGCCCGGGCTGGCACCTGGAGTGCTCGGCGATGGCGCACAAGTACCTCGGCACCGCCTTCGACATCCACGGCGGCGGCCTCGACCTGGTCTTCCCGCACCACGAGAACGAGATCGCCCAGGCCAAGGCCTACGGCGACGCCTTCGCGCGGTACTGGGTGCACAACGCCTGGGTCACCATGAGCGGCGAGAAGATGTCCAAGTCGCTCGGCAACTCGGTCCTGGTCAGCGAGATGGTCAAGCGCTGGCGGCCCATCGTGCTGCGCTACTACCTCGGCACCCCGCACTACCGCTCGATGATCGAGTACAGCGAGGAGGCGCTGCGCGAGGCCGAGTCGGCGTTCGCGCGGATCGAGGGCTTCGTGCAGCGCGTGGTGGAGAAGGCCGGCGTCGTCGAGCCCTCCGCCGAGGTGCCGCTCTCCTTCGCGGAGGCCATGGACGACGACCTGGGCGTGCCCCAGGCGCTCGCCGTGGTGCACACCACCGTCCGGCAGGGCAACAGCGCGCTGGCCGCCGACGACAAGGAAGCCGCCGTGGCCCGGCTCGCCGAGGTCCGTGCGATGCTCGGCGTCCTCGGCCTCGACCCGCTCGACGAGCACTGGGCCGGGGAGGGCGACCGCGGCGACGACCTGCACGGCGTGGTCGACACGCTGGTGCGCATGGTCCTCGACCAGCGCGAGGCCGCCCGGGCCCGCAAGGACTGGCCCACCGCGGACGCCATCCGCGACCAGCTGGCGCAGTCCGGTCTGGTCATCGAGGACAGCCCGCAGGGTCCGCGCTGGAGCCTCGGCCCCCGCTGAGACAAGGCCCACGGCTGATCGACTGTGCCGCCCGGGCCTCCGGGCGGCACACTGCATAGACGCAACAAGCACAGACGTAGCAGACGTACGCAGACGTACGTACGAACCACTTCACGGAGACGGGTAGCTCATGGCCGCGAACAACCGCCGCATGTCCGGCAAGAAGGGCGCGCAGGTCGGCAGTGGCGGCAAGCGGCGCCGGGGCCTGGAAGGCAAGGGGCCGACGCCGCCCGCCGAGGCACGCAAGGGACACGCCAAGCAGCGCGCCGCGCAGGCCAAGTCGCGTCGCGCCCAGAGCCGCACCAAGGGCCCGCGCGCCAAGGGCACCTCGGAGCTGGTCGTCGGGCGCAACTCGGTCGTCGAGGCGCTGCGCGAGGGCGTGCCGGCCTCCACGCTGTACGTGCAGCAGTTCATCGACAGCGACGAGCGGGTGCGCGAGGCCCTGCAACTCGCCGCCGAGCGCGGGGGCATCAACCTCATGGAGGCGCCGCGCCCCGAGCTCGACCGGATGACGAACGGGCTGAACCACCAGGGCCTCGTGCTCCAGGTCCCGCCCTACGAGTACGCACACTCCGAGGACCTCGCCCGCGCCGCCGCCGACGAGGGCGTGGACCCGCTGATCGTCGCGCTCGACGGGGTGACCGACCCGCGCAACCTCGGCGCGGTCGTCCGGTCCGTCTCGGCCTTCGGCGGGCACGGCGTCGTCGTGCCCGAGCGGCGGGCCGCCGGGATGACGGCGGGTGCCTGGAAGACGTCCGCCGGCGCTGCCGCCCGTACGCCCGTCGCCCGCGTCACCAACCTGACGCGCGCGCTGGAGGCGTACAAGAAGGCCGGCATCGTGGTCGTCGGCCTCGCCGCCGACGGTGAGGTGGAGCTCGGCGAGCTGGAGGCCCTGGGCGGGCCCGTCGCCATCGTCGTCGGGAGCGAGGGCAAGGGCCTGGGCCGGCTGGTCGGCGAGACGTGCGACTACCGGGTGCGGATCCCCATGCCGGGCGGCACCGAGTCGCTCAACGCCGGTGTGGCGGCGGGGATCGTGCTGTACGAGGCGGCGCGCCGACGTCGCTGAACAGGCATCCGGAACTTCACCCGTACGGGGTAATTCCGGAGGTGTCGGGGCGACAAGGACAAGCTTGACGGGGTCCGGACAGATCCGGCCGGTCAAAGCAGTGTCCTATCGCGACGTCACTCGGTTAGATGAGTGTGGACACCAGAACACCCCGCACTCCCACGGGGGACCGCTCGTCGGGACTCGACGACGCTCCCGCGCTGAGCATGGTGAAGGTGCCGAGCGACCCGGCGCAGGTCATCGTCAATCACGCGAGTTTCCGCGTGCAGTTGGGCGTCTCGACGCGTCGCGTCCAGTCCCCCCGGGTCGCACGGCACCTGACCGCCAGCGAGGACACCGCCCGCTTCCCCGTCGCCACCGCCGGGGGCGGGGCGGACGGGGCCACCGCCCGCCGCCGGCCCGTCGTCTGGAGCGGCAAGTCCGCGCCCGACGACACCGGCGCCCACCGGCTCCTCCAGGCCGTGCGGCACGAGAGCATCCGCCACACCGAGGAGCCCGCCTCCGACGCCGGAGCCACCCAGGTCATCTCCCGCCCGGCCACCGGCCACGGGAACCCGGGCTACGGCGGCCCCGGATACCAGGGCGACGGCTACGGCGCCGGATACGAGGACGACCTCGACCAGACGGTGGAGACCCCCGTCGTCGGCCCCCAGCGCACCCACTCCGACGGCGCCCGGCTGCTGCCTCCGATGCGCACCGTCGGCAGCGCCTACGACGAACCCGCCTACGCGGAAGAGGACTTCGAGGACCTCACCGCCGACACGGACGGGACCGGGCGGGCCTCCAGGCGGCACGGCGACGACCCGGCGCGGCACGCCTACTACCCGGGCCGCCGGATGAACCTCGGCGTCGTCCTGCTCCCGCTGCGCGTGTTCCTCGGCTTCATCTCCATCTACGCCGGCATGGGCAAGCTGTGCGACCCCGTCTACTTCGACGGCGGCAAGCGCGGCTCCATGGTCACGTGGCTCAACACCCTGCACCCCTGGGAAGTCGCCGAGCCGCTGCGCCAGTTCGCCCTGCAGCACCCGGTCGGCTCCGGGCTGGTCATCGCCTTCGCCCAGGTCATCGTCGGTGTCCTGACGGTCCTCGGCTGCTGGCAGCGCGTCGCCGCGGCCTTCGGCGCCCTGCTCTCGGCCGCGCTGCTGGTCACCGTCAGCTGGAAGAGCGTCCCCGCGTACGAGACGCCCGACATCATCTACCTCGCCGCCTGGTCCCCGCTGATCATCGCCGGCGCCCCCGTCTACTCCGTCGACGGCCGGCTGGCCGGCAGCGCCTGGCGCCGCCTCGGGCCCCGCGCCGACATCTGGGACCTGCGCAGCTACGTGCTGCGCCGCGGCGCCCTCGTCACCGCCATCGCCGCCGGACTCACCCTGCTCGTCGGCTCGCTGCTCGGCGGCGCCGTCCGCGACGCCGACCGGGTCGTCGTCCCCGGCCCCGGCGAGGCCCCGCGCAACGAGCTGCCGGGCTCCCCGCTCCCGGGCGAACCCAAGCGGCAGGAGAAGAAGACCCCGTCGGCCTCCACGTCGCCCACCCAGGGCGCCACGGCCGGCACGGCCAGTCCCAGCGCGGGCACCACGACCCGGCCGGACGCCACCCGGGGCAGCGGAACCGTCACCGGCGGTTCGCCCAGCCAGACCCAGGGCAGCGCGGGCCAGGCCCCGCCCCGGCAGTCCTCCCCGGCCGACGAGGCGCCGAGCACCACCTCCGGCCCCACGTCCGGCGGCTCCGCGACGGGCGGCGGCTCCGGCTCGACCGGCGGCACCGGCGACGGCTCCTCCTCGGGCCAGCCGGGCCTGGTGGGCGGCCTGCTGGGCTAGCCGGCCGACCGAGGCAGGAGACAGGAGAGGGGCCCCGCACCATCACCTGTCTCTTATACAC
>NZ_JBHUTX010000076.1:0-24773 GCF_042671245.1 Streptomyces sp. NPDC057099
GAGAATGCCCGGCCGGGCCAGGCCCTGCGTCGTTTCCGGCCTGGAAGTCGTGTCCGGCCTAGAAGGGGTACGGGGCCACCTCCGCGCGCACCGTCGTCCAGCGCAGCTCGGTGAAGGCCTCCAGATTGGCCTCGCCGCCGAAGCGGGCGCCGGTGCCGGAGGCGGCCACCCCGCCGAACGGCGCCACGGCCTCGTCGTTCACGGTCTGGTCGTTGATGTGGACGATGCCGGTCGGTATGCGGTCGGCGAGGTCCAGGCCGCGGGCTGTGTCCCTGGTGACGATGCCCAGGGAGAGGCCGTACGGGCTCTGCGCGGCGAGGGCCGCCGCCTCGTCGGCGGTGCTGAAGGAGCGCACGGGCGCCACCGGGCCGAAGACCTCCTCCGTGTACGCCGGGGTGCGGTCGTCGACGTGGGCGAGGACGGTGGGCCGGTAGAAGAGCCGGTCGTGCGTGCCGCCCGCGGCGATCTTGGCGCCCGCGGCCCTGCTGGAGTCGACCAGGCCGCTGATCTTGTCGAGCTGCCCGGAGTCGATGATGGGGCCCAGGTGGACCTGGTCGCGGTACGGGTCGCCGACGGCCAGGGAGTCCGCCTTGGCGGCCAGCCGCTCGACGTACTCGTCGTAGAGGGACGCGTGCACCAGGTGGCGTCCGGTCGTCATGCAGATCTGGCCCTGGTGGAAGAACGAGCCCCAGGCGGCGGTGGAGATCACCGCGTCGAGGTCGGCGTCCTCCAGCACGATCATGGCCGAGTTGCCGCCCAGTTCCAGGTGGGCCCGCTTGAGGTGACGCCCGGCGGCCTCGCCGACGGCCCGTCCGGCGGCGGTGGAGCCCGTGAAGGAGATGACCGGCACGCGGGGGTCGGAGACCAGGGCCTGTCCGGCGTCCGGGCCGCCGGGGAGCACGTGCAGCAGGTCATCGGGCAGGCCCGCGGCGGCGAAGACCGCGGCCAGGGCCAGGCCTCCGCAGACGGCCGTGCGCGGGTCCGGCTTCAGGAGGACCGCGTTGCCCAGGGCCAGGGCCGGCGCGACGGAGCGGATGGACAGGATCAGCGGGGCGTTGAACGGGGAGATCACACCCACCACACCGGCCGGGACGCGGCGCGTGTACGACAGGCGCGGCGCCTCGCTGGGCAGGACCTGGCCGGCCGGGCGGGAGGCGAGGGCGGCGGCCTCGTAGCACTCCTGGGCCGCGACGTGCAGTTCGAAGTCGGCCTTGCCGGGGACGGAACCGGACTCGCGGACGATCCATTCGCGCAGTTCGGCGGCGTGCGCGGTGAACAGGTCGCCCGCCTTGCGGAGTACGGCGGCGCGGGCGAAGTGCGGGGCGCGGGCCCACTCGCGCTGGGCGGCGGCCGCCCGCCCGGCGGCGGCGCCGACATCCCCGGGGGTGGCGAGGGCGAGGGTGCCGAGGGCCCCGCCAGTGGCGGGCTCGGTGACGGTGTACCCGGGCCCCGCCAGTGTGCGGGGCTGCCAGGTCCTGGTGTCGAGCAACGGCATGACGGCTCTCCGGATCGATCGGTCACCGGCGTACGGGTACGGGGTGGGTGGAACTCCCGTGAGAACGTGGCCGGTTCGGCGGTCACAGGGCGGGGCGCGGCGATCCGGGGCAGCCGTGTGGGCTGCGGCCGCGTTCGCACGCGCCCCCATTTTGTTGATGATGCAACATCCTAGTCATGCCTCAGGGCGATGACCGGCGCCGTTCCGTCGGCCGGGCAATTCCGGCCGTCTGCCGAGGAGTTGCCCTCCGGTCGGGTCAGCTCGAGTCGCGGTGCAGCACCGTCGCGCCCAGCACCTTGTGCGTCTCGGGCTCGGTCCCGGGTTTGCGCACGGCGCGGTCGACCAGTTCGGCGAGTTCACGGCCGGAGGGCAGTTCCAGGTGGACCGTGCTCAGCCGCGGCCGCAGCAGCCGGCCGAGCATCAGATCGTCGGCGCCGACCACGGCCGTCTCCTCCGGGATGCGGATGCCCTCGTCCTGCAGGGCCCGCATCAGCAGCATCGCGTACTCGTCGTTGTAGGTGAACACGGCGTCCAGACCGAGGGTCCGCCAGCGGGCGGCGAGGCGCACCGCGGCCTGTTCCTCGTAGGCGAGGGGCAGTTCCGTCACCGTGGCGTCGGTGCCGCGCAGGGACTGGCGCACACCGTCGAGCCGGGGCGCGGAGAACGCCTCGAGGCCGGTTTCCTGCGGGACGACGACGCCGATCCGGCGGCGGCCGCGGTCGTAGAGGTGGGCGCCCGCGCTGTAGCCGACGACATCGTGGTCCATGAGCAGGGCGTGCGCGCCCTCGATGGTCTCGGGGCCGAGGGTGACCACGGCCCGTGCCCCGGAGCGCTTGAGCACCGCCACTCCTTGCGGACCGAGTCCGGAACCGGGCACCAGCACGGCCACGGGCCGCAGTTCGGCCCAGGCACGGGCGGCGTCGTCGCCGTGCGGGCCGCCGGTGCCGTACTGCACCACCGTGTAGTCCAGGGCGCTGAGCGCGACCTGGAGGTCGGTGAGGAACCGGCTGTAGAGCGGGCCGACGGGGAAGGTCGGCGCGGGGATCAGGACCATGCGGCTGTGCCCGGCGCGCAAGGAGCGGGCCGCCGCGTGCGGCACGTACCCGAGTTCCTTCGCGGCCTCGTGGACCCGGCGGCGCGTGGGCTCGCTGATCCGTACGGCGCTGGTGTTGTTGAGGACGTAGGAGACGGTCGCGCGCGAGACGCCGGCCAGGCGGGCCACATCGGCGCTCGTGGGTACGGAGCGCATCGGTGCGGGGGACGGGGGCGCGGGCGTTTTCGGTATCTGCACCATGACGTACGGCATCTTGGCAGAAGCCTCAATGCGCGCTTCCGGCGGGGGAGTTGTGACGAAGCCGTGAGCGTTCACGAGGGGCGGCGGGCGCTTCTAGCGGGTGGATTCCGCGCCCGTCAGCCGGTCGACCAGGTCGGTCCACGCCTCCTCGAGGCGGGTCAGGGGTATCCCGCACTGCTTGGTCAGGTGGTGGATCAGGGCCGGGTCGAGCTGGCCCATCAGGGTGTGGGAGAGGAGTTCGCAGTCCGCTTCGGGGATCGCCTGCCGCAGGAGCATGGCCACGTGGTGGCGCAGCACGCTGCGCGCCGGGCTGATGAAACGGCGGTTCGCGCCCGGCTCCGCCGCCAGCTGCAGCTCCAGGTCTTCGCTGGACCGGTGCAGCATCGCGCGGCCGAACGCCCGCAGCCGCTCCACGGGCGGCGCGCCGGGTCCGAGCGGCGGCGGGCCGCTGAGGAACGCGGCCTGGAACTTCTTCTCGGAGTGGTCGAGCAGGGCCGTCAGCAGGCCGGTGCGATCGCCGAACCGGCGGAAGACCGTGCCCTTGCCGACGCAGGCCGCCGCGGCCACCGCCTCCATCGTGACGGCGTCCGCGCCGCGCTCCGCCACCAGCCGCCCGGCGGCCTCCAGCAGCCGGGCCCGGTTGCGCGCGGCGTCGGCCCGCAGGCACGGCTCGTCGGCCTCCGGGGCGGTCCCGAGCTGGAGCAGCTCGGGAAGGGCGACGGGCTCCTGAGGCGTCGGGAAAGGGGGCGGGGCGGTGGACATGAAGCCAGCGTAAAGCATCGGGAACAAAACTGGACCGCGGTCCGGTTATGATGCTAGAACAATAAACGGACCTCGGTCCGGATCGTAACGGCTGTGTTTCGCAGCAGTCTTTCTCTACGTGGGAGTCAGCATGTCTGTTCGCATCCTCGCGCTCGTCGGCAGCCTTCGCGCCGGGTCGCACAACCGCCAGCTCGCCGAGGCGGCCGTCAAGCTCGCCCCCGAGGGTGCCGAGGTGAACCTCTTCGAGGGCCTCGCCGAGATCCCCTTCTACAACGAGGACATCGACGTCGAGGGCAGCGTTCCGGCCGCCGCAGTGAAGCTGCGCGAGGCCGCCGAGGCGGCCGACGGTCTGATCCTGTTCACGCCCGAGTACAACGGCACCATCCCGGCCGTCCTGAAGAACGCCATCGACTGGCTGTCCCGCCCGTACGGCGCCGGCGCCCTCAGCGGCCTGCCGGTCGCCGTGGTCGGCACCGCCTTCGGCCAGTTCGGCGGTGTCTGGGCGCACGACGAGACCCGCAAGTCCGTGGGCATCGCCGGCGCCAAGGTGCTGGAGGACGTCAAGGTGTCCATCCCCGGCTCGCTGACCCGCTTCGCCGAGACGCACCCGGCCGACGACGCCGAGGTCGCCGCGCAGCTGACCGAGGTCATCACCCGTCTGCACGGCCAGGCCACGGAGACCGCCGCCGCCTGACCCGTCACACGACCGGTGCGAGCGGTGCCGGGGAGGGGCCGCGGCCGTTGCGGGCCGCGGCCCCTCCGGCGTGTTCTCGGCGGTGTCAGACCGCTTGGGGCAGCTGCTCGGCCCGGTGGATCGGGGTGCCCGAGCCGGTGAGCGGCAGACCCGTTCCGCCCCGCCGTGCCGCGACGATCTCCGCCGCGATGGACACGGCGGTCTCCTCGGGCGTACGGGCCCCCAGGTCGAGTCCGATCGGCGACCTCAGCCGGGCCAGCTCGCGCTCGCCGACGCCCGCTTCCCGCAGGCGCCGGTCGCGGTCCTGGTGGGTGCGGCGGGAGCCCATGGCGCCGACATAGGCGACCGGCAGGCGCAGGGCCTCCGTCAGCAGGGGCACGTCGAACTTCGCGTCGTGGGTGAGTACGCACAGCACCGTGCGTCCGTCGGTCTCCGTCGCCCGCAGATAGCGGTGGGGCCAGTCCACGACGATCTCGTCGGCGTCGGGGAAGCGGGCCCGGGTGGCGAAGACGGGGCGGGCGTCGCACACGGTGACGTGATGACCGAGCAGCTTCCCCGCCCGTACCAGGGCCGCCGCGAAGTCGATCGCGCCGAAGACGATCATGCGGGGCGGCGGCACGGCCGACTCCACGAGCAGGGTGAGACCGCCCGGGCAGTGCGAGCCGTCCTCGGAGAGCTCGACCGTGCCCGTGCGGCCGGTGTCCAGCAGGGCGCGGGCCTGGCCGATCGCCGTGCGGTCGAGGTCCGGGGTGCCGCCGAGGCCGCCCTCGTGCGAGCCGTCGGGGCGTACGAGCAACGCCCGGCCGAGGAGGTCGGCGGGCCCCTGGGCCACCCGGGCCAGGGCCACCGGCTCGCCACGGGCGGCGGCCGACAGCGCGGCCGTCTGGGGTGTCCTGGAGGCGTCGTACGGGGTGATCATGACGTCGATGGTTCCGCCGCAGGTCAGACCCACGGCGAAGGCGTCCTCGTCGCTGTAGCCGAACCGCTCGACGAGGGTCTCGCCCTCCTGGAGGGCCTGGAGGCAGAGGTCGTACACGGCTCCTTCCACACAGCCCCCGGAGACCGAGCCGATGGCGGTGCCGTCGGCGCGGACGGCCAGGGCGGCGCCGGGAGGGCGCGGGGCGCTGCCGCCGACGGCGACGACCGTGGCGACGGCGAACTCCCGGCCCTCCTCGATCCACTCGTGCAGCTGCCCGGCCAGGTCAAGCATCGCCGCCCGCCATCAAGACACGGTCGGGCCGGATCGGCAGGTTCCGGTGGCGTACACCGGTCGCGTGCCACACGGCGTTGGCGACCGCCGCGGCGGCACCCACGATGCCGATCTCACCGATGCCCTTGATGCCCACCGGGTCGTCCGGGTCGGGGTCGTCGACCCAGTCGGCCTCGATGTGGGGCACGTCGGCGTGCGCGGCGACGTGGTAGCCCGCGAGGTCGGCGCCGTAGAGGCCGCCGCTGGCCCGGTCCCGTACGGCTTCCTCGTGCAGGGCCATGGAGATGCCCCAGGTCATGCCGCCGACGAACTGGTTGCGGGCGGTGAGCGGGTTGACGATCCGGCCGGCCGCGAAGATGCCCAGCATCCGGCGGACGCGGACCTCGCCGGTGGCCGGATCGACGGCGACCTCGGCGAACTGCGCCCCGAAGGAATGCCGCTCCTTCTGGGCGAGGGCACCGATGGCCTCGGTCGTGTCGGACCGTACGGTGATGCCCTCCGGCGGGATGTCGGCGCCCGGCGCGAGGCTCTGGCGCAGTTCGTCGGCGGCGGCCGTGACGGCCCAGGCCCAGGAGCGGGTGCCCATCGAGCCGCCGGCGATCATCGCCGGGCCGAGGTCGCTGTTCCCGATGCGGACCCGGACGCGGTCCGTCGCCACTTCCAGGGCGTCGGCGGCGACCAGCGTGAGCGCGGTCCTGGCGCCGGTGCCGATGTCCGCGGCGTTGATCCGCACCGTGAAGGTGCCGTCCGCCTCCGCGGTGACGGCCGCCGTGGAGGGCATGGCTCCGGCGGGGAAGGAGGCGGCGGCGGTGCCCGTGCCGAGCAGCCAGCGGCCGTCGCGGCGCACTCCCGGCCGCGGGTCCCGGTCCGCCCAGGCGAACCGGCGGGCGCCCTCGCGGAAGCAGGCGATCAGGTTGCGGCTGCCGAACGGCAGGCCGGACACCGGGCCCACCTCGGGCTCGTTGCGGACGCGCAGCTCGATCGGGTCGAGGCCGCACCGCTCGGCGAGTTCGTCGAGCGCCGACTCCAGCGCGAACGAGCCCGGCGCCTCGCCGGGGGCGCGCATCCACGTCGGGGTCGGCACGTCGAGCCGCACGAGCCGGCTGGCCGTGTGGTGGGCGTCGGCGGCGTACATCGACCGGCCCGCCGCGGCGCTCGGCTCGACGAACTCGTGCACGGTCGAGGTGAGGTTCAGGGACCGGTGCTCCAGCGCGCGCAGCCGCCCGTCCGCGTCCGCACCGAGCCTGACCCGCTGGGCCGTGGGGCTGCGGTACCCGGCGAGCGAGAACATCTGCCGGCGGGTCATGACGACCCTGACCGGGCGTTGCAGAACGGTCGCGGCCATCACGGCGCCCACCTGGTGCGCACGGACGCCCTTGCTGCCGAAGCCGCCGCCGACGTGCTCGGACCGCACCCGCACGGAGGCCGGGTCGAGGGAGAAGAGGCTGGCGAGTTCGCCGGCGACCCAGGTGGTGCCCTGGTTGGAGTCGACGACCTCGAGCCGGCCGCCCTCCCAGCGGGCCGTCGCCGCGTGCGGCTCCATCGGGTTGTGGTGTTCCTCCGGAGTGGTGTACTCCGCGTCCAGCACGACCGCGGACGCCGCGAGTTCGGCCTCTAGGTCGCCCTTCTCGACCACGCCCGGCATATGGCCGTCGAGCGCGTACGCCTCGGTCTCCCGCTCGGCGGAGAACGCGACGTCGTGCGGCTCCTGCTCGTAGTCGATCTGGAGGGACTCGGCGGCCTCCCGGGCCTGCTCGGACGTCTCGGCGACGACCAGCGCCACCGGCCAGCCCAGATGGGCCACCCGGTCGTGCTGGAAGAGGGCGATGCTCGGGTCCGGGGACATGCCCATCAGCCCGGAGTAGTCGGTGTCGACGCGCGGGGCGTTCTCGTGGTGGAGCACGGTGAGGACGCCGGGCATGCCGAGCACGGCGTCGGTGTCCAGGGCACGGACGCGGCCGCGGGCGACGGTGGACAGCACCAGCCAGCCGTGGGCGAGGTCGGCGAAGGGGATCTCACCGGCGTAGCGAGCCGTTCCGGTGACCTTGTCGCGGCCTTCCACGCGGGTGTGCGCGGAGCCGACGGAGCCCCTGGTGGCGGTGGTCATCGGGTGGCCTCCTCGGCGAGTTCGCTCAGCACGGCGACGACGAGGTTGCGCATCAGGGTCACCTTGTATCCGTTGTGAGGCAGGGGCCTGGCGGCGGCCAGTTCGAGTTCCGCGGCGGCCGCGAAGGTCTCGGCGTCGGCGGGTGCGCCGAGCAGGACGCCTTCGGCCGCGCGGGCCCGCCAGGGGCGGGAGGCGACGGCCCCGAAGGCCAGGCGCACGTCGTGCACGACGCCGTCGCGGACGTCGAGCGCGGCGGCGATCGAGCCGATGGCGAAGGCGTAGGAGGCGCGCTCGCGGACCTTGCGGTAGCGGGAGTGGGCCGCGACCGGGGCGGGCGGCAGGGTGACGCCGGTGATCAGCGCGCCCGGCGGCAGGGCGGTCTCCAGGTGCGGAGTCTCCCCCACCGGCAGGTAGAAGTCGGCGAGTGGCATCTCCCCCGGCCCGTCCGCCGTCTCGTAGGACACGGTCGCGTCGAAGGCGGCCAGTGCCACGCCCATGTCGGAGGGATGGGTGGCCACGCAGTGGTCGGAGGCGCCGAGGACGGCGTGGTTGTGGTGCTCGCCCTCGATCGCAGGGCAGCCGCTGCCCGGGCTGCGCTTGTTGCAGGGGGCGCTGACGTCGGCGAAGTAGCCGCAGCGGGTGCGCTGGAGCAGGTTGCCGCCGACGGTGGCCATGTTGCGCAGCTGCCCGGAGGCACCGGCCAGCACGGCCTGCGCCAACGCCGGGTAGCGGCGCCGGACTTCGGGATGGGCCGCGAGGTCGCTGTTGGTGACGGTGGCCCCGATGCGCAGCCCGCCGTCCTCGGTGGGCTCGACGCGGTTCAGGGGCAGTTCGCGTACGTCGACGAGGAGGGCGGGCCGCTCGACGCCGGTCTTCATCAGGTCGACCAGGTTGGTGCCGCCGCCCAGGAAGCGGGCTTCCCGGTCGCCTTCGAGCAGCGCCACGGCGCCGGAGACGTCGTACGCCCGCTGGTAGCCGAACTCCCTCATACCGCCGCTCCCTTGGACTCCGCGGCGCGGGCCACGGCCTGGACGATCGACACGTACGCGCCGCAGCGGCAGAGGTTGCCGCTCATGCGCTCCCGTATTTCTTCCGGCGTCAACGTGGGTGGTCCCGCCTCGGGCCGTACGTCGTCGGTGGCTGCGCTCGGCCAGCCGGCCGCGTGCTCCTCGATCATCGCGATGGCCGAACAGATCTGTCCCGGCGTGCAGTAGCCGCACTGGTAACCGTCCAGTTCGAGGAACGCCTGCTGCACCGGGTGCAGCCGGTCGCCCTCGGCCACGCCTTCGATGGTGGTGATCTCGCGCCCTTCGGCCGCCACGGCCAGCTGCAGACAGGCGACGCTCCGGCGGCCGTCGACCAGGACGGTGCAGGCGCCGCACTGCCCCTGATCACAGCCTTTTTTCGTGCCGGTCATATCGAGTCGTTCGCGCAGGGCGTCGAGCAGCGTGGTGCGATGGTCGACGGTCAGCGTGTACTTCTCGCCGTTGACGGACAGGGTGAGGTCGCTGGACGTCGATGGGGGCATGGAAGCCTTCTCTCTCAGTGTCGCGAGGCCAGGAGGCACAGGAGGCAGGAGCGCGGGCTGTCCGCGCGGACGGCACACCGATACGATGGAGCAAGCGGACAGTTGTCCGTTACCCGAAAACGTAACGGACAACTGTCCGCTTAACAAGGGCCGAGTTTCGGCCATGGGATCGCGAGGAGGGCGAGTGCGGCAGAAGAAGGACGCTCCTCTGCGCTCGGACGCGCAGCGCAATCGCGAGCGCATCCTGGAAGTGGCACTGGCCGAACTGACGCGTTCGGCGGACGCGCCGCTGAGTTCGATCGCCAAGAAGGCATGCGTCGGGCAGGGCACCTTCTACCGCCACTTCCCCAGCCGTGAGGCACTGGTCCTGGAGATCTACCGCCACGAGATGCGGCAGGTCGCCGACAGCGCCGCACCCCTGCTGGAGAGCCGGGAACCCGACCGGGCGCTGCGCGAGTGGATGGACCGGCTCGCGCGGTTCGCCATGACCAAGGCGGGCTTGGCCGACGCCATCCGCCAGGCCACGAGCGCACCGGGGCAGCCCGCGAAGCCGGGACACACCCCGGTGACGGAGGCGGCCGAACTGCTGCTGCGTGCCGCCGAACAGGCCGGCACCATCCGCCCGGGGATCACCGCGGACGATCTCTTCCTCACGATCGGCGGCCTCTGGACGATCGACCCCCACACCGACTGGCAGCCGCGCGCCACCCGGCTGCTGGACTTCGTCATGGACGGGCTCCGGGTGGGGGCGCCGGGGCGCTGAGGGTCCGCCCCTCGGGCGATCCCCGACGCATGCGCTGGGGGCGGGTCAGGCGACCGCCGTAGGAGCCAGTTCGCGCAGTTCCCGCAGGGCCGCAGTGACCGCCGGGCGGGCGTGGCCGCCGCCGCGGGTGCAGGTCAGGAGCTTGCGGTGGGGGTTGCCCGTGCAGCGGACCCGGGTGATCGGCAGGTGCGGGGTCAGGTGGGCCAGACGCGGGACGAGGGCGACGCCGAGCCGGTGGGCGACCAGGTGTGCGGTGACGTTCCAGTCGAGGGCGTGGTGGACGACGTCGGGCGTGAACCCCGCCGCGCCGCACGCGGACAGGACGTGCGGACGGCAGGGACTGTCCTCCACCGGCGCGATCCACACCTCGCGCGCCGCCTCGGCGAGATCGACCCGGGCCCGCCCGGCGAGCCGGTGCCCTTCGGGGACGACCAGGTCGAACGGGTCGTCCAGCAGCGGCTGCTGGTCGAACCGCGCATCGCTCAGCGGCGGGTTGAGCGGGGTGGCCTCGACGATCGCGAGATCGGTCTCCCCCTCGAAGAGCAGGTCGAAGCTCTCCGGGACACCCACCTCGGCGATCCGTACGGACAGCCGCGGATGCCGCTCGCCCAGCCGGGCCGCCATCGGGGCGAGCAGCACCGAGATCGCCACGGGGAAACCGGTCACGCGCAGCACCCCGGAGGGCGCTCCATGGTCGGCCCGTAGATCGAGTTCGGCCAGGTCCCAGCGGGCCTGGATGGCGTCGGCGTGCGCCAGGAGGCTCTCGGCGGCCGGGGTGAGGCGCACCCCGCGCCCCTGGGGCTCCAGCAGTTCGACGTCCAGGTCACGGGCGAGCTGCCGGATCTGCTGGGAGGCGGCGGACGGGGTGAAGTGCAGGGCCCGGGCGGCGGCGGTGACCGTGCCGTAGTGGGAGACGGCCCTGAGGACGTGCAGCCTGCGCAGGTCAATCATGTAGGTCACGCTTCACAATGACATCCATAAAGTCAACCTGGACGTGTACGGAGATCTCGACGCACCCTGGCTGTGTCGCGACGGTCAACCAGCCACGACGTACGAGGAGTCAGTCATGACCAGCACCCACTCCCCCGCCTGCCCGCACTGCGGCCGGCCGGACGGGGGCGAGCCGTTCCAGGTGCTGTCCCGGCACACCACCGCCACGGGCCGCACGGAGTGGACACGCTGCGGGTGCGGTTCGCTGCAGGTCCGTCTCGTCGACGGTTGCGGGACGCGCGTCGTCTCCCGCAGCGGGCCCGCCTCCGGCTCCGCTCCGGCACGGTCGGACACGGCGAGCCGCTGAGCGCTCGGGCTCCGCCGGGTCCGGAGGCTCACCATCGCGTACATGACCTGCGCGTATGTTGGTGACGCCATCGGCTGGTGGTGGAAGGGGTGCGTGCCGGTCGCCGCGTCCGCAGCGGCCGCCCTGACCCGTCGTCCGGGCGCCACCCGCCGTACGGCGGGCAGGTTCCGCCGCTCGGCGGCGCCCGCGGCCGGGGCGGCGGGCCGACCATGGCAGCACGAGCCGCCGTGACCTCGCGTGAGGAGACGCCATGACGCATGTTCCGCCACCGTTCGACCCCGAACTCTCGGGTGCCCTGGAGCTGATCAAGGACATGATCAGCCCGGGTCTCACGCCGGACCAGATCGCCGAGGTGCGCCAGGGCCCGGGCATCGCGCTGCTGGCCGAGCTGGACCTGACGATGGGCGGGACGTTCGAGGTGGAGGACCGGCAGGTGCCCGGTCCGCAGGGCGAGCCCGACATATCCCTGCTGATCTGCCGGCCGACCGCTCCGGCGACCGCCGGCGCGCGGCCCGTCATCTACCACGTGCACGGCGGCGGCATGGTCATCGGGAACAACCGGGTCGGGGTCGACGTCCCGCTGGCGTGGGCGCAGGTGCTGGACGCGGTCGTGGTGTCCGTGGAGTACCGGCTGGCGCCGGAGCATCCGCATCCCGCGCCGGTCGAGGACGTGTACGCCGGGCTGCTGTGGACGGCCGACCACGCCGACGAACTCGGCGCCGACCCCGAGCGGATCGTCGTCGCGGGGGCGAGCGCGGGCGGCGGGCTGTGCGCGGCGCTGGCCCTGCTCACCCGGGACCGCAAGGGACCGCGGCCGATCGGGCAGGTCCTGATGTGCCCGATGCTCGACGACCGCAACGACTCGCCGTCGACGTACCAGATGGCTGGCCTCGGGGTGTGGGACCGGACCGCCAACGAGACCGGCTGGACCGCGCTGCTGGGCTCGCGGCGCGGCGGGCCCGACGTACCGGCGTACGCGGCGCCGGCCCGTGCCGAGGACCTGACGGGGTTGCCCCCGGCCTTCCTCGACGTCGGCTCGGCGGAGACCTTCCGCGACGAGGTCGTCGCCTACGCCTCGCGCATCTGGCAGGCCGGTGGCGTGGCCGAACTCCACGTCTGGCCGGGCGGCTTCCACGGCTTCGACGGTTTCGCGCCCCAGGCGGCGCTGTCCCAGTCGGCCCGGGCGGCGCATGTGGACTGGCTGCGGAGGCTTCTGAACGGGTGACCGCGGGCTTCTCTCCTGGCCGGGCAGCCGCATGGCGCACCATAGGCCTATGAAAGAGCTGGCCGGACGCCTGACCGCGCTCGACCCGGATGCCGGTGCGGCGGTCCGGGTCATCGCCTACTTCGACCGCCTGGCCGAGTCCAGGGCCGGTGTCGAGGCACTCGTACGCGGCGCCGCCGTCCTGTCCGGCTGCCCGGCCCGGCTGGTGGACCCCGAGCGACGCGTCCACGTCCGCGTACGGCCCGACGGCACCCGCCAGGACACCGAGACCCCACCGAACCCCACCTGGCCTTCGGCCCGACTGAGCCCGAACGGACCGGCGATCCTGTGGCTGGAACGCGGCGGGGCGGAGCGGGACGGGGGCGGCGTGGAGGGGGCCGGGGCCGGACCCGGCGGGGGCGCCGTGGAGGAGGCCGGGGCCGGACCCGGCAGGGGCGCCGTGGAGGAGGCCGGGGCCGGACCCGGCAGGGGCGCCGTGGAGGAGGCCGGGGCCGGACCCGGCAGGGGCGTCGCGGGGCAGGCGGGGGCCGCACCCGGCGTGGCCATCAGAGAGCAGGATGGGGCAACGCCAAGCCGGGTCGATGACGAGCAGGGCGGGGCAGAACCCGGCGTGGTCGTCACGGAGGACGCCGAAGCCACACCCAACCGGGTCGACGCGGAGCGGGAGGAGGCCGCACCCGGCCGGGTCATCGCGACGCCCACCGGGGCCGGACCCGGCATGGCCACCGCAGAGCATGGCGGGGCCACACCAAGCAGGGTCGTCTCCCAGCAGGCCGAGGCCGTACCTGACCGGGTCGGCACCAAACAGACCGGGACCGCACCCGGCCAGGTCGTCGCAGCGCAAGCCGGAGCCCAACCCGGCGTGGCCGACGCGGAACCCGCCGTGCCCTCCCCCAGCGTCGTCGACGCAGTGATACTCGAACGCGCCGCCGTCGCCCTGCGGCTCGTTCTCGACCGTACGCGTGGTCGGGCCCCGGCAGATGACCCGGCGTTGGTGGAGACCCTCCTGGATGCCACGGCCCCGGAGCGGGCGCGCCTGTACGCCGCTCGTCGGCTCGGACTGGACGCGGCGGCATCGGCGCGGGTTCTCGCCCCGCTGGACCACCGGCCTCGGGTCGTACCCGCCGGGACGGAAGGTGCCCGACACGGGGAGCCGGTTCCAACGGACGCCCGCTTCGCTGCCGGCCGGCTCGGCGTCGGGCCCGCCGTGCCCGTTCTCGAACTGCCCCGGTCATGGGCGGCGGCCCGTACCGCCCTGCGGTTCACCGCCGAGGGCACCCCGCAGGACCCCGGGTCACGGGTCGTGTACGCCGATGAGCTGGGCGGGATCGCCCTGCTCGCCGACCTCGTCGTACGGGGCGCGGAGCCGCCGCCCGACGTCCGTGCCCTGGAAACGGCCGCGGCGACCACGCCCTGGCTGCTGGCCACGCTGCATGCGGTCGCGTCCACGGCGAGCCTGCGGGCGGCAGCCACAGGGATCAACGTCCACCACTCCACGCTCCAGGACCGGCTGACCCACGCGGAGCACCTGCTCGGCTGGCCGGTACGCACCCCACAGGGCCGACTCCGGCTCCAACTGGCCCTGGCCATGCGGCACCTGGCCCGCCCCTAGCCCACCGGCCGCGCGGGAACCACCCTGTTGTGATACACCCCGTCGTGATCCAGATCGCGTCCCTGGCCCGTGCCACGGCCCGGTGCCCGGGGGAGACTGTCCGGGCGCCGTCCGTACGAGGTTCAGGAGCATGAGGCATGAGCGTGCAGCGCTATCCCCTGTCCGGGGTCACGGTGGTCAGTGTGGAGCAGGCCGTGGCCGCGCCGTACGCCACCCGGCAGCTCGCCGACCTCGGTGCGCGTGTGATCAAGGTGGAGCGGCCGGGCGGTGGCGATTTCGCCCGCCGTTACGACACGACCGTGCACGGCCACTCCAGCTATTTCGTGTGGCTCAACCGGTCCAAGGAGTCCCTCACGCTGGACCTCAAGGACCCTCGCGGCCGCGAGATCCTGCACGACCTCCTCGACGGCGCCGATGTGTTCGTGCAGAACCTCGCCCCGGGCGCGGCCGGCCGGCTCGGCCTGGACGCGGAGACCGTCACGAGCCACCGCCCCGGCCTGATCCCCTGCACGATCTCGGGCTACGGCACGACCGGCCCCTGGGCCGACCGCAAGGCCTACGACCTGCTCGTGCAGTGCCAGACCGGGCTGGTGTCCCTGACGGGAACCCCGGAGGGGACCGCCCGGACCGGGATCTCCGTGGCCGACATTGCCGCCGGGATGTACGCCTACAGCGGCGTCCTCACCGCCCTCTACACCCGCGCCACCACCGGCGAGGCCCACCCGGTGGAGGTGTCCCTGTTCGAGGCGCTCGCGGAGTGGATGGGCCAGCCCGCCTACTACACCCGGCACGGCGGCACCCAGCCCCCGCGCCTCGGTACGCAGCACGCCACCATCGCGCCGTACGGGACGTACCCGGCCGCCGACGGCAAGGAGGTGCTGTTCTCCATCCAGAACGAGCGGGAATGGGCGGCCCTGTGCGCGGAGTTCCTCGGCCGGCCGGAGCTGGTGGACGATCCGCGCTTCGCCACCGCCTCCGACCGCGTCGCCCACCGCGAGGAACTCGACACCGTCGTCGCCGGCCGCTTCGCCCGCTCCGGCTCCGACGAGATCCTCAAGGACCTGGAGCGCATCGGCATCGCCTGCGCCGGGGTCAACGACGTCGCCGCGTTCCTGGACCACCCGGTGCTGGCCGGCCGCGGCCGCTGGACCGAGGTCGCGGTGCCGGGCGCCACCGTCGAAGCCCTGCTCCCGCCGGCCGACCTCGCGGGCCTGCCCGCGCGCATGGATCCCGTACCGGCGGCCGGCGAGCACACCCGGGCGATCCTCACCGAACTGGGCCGCACCGACGAGGAGGTGGCGGCACTGCGCGCGGACGGCGTCGTCTGACGCACACCGCGTGCAGGGCCTATCGGGAGTCGCCCGCGCGCTCCTCCGCCTCCTCGGCCTCCTGCTTCTTCGAGGCCCGCAGGCTGGTGATCGTCGTGACCGTCAGGACCAGCAGGATGAACCCGAGCGAGAAGGGGATGCTGATCTCGGGGACGTGCACGCCCGACTCGTGCAGCGCGTGCAGCACCAGCTTCACGCCGATGAAGCCGAGGATGATCGACAGGCCGTAGGAGAGGTGGACCAGCTTCTTCAGCAGGCCGCCGATGAGGAAGTACAGCTGGCGCAGGCCCATCAGGGCGAAGGCGTTCGCGGTGAACACGATGTACGGGTCCTGGGTGAGGCCGTAGATCGCGGGGATGGAGTCGAGGGCGAACAGCACGTCGGTGGAGCCGATCGCGAGCATCACGACCAGCATCGGGGTCATGATCCGCTTGCCGTTCTCGATGATGAACAGCTTCGTGCCGTGGTAGCGGTCGGCCACCCCGAAACGCTCCTCCGCCATCTTCAGCAGCTTGTTCTCCTGGTACTCCTCCTCGTGCTGGTCCTTGCGCGCGTCCTGGACCAGCTTCCACGCGGTCCAGATCAGGAAGGCGCCGAAGATGTAGAACACCCAGGAGAAGGCGGAGATGATCGCCGCGCCGGCCGCGATGAAGATCGCTCGCAGCACCAGGGCCATCAGCACGCCGACCATCAGCACCCGTTGCTGGTACTGCGAGGGCACCGCGAACTTCCCCATGATCAGGACGAACACGAAGAGGTTGTCCACGCTCAGTGACTTCTCGGTGATGTACCCGGCGAAGAACTCACCCGTGGGCCCGCTCCCACCGAAGTACCAGAGCCCCAGCCCGAACAGCACGGCCAGGACGATCCACACCACCGTCCACGTCCCGGCTTCCTTGATGGACACGTCGTGGGGCTTGCGGCCGACGAAGAAGTCGACGGCGACGAGCACGCACAGGGCTGCCACCGTCAGCAGCCACACGGACAGCGAGACGTTCACTTGTTACTCCTGGTGCAGGTGTGGGGATGGCACATAGTCGTCTGTCTTGGCCGATTTCCGCCAGTCCTGCAAGGTGAACAAATGGTCACAGCTGCACGTGGAGCGCCTCCAGGACGTCCTGGTCCGTCAGTTGGTCGAAGTTCTCGTACCAAAGGCCCACGGCCATGAACGCGGCCGGCTGGTGCAGGCAGAGCACCTCGTCGGCCTCGGCGCGCATCAGTTCCGCCGCCTCCGGCGAGCACACCGGCGCGGCCAGCACCAGCCGTGCGGGCGCCCGACGGCGTACGGAGCGCAGCGCGGCGCGGGCCGTGGAACCGGTCGCCAGGCCGTCGTCGACGACGATCACCGTCCGTCCGCGCAGGTCGGGCGCGGGACGGCCCTGCCGGTACAGCCGCTCGCGGCGGCGCAGTTCCGCGCGCTCCCGCTCGATGACGGGGGCGAGGTCGGCCACGCCGAGGCCCAGATGACGCAGGGCGTCCTCGTCGAGGAGCGGCACCTCGTCCCCGGCCATCGCGCCGACGCCGTACTCCTCCTGGAAGGGCGCCCCGATCTTCCGTACGACGAGCACGTCGAGCGGCGCGTCCAGCGCCGTCGCGACCTCGCTCGCCACGGCGACCCCGCCGCGGGGCAGGGCGAGGACGAGCGGTCGCGGCAGGGCGCCCGCGTCCTGCCGGGTGCGCAGCTTCTCGGCCAGTTCCCGGCCTGCCTGCCGTCGATCGCGGAACCGCATGACGGTCACCTCTGCTTCCCGCACGGAGTGGGCCCTCGGCCGGCTCGGGCTCCGCGTACCCCCTGCCCGGCGGACGACGCACGGGCGGCCGGGTCCGGCCGGTGTCAGCCCGCCGTGGTGCTCAGCTGTTCGTCGCACCACTGCCGGGCCGCCTCGGTGACGCGGTCCAGCGTGCCGGGCTCCTCGAAGAGATGGGTGGCGCCGGGCACCACGTGGAGGGTGTGCGGGGCGTGCAGCCGCCGGGCCGCTTCCTCGTTGAGCCGCAGCACGTGCTGGTCCCGGCCGCCCACGATGAGCAGCACCGGGGCCCGGACGGCCGCCAGGGCGTCGCCCGCCAGGTCGGGCCGGCCGCCGCGTGAGACGACCGCCGGGACCCGGCCGGGCCGTTCGGCGGCGGCGACCAGGGCCGCGCCCGCACCGGTGCTGGCGCCGAACAGGACGACGGGCAGGCTCTGGGTGCCGTACCACTGCTCCAGCCAGTCGATGGCCGCCACCAGCCGGCGTCCCAGCAGGGGGATGTCGAAGCGGAGTTCGGCGGTGCGCAGGTCCCGCCGTTCCTCCTCCTCGGTGAGCAGGTCGATCAGCAGGGTGCCGAGTCCGGCGGTGCGCAGGCCGGCGGCGACCTCGCGGTTGCGGGGGCTGTGCCGGGAGCTGCCGCTGCCGTGCGCGAACAGCACGACCGCGCGGGCGTCCGGCGGCAGGTTCAGATCACCGGTGAGCGCGGCGCCCCCGGCGGGCACGGTGACCGTCTGGGTGATCATCGGAGGCCTCCTCTCCCCGGTCCACTGGCGGGTTCCGCCGTCCGCCTACCCACGCCGCGACGGACGTCCCGCGTGTGGCGTGGCGCGATCTGTGGGATGCGTGTCGTTGACGCCATGACCCGGGCGGACGGAGCGTGGAAGGGTGACTGCGCGAGTGACTCCACGTCGTATCGTCTTCGTCGTTTTCGACGGCTTCCAGCCGCTCGATCTCACCGGCCCGCACGAGGTGTTCCACAGTGCGGGCGACTACGTCTGCGAGATCGTGGCGTCCCGGCCGGGACCGGTCAGGTCGGCCGGCGGGCTGCTCGTGCACGCCGCGCACGGCGTGGCGGACCTGGACCCGGCCGCGACGGACACCCTGGTGGTGGTCGGCGGCGGGGGTGTGGACCGGGCCCGGGAGGACGCGGCGCTGGTCTCCTGGATCGCCGCCGCGGCGGCCGGTGCCCGGCGCGTCGCCTCGGTGTGCAGCGGGGTGTTCCTGCTGGCCGCCGCGGGGCTGCTCGACGGGCGGCGGGTCACCACGCACTGGGCCCGGGAGGAGCAGCTGGCCCGGGAGCATCCCGAGGTGCGGGTGGACTGCGACCCGATCTTCGTGCGGGACGGGCGGGTGTGGACCTCGGCCGGGGTGACCTCCGGCATGGATCTGGCGCTCGCCCTGGTGGAGGACGACCTGGGCCGGGACGTCGCGCACGCGGTGGCCCGACGGCTGGTGCTGTTCCTGCGCCGTCCGGGCGGCCAGTCGCAGTTCAGCGTGGCGCTCTGGTCGCGGCAGCCGGCGACGGACCCGGTGCGGGCCGCCGTCGGGGCGATCCACGCCGATCCGGGCGCCCGGCACGACATCGCCGCCCTCGCCGCGCACGCCGGGCTGAGCCCGCGTCACCTCCAGCGCCGCTTCACCGCCGAGCTGGGCGTGCCGCCCGCCGCGTATGTCGAGCGGGTGCGCGTCGAGGCCGCCCGGCGCGCGCTGACCGAGGGGGACGAGCCGGTCGAGGCGATCGCCCGCCGCTGCGGCTTCGCCACGGCCGAGACCCTGCGCCGCACGTTCCACCGCCGGCTCGGCGTCGCGCCGTCGGACTACCGCGCCCGGTTCCGCTCCACCACGGGACCCGCAGGCGCCCACCACGTCCCGGAGGAAGGGGAAACCGTATGACGACGTACGGACTGCTGGTCTTCGAGGAAGCCGAGGAGCTCGACTTCGTGGGGCCCTGGGAGGTCTTCACCGTCTCGGCCCGGCTGCGCGACGGCGCCGACACGGCGGTGCTCGTCGCCGAGCATCCCGGTCCGGTGCGCTGCAACAAGGGCCTGCGCGTGCTGCCCGACCACACCCTGGACGACCATCCGCCGCTGGACGTGCTGCATGTGCCGGGCGGGCGGGGCGCGCGTGACGTCCAGCTGCACAACCCGGTGGTCACCGACTGGATCGGGAGGACGGCGGAGCGGGCCGCCTGGGTGCACGGCGTGTGCACCGGCACCTTCCTGCTGCACGCGGCGGGTCTCGCCCGCGGGCGCCGGGTGGCCACCCACTGGAGCCAGGAGGACGCCCTGGAGGCGCGGGGCGATGTGACGGTCGTCCGGGACGTCCGCTACGTCGTGGACGGCAACCTGGTCACCAGCCAGGGCGTCTCGGCGGGCATCGACAGCGCGCTGTGGCTCGTCGGCCGGCTGCACGGCCGGGATCACGCGCGGGCCGTGCGGCGCTACATCCAGTACGACCCGGCTCCGCCGTACCTGGCGGACGAGCCTCTCTGACCGCTGCGGCCGCCGTCGCTGCATGGGTGGGCCGGTGTCGGGCAAGCGCAGTCCATGGGCGGCGACACGGGCGACGGCGGGCAGGGACGGCAGCCGGGCGAGTGCGGGCACCGGACGGTGCCGCATCCGGGTGACATCCGGATCGAGGCATGGGCGGCGTGCCGGGAGCACTGTCTGGCGGAAGCGGTACTGGCGTTGGTGGAGTGTTTCGCGGACGTCTCCGGGGTGCGGGCCACCGCCGTGGACCGGGTGCGCCTGGCCGAGGCCAGCGACGACGATCTGCTGGCCACGCTGCTGGACGAGGTCATCTTCCGGTGGGAGGAGTACGGCCAGGTGCCCGTGGACGTGGAGGCGGACGAGGCCGACGGCGGCCTGGACGTGCGGCTGGCGGTCATCGGGCTCGCGGACGTGGCGATCACCGGGTCGGTCCCGACGGCCGTGGCGTGGGAGGAGCTGCGGATCGGGCCGGATCCGTACGGGTGGTCGTGTGCGGTGAGGGTCGACGCCTGAGAGGGCTGAGAGGCCTGGGCGACCTGGGCGGCCTGAGCGGCCTGAGCGGTCGTCCTACCGTGGAGGTGTGGGCGGCGGCATCGTGACGCTGTTCCTGTGCGGTGATGTGATGCTCGGGCGCGGCGTGGACCAGATCCTGGCGCGTCCCTGCGATCCGGCACTGCGGGAGGCGTACGTCGAGGACGCGCGGTCCTATGTCCGGCTGACGGAGTCGGCGCACGGTCCGCTGCCCGCGCCCGTACCGCCCTCCTGGCCGTGGGGCGAGGCGCTGCGCGTGCTGGACGAGTCCGCCCCGGACGCCCGGATCGTGAACCTGGAGACGTCGGTGACGAGCGGCGGTACGTTCGCGCCGGACAAGGAGATCCACTACCGGATGCACCCGGCCAACCTGCCGGCCCTGGCCGTGGCCCGGCCCGATGTGACCGTCCTCGCCAACAACCACGTCCTGGACTTCGGCCGCCCGGGCCTGCTGGAGACCCTGGACGCGCTGGCCGGGGCGGGCCTGCGGACGGCGGGCGCGGGGCGGGCCGCCGGCGAGGCGTACGCACCCGCCGCGGTCCCCCTCCCGGGTGGCGGCCGGCTGCTGGTGTTCGCCCTCGGGGCACGCTCCAGCGGGATCCCGTCCGGCTGGGCGGCGACGGCGGAGCTGCCGGGGGTCGCGTACGTGCCCGCGCTCTCGCCCACCGTGGCCGACGCCGTGGTGCGGCACATCCGGCGGGCCGGACGGACCGGTGATCTCACCGTGGTGTCCGTGCACTGGGGCTCGAACTGGGGTTTCCGCGTGCCCCGGGAGCAGGTCCGCTTCGCGCACGCCCTGGTGGACGGCGGTGTCGACGTCGTCCACGGGCACTCCTCGCACCACCCCCGCCCGCTGGAGGTGTACCGGGACCGGCTGATCCTCTACGGCTGCGGCGACTTCGTCGACGACTACGAGGGCATCTCCGGCTACGAGGAGTACCGCGACGATCTGCGGCTCGCGTTCCTCGTCTCGGTCGAGGCGGACGGCGGACGGCTGGCCGGGCTGCGCATGGTGCCGCTGCGGGCACGGCGGATGCGGCTGGAGCCCGCCTCCGGGGCGGACCGTGCCTGGCTGCGGACGACGCTCGACCGGATCAGCGGCGGCGTGGGCGTGAGGCTGGAACCCGACGGATCGCTGGCGCTGGCGGGCGGATGATCCGGTGACCGCTCATCGGGCCCGGGCGGCCGGGCGATCGGCCCCGCACCGCATGTCCGGGTCCCACAGGGGTACCCCGGGCCACATGACCGGCATCGAACTCAGCAGTAACGCGTTCAACGACCACTCCTTCATCGCGCGCCGGTACTCGTACGAGGGACCGAACGTCTCCCCGCCGTTGGCCTGGAGCGGCGTACCGGACGACGCGGCCGAGCTGCTCCTGCTCTGCGAGGACCCCGACGCCCCGTCGGGCACCTTCGCGCACTGGGTCGTGGTCGGCATCGACCCGCACAGCGACGGCGTCGAGGCCGGGCACTGTCCGCCGGGCGGCACGGAACTCGTCAACAGCTACGGGCAGGAGGGCTGGGGCGGGCCGCATCCCCCGCCGGGTGACGACGCCCATCACTATTTCTTCCGGCTGTACGCCCTGTCCGAACCGTGCGTCCTGCCCGACGCGCCCGGCGCGGACCAGGTGCACCAGGAGGTCGAGCGGCGCCGGCTCGCGGACGGGACGCTGGTGGGGCTGTACCAGCGCTGACCCGCCGAGGCACAACGGTTGGTTGTGGCTCGGGTGACGGACGGTTGTTTGCTTGCCCGGCCCGGTCCTGGCTTGGATGGCTCCCGGTCAACACGGGGTTGTCCGCAGGAGCTGGGAGTGTGCGCCGGGTATGGCGGGCAGACGGTCGCTGGGGCGGCGGTTCGGGTGGTTGTGGGGTGCGTACGCGGTCAGCGCGGCCGGTACCTGGCTCGCGTTCGACGCGTTCGCCCTGATCGCGGTGCTCGCGCTGCACGCCGGTCCGGCGCAGGTGGCGCTGCTGGCCGCGGTGGGACCGGCGGTCGGCGCGGTGGTGTCGGTGCCGCTCGGGCCGTGGGTGGAGGTCCGCCGCAAACGGCCGGTGATGATCACGACGGACCTGGTCCGGTGCGTGGTGCTGCTGAGCATCCCCGTGGCGTTCGCGCTGGACCGGCTGAGCTTCGGTCAGTTGCTGCTGGTGTCGGTGGCCGTCGCGGCGGCCGACATCACCTTCAACGCGGCGGCCGGGGCGTTTCTGAAGGACTTGGTGCCCCGGCGGGACCTGCTCGTCGCGAACGGGCGGTTCGAGGCGACGAACTGGACCGCGAGCATGGTGGGGCCGCCGCTGGGCGGGGCCGCGATCGGGCTGTTCGGCCCGGTGACGAGCGTGGTGGCGAACGCGGTGAGCTATCTGCTCTCGGCGCTCGGGATCGGGGCGATCGGCGGCGGCGAGAAACCCCCTGCCCCGCCCCCGTCCGCCGAGACCCGGCCCCGGGCGGGCGACCTGCTCGACGGCTGGCGGTACATCCTGGCCGATCCGGGCCTGCGCCCGCTGTTCTTCCACACGGTCCTGTTCAACGCCCTGGTCCTGGCGGCCTCGCCACCGCTGCTGGTCCTGATGGTCGACCACCTGGACTTCGCCCCCTGGCAGTACGCCCTCGCCTTCGCGGTGCCCTGCACCGGCGGGCTGCTCGGCTCCCGGCTGGCGCCACGGCTCGTCGCGCGGTTCGGCCGGCACCGGGTGCTGCTCACGGCCGGGATGCTGCGGGCGGGCTGGCCGCTCGGACTGGCCTTCGTCGGCCCCGGCGCGGCCGGGCTGGCGCTGGTCATGGTGGTCGAGTTCGGGCTGATCACCTGCTGCGCCGTGTTCAACCCGGTGTTCGCCACGTACCGCCTCGACCGGACCCCGGCGGGCCGGGTCACCCGCACCCTTGCCGCCTGGTCGGCCACCGGCAAGGCCACCCTCGCGGCCGTGACCGCGCTGTGGGGTCTGCTGGCGGGCCTGACCGGACCCCGCACGGCCATCGCGCTCGCCGGTGTCCTGCTGCTCGCCACCCCGTTCCTGCTCCCCCTCCGGGACCGGACACCGGACATCGGCCCCGGGCCGACTCGCCAGCCGCTCGAGGCGGACGGCGGCTGACCGGGGCCGACAGGGTGGTTTCCGGGCCGGCTCAGACCGCCCCTGGCACGTCCTCCGTGACGCCGTTCAGCGGGGAGGACGGGTCGGCGCCGTACCGGCGGGTGATGATCTCCAGGCCGTGGCCCGCCGGGTCGAGGAAGTACACGCCCCGGCCGCCGTCGTGGCGGTTGATCCGGCGCGGCTGGTTGCCGTGCGGATCGGCCTGGATGGGGATCCGGGCCGCGACGAGACGGTCGAGGGCCTCGTCGAACTCTTCCTCGGAGACGAGGAACGCGTAGTGCTGCATGGGAATGTCGGCGTCGATGGTGAGAAAGTCCAGCGTGACGCCGTTGGCGGTCGTCACCGGCAGGAACACTCCGGCCGGTGCCCCGACCTCGAGTCCCAGGATCTCCGCGAGAAAACGAGCGGACTTCTCCCGGTCCCGGGACAGGACGATGGTGTGATTGAACTCGACTGACACTGGTCAATGCCTCCACGGGCATCTCCGCGGCGCCTCCATGCCTCACCCGGCCGGTGACCGGCACGCGAAGCCGCGCCGTGGATCGTAGACAGTGGCGGCCAGGGGCGTCGAGCGGTTTTCGGCCGCATCCGGCGGGGTGGCCGAACGCCCTCGGCCGATTCCGCGAAGTCCCCGCCGTCCCGGACGACCCTGACAATTGTCAGGGACCGCGTCGCCCCAGGGCTCCCTACATTACTGAGCGTCGGCCACGAGCCGCACCGCCGCACATCAGTTCAGGGGGAACTCGACATGTCCACTCGCATCTTCGCCAGGGCCGCGCTCGTCGGCGCCGGGGCGCTCGCGCTGCTCGGCCCGCTCACCGCGGGAACCGCCGCCGCGTCGGCCGCCGGCCAGGAGGGTGTTGCCCGCGTCAAGGCGGCGCCCTACGCGGTCGTGCCCTACGAGAATGTCAACGTCCGCTACGGGCCGGGCACTTCCTACGGCAAGATCACCACGAGTCCGGCGGGTCAGCCGCTCGGCGCCTACTGCTGGACCCGTGGCGAGCGCATCACCGACAACGGCTACAGCAACGACGTCTGGGTGAAGCTCCTCGAGGGCTACGTCAGCGCCGTGTACCTCAAGGGCAACGAGTACGGCGACCTGCCGTCCTCGGCGCGCTGCTGACCCGGACCATGACCACTCCCGACCACATCAACGTCTCACGGGGGACAGACACATGAAGCGACTGATCAGCCGTACCACCATGGGCCTCGCCGCCGTCGCGCTCACCGTCGGCGCGCTCGCCGGCACCGCCCACGCGGCGCCTGCCGCCGTGGCGAACAGCGGCGACCCGACCCTCACCGACGTCTACATCTGGGCCACGGACGTCAACCTGCGCCAGCAGCCGACCACCGACTCCCCGCGTCTCGCGGTCCGTTCGAAGTGGTGGGCGGACGCCGTGTGCCAGACGCAGGGCCAGCGGGTGCACGACCCGGCCGTGGGCACCAACAACTGGTGGACCGCGGTCATGGAGTTCTCGGGCAGCGACATCGCCTGGGTGAACAACCTGTACATCCGGGGCGGCGAGAAGATCGCCGGCGTCCCGGACTGCTGACGCACCGTCCGCTCCACACGCCTGCGGCGGGTCACCGGGTGATCGGT
>NZ_JBHUTX010000077.1:0-21951 GCF_042671245.1 Streptomyces sp. NPDC057099
CCCACTCCTGCCGGGGTGGCGGCGCGGGTGGCGGGGGCGGACCGGGCGCGGCTGCCGCTGGCGGCGGGGGTGCGTCCCGAGCGGGTGCCGTTGTCCTTCTCCCAGCAACGCCTATGGTTCATCAACCAGTTGGAGGGGCCCGGCGCCACCTACAACACCCCCATCACCGTGCGCCTTTCCGGTCAGGTGGACCGGGATGCGCTCAATGCGGCGCTGCGGGATGTGATCGGGCGGCACGAGGTGCTGCGCACCGTGTTCCGCACGGCGGACGGTGAGCCGTACCAGCACGTGCTCGAAGTCGACGAGCTGGACCGGCACCTGAGCGTGGTCGAACTCGCTCCGGCGGATCTGTCAGGCGCGGTCGCCGAGGCCGTCGCGTACGCGTTCGACCTGGCCTCCGAAGTGCCCATCCGTGCCTGGTACCTCGACGCCGGTCCGGACGATCAGGTCCTCGTGGTCGTCGTCCACCACATCGCCAGTGACGGCTGGTCGCGGCCCCCGCTGACCCGGGACCTGACCGCGGCCTACGAGGCGCGCTCCGCAGGCCGGGCTCCGGTGTGGGAGCCGCTGCCGGTGCAGTACGCCGACTACGCCCTGTGGCAGCGCGAACTGCTCGGCAACGAGGCGGCCCCGAACAGCCTGATGCGCCGCCAGATCAACTACTGGCGGGACGCGTTGTCCGGTGTGCCGGAGGAGCTGGAGCTTCCCTTCGACCGCCCGCGGCCCGCCGTGGCCTCCCACCGCGGGCACACGGTGCCGCTGGTGGTTCCCGGTGAGGTGCACGCACGGCTGGCCGAGCTGGCGCGGGCCGAGGGCGTGACGATGTTCATGGTGCTGCAGGCCGCGCTCGCCGTGCTGCTGTCCCGCTTGGGCGGGGGTACCGACATCCCGATCGGCTCGGCGCATGCCGGGCGTACGGACGCGGCCCTGGAGGACCTGGTCGGCTGCTTCGTCAACACGCTGGTTCTACGGGTGGACCTGACGGACGACCCGACCTTCGGCGACCTGCTGTCCCGGGTGCGGGAGACGGCGCTGGAGGGCTTCGCCCACCAGGAGGTGCCGTTCGAACGGCTGGTGGAGGAGATCGCGCCGAGCCGTTCCATGGCCCGGCATCCGCTCTTCCAGACGGTCCTGACCATGCAGGACGTCATCGAGGCGGCTCCCGGCCTGCCGGCCGCACGGCCCACGGGCGAGGCGACGAGCGGCCGCGCCGCGAAGTTCGACCTGGACGTCATGGTCGGCGAGGCGTTCGACACGCAGGGCGCGCCCGCGGGGCTGCACGGCACGGTCACGGTGGCGGCGGACCTCTTCGACGCCGAGTGGGCCGGTCGCATCGCGGACTACTGGGCCAGACTCCTCGCCCTCCTCGCGGACGACCGGGACACCCGGCTGAGCGGGGTGGAGGTGCTTGCTGCGGCTGAGCGGCGGCGGGTGCTGTCGGAGTGGAACGACACGTCCACCGATGTCCGGGACCCGTTGGTGTGGGAGTTGTTCGAGGCGCAGGTGGCGCGGACGCCGGATGCGGTGGCGGTGGTCGCGGATGGTGTGTCGGTGTCGTATGCGGAGCTGGATGTGCGGGCGAACCGGCTGGCGCGTTTCCTGGTGGGTCAGGGGGTGGGTGCGGAGTCGGTGGTGGGTCTGTGTCTGGGCCGTGGTGTGGAGATGATCGCCGGGATTCTGGCGGTGTGGAAGGCGGGTGCGGGGTATCTGCCGATCGATCCGGAGCAGCCGACGGAGCGGGTCGCGTTCGTGTTGCGGGACAGCCGTGCGGTGCTGGTGCTGACGACCGAGGAGATTCTGGAGGAGTTGCCGGCGGGTTCGGCTCGTCTGGTGGCGGTGGATGACGTGTTCACCGCGATGCAGCTGGCGGGGGCTGCTGCCACGGCGCCGGGGGTGTCGGTCGCTGCTGACGCTCTGGCGTATGTGATTTATACGTCGGGGTCGACGGGTCGGCCCAAGGGTGTGGCGGTGACTCATGGTGGTGTGGCGAACTATGTGGCGTCGGTGCCGGGTCGGGTGGGGTTGGGTGAGTCGGGCGCTCGGTATGCGTTGTTGCAGGCGCAGGCGACGGATCTGGGCAACACGGTGGTGTTCGCGAGTCTGGTGTCCGGTGGTGAGTTGCACATCCTGGATGAGGCGGCGGTCACCGACCCGGTGGTGGTGGCGGCGTATCTGTCCGAGCACGCTATTGACTGTCTGAAGGCGGTGCCGTCGCATCTGGCGGCGCTTGGTGCTGCGGGTGGTATCGAGAACGTTCTCCCGGCGAAGTCTTTGGTGCTGGGTGGTGAGGCTGCTTCACCGCAGTGGGTGCGGGAGCTGGTCGGTGCGGCAGGCGAGTGTGGGGTGTTCAATCACTATGGTCCGACCGAGACGACGATCGGTGTGGCCACCACGCGGCTGACGGCCGATCTGGTCGAGGCCGGCGTGGTGCCTGTCGGGTCGCCGATAGCCAACACCCGGTTCTACATCCTGGACGAGCATCTGCGGCCGGTGGTGCGCGGTGCCGTCGGGGAGCTCCACGTCGCCGGTGCGGGACTGGCGCGTGGCTATGTGGGGCATGTGGCGCTGACGGCCGAGCGGTTCGTGGCCGACCCGTTCTCCGGCTCCGGGGAGCGGATGTACCGCACGGGTGACCGGGCGAAATGGACCCCGGACGGCCAGGTGGTCTTCGTCGGGCGCGCGGACGAGCAGGTGAAGATCCGTGGCTTCCGGATCGAGCCGGGCGAGGTGCAGGCCGTACTGACCGCGCATCCGCTGGTCGACCAGGCGGTTGTGGTCGCCCACGCCGATGCCGTGGGCGACAGACGCCTGGTGGCCTACGTGGTGCCGGACGATGTGGGCGACACCGAACTCGCGTCGGAGCTGCGGAAGGTGGCGGCCCAGCGGTTGCCCGAGCACATGGTCCCCTCAGCTGTCGTCGTCCTCGATGCACTGCCGCTGACCGGTAACGGAAAGCTCGACCGCAAGGCCCTGCCCGCACCCGACTACGCGGGCACCGCCGGAACCGGCCGGGGACCGGCCACGCTGCGGGAGGAGATCCTCTGTCTGGCGTTCGCCGAGGTCCTCGGCCTGGAGAGCGTCGGAGTCGACGACGACTTCTTCGAACGGGGCGGTCACTCGCTGCTCGCGGTCCGGCTGGTCAGCCGTATCCGGAGCGTACTCGGTGTCGAGGTGGAGATCCGGGAGCTCTTCGAGGCGCCCACGGTCGCGGCCCTCGCTGCTCGCCTGGCCGACGCTGACACGGCCAGGGCGCCGCTCTCGGCCCGAGAACGGCCGGAGCGGATCCCGCTCTCCTACGGGCAGCGCCGTATGTGGCTCATCGCCCAGATCGAGGGCCCCAGCGCCACGTACAACATCCCGGTCGCCGCCCGGCTGACCGGCGGGGTGGACGAAGCGGCGATGGCGGCGGCCTTCCGGGATGTGCTCGCACGGCACGAGGTGCTGCGCACGGTGTTCCCGGTGGCCGAGGGCGAGCCCCACCAGCGGATCCTCGGCCTCGACGAGCTCTCCTGGGAACTCACCACGGAGGACGTCGACCCGGCCGGGATGGCGGCCGCGGTCGCCGCGGCGGAGTCGCACACCTTCGACCTGTCGACCGACATCCCGATCCGGGCCTGGCTGTTCAGGACCGCACCCGAGGACCATGTGCTCGTGGTCGTCGTCCATCACATCGCCGGTGACGGCTGGTCGTGGGCTCCGCTGGCCCGGGACCTCTCCACGGCCTACGAGGCGCGGCGCGCGGGGCGGGCCCCGGCCTGGGAGCCGCCGCCGGTGCAGTACGCCGACTACGCCCTGTGGCAGCGCGACGTACTGGGCGACAGCGATGACCTCGACAGCCTGATAGCCCGTCAGGTCTCCTACTGGCGCGAGACCCTGGCCGGCGTTCCGGAGGAACTGGAGCTGCCCTTCGACCGGATGCGTCCGGAGACGGCCACCCACCGTGGCCACCGAGTGCCGCTGGAGATCCCGGCGGACGTGCACGCGCGGCTGGCGGAGGTGGCGCGGGCCGAGGGCGTGACCGTGTTCATGGTGCTCCACGGTGCCCTCGCGGTGCTGCTGTCCCGGCTGGGGGCCGGCACCGACGTCCCGATCGGGTCGGCCATCGCCGGGCGGACCGACGAGGCACTGGACGACCTCGTGGGGTACTTCGTCAACACCTTCGTCCTGCGGACCGACCTGTCGGGCGACCCGACGTTCCGCGAGGTGCTGGCCCGGGTGCGGGAGGCGGGCCTCGGAGCGTTCGCCCACCCGGACGTGCCGTTCGAGCGGCTGGTCGAGGAACTGGCACCGACCCGCTCGATGGCCCGCCACCCACTGTTCCAGGTGATGCTGCTGTTGCAGAACACCGCGGGTGCCGCACTCGACCTGCCCGGCGTCCGAGCCGGCCGTGGGGCTGCGGCGACGAGCGACACGGCCGGCACCGTTTCCAGCGAGGTGGACGACCCCGCGGACGCCGCCTCCGCCGGCACGGCCGTCGTGAAGTTCGACCTCGACGTCAACGTGGTGGAGACCTTCGACGCCGACGGTGCCCCGGCCGGACTGCGCGGCGGCGTGATCGGAGCGTCCGACCTCTTCGACCCGTCGTCCGTCGCACGGATCGCCGAGCGGCTCGTGCGTGTCCTGTCGGTACTGGCCGCCGATCCGGGTGCCCGCCTCGGTGCCGTCGACGTGCTGGACGACGACGAGCGCCGACGGGTCCTGACCGGCTGGAACGACACCGAGGCCGAGATTCCCCACGCCACCGTCGCCACCCTGTTCGAGGCTCAGGTCGCCCGTACCCCGGACCGGACCGCGCTGACCTTCGGCGACGTGGAGCTGGGCTACGCGGAGCTGGACGCCCGGGCCAACCGTCTTGCGCGGTATCTCATCGGCCGGGGGGTCGGGCCGGAGTCGGTCGTCGCCGTTGTCTTCGAGCGCACGGTCGACCTGGTGGTGGGGCTGCTCGGCGTGATCAAGGCCGGTGCGGCCTACCTGCCGATCGACCCGAACTACCCGGCCGACCGGATCGCGTACGTGATCGCGGACTCGGGCGCCGTGTGCGTGCTGACCGGTGCGAACATGCGGGAGCGGCTGCACGAGTTCGAGGTCGGCGACGAGGGTGGCAACGACGTACCCGTGGTGCTCCTCGACGACCCGGCGGTGATCGGGGAACTGGCGGCCCACGACGACACCGCCCCGGCCGACGCTGACCGCACGACCGCCCTGCTGCCCGAACACCCCATGTGGGTGATCTACACCTCCGGTTCCACCGGACGCCCCAAGGGTGTGCTGGTCGAACACCGGGCGATCGTCAACTTCCTGGTGTCCATGCAGGACAGCTTCCCGCTGGCCGCGGACGACCGGCTGCTCGCGGTCAGCACGCACGGCTGTGACATGGCGGGATTCGAGTTCTATCTGCCGCTCCTCAACGGCGCGCGGCTGGTGCTCGCCGCGCAGGAGCAGGTGCTCGACCCGTGGGCGCTGCGCTCGCTGGTCCGCACGACCGGCGCGACGATGGTGCACGCGACCCCGAGTCTGTGGCGAGGCCTGGTGGCTGACGCCGACGACCCGGTGGACTGGACCCGGGTGCGCGCGTTGATCGGCGCGGAGGCCCTGCCCAGTGACCTGGCGCGCACCTTGCTCGCCCGTACTCCCACCCTGACGAACCTCTACGGGCCGACGGAGACCACGGTCTGGTCGACCGCCGCGGTGCTGCGGGGCGACGCGGCCGACGTGTCCTCCATCGGAGGCCCGATCGGGAACACCCAGGTGTACGTCCTCGACGACACGCTGGTGCCCGTGGCGCCGGGCGTCGCGGGCGAGCTGTACATCGCGGGCAAGGGCATGGCGCGTGGCTACCTGGGGCGCTCGGCTCTGACGGCGGGACGCTTCGTGGCCTGCCCGTTCGGCGGCGCGGGAGAGCGGATGTACCGCACCGGCGACGTGGTGCGCTGGACCCACGACGGCGAGCTGCGGTACGTCGGACGTTCCGACGACCAGGTGAAGATCCGCGGCTTCCGCGTCGAACTCGGCGAGATCGAGGCCCTGCTGGCCTCGCACCCGTCGATCGCGCAGGCTGTGGCGCTGATCCGGGAGGACAACCCCGGCGACCAGCGTCTGGTGGCGTACGTGGTGCCGTCGCGGGACGCGGCGGCTGACGACGCCGATGGCCTCGCCGACGCGGTGCGGGCTCTCGCCCAGGACCGGCTGCCCGGGTACATGGTGCCCTCGGCCGTGGTGGTGATCGAGCGGATCCCGCTGATGCCGAACAGCAAGCTGGACCGCAAGGCGCTGCCGGTTCCCGGCACTTCGGTCCGGCAGGAGTCCTCCCGATGGGAGGTCACGGTCCTGGAGAGGAACATGTGCGCCGCGTTCGCCGACGTGCTCGGTGTGGACACGGTCGGCGTGGACGACGACTTCTTCGCCCTCGGTGGGCACTCCCTGCTGGCGGTCCGGCTGGTGGAGCGGCTGCGTGAACTGGGTGTCTCGGTCGCGGTCCGCGACCTGTTCGCGGCGCCGACCGTGGCCGAGCTGATGCAGCGGATGTCCTTGTCGTCCGTACGTGACGCGCTCGACGTGCTTCTTCCCATCCGTGCCGAGGGCAGTCGGCCGCCGTTCTTCTTCGTGCACCCCGCGGGCGGGCTGAGCTGGTGCTACATGCCGCTGGCGCGGTATGCCGAAGCCGATATCCCGCTGTACGGGCTCCAGGCCCGGGGCCTGGACGGCACGGGAGAACTGGCCGGCAGCATCCGCGAGATGGCGGCGGACTACATCGAGCAGATCCGCTCGGTGCAACCCAGCGGCCCCTACCGTCTGCTGGGCTGGTCCTACGGCGGTCCCATCGCCCACGAAATGGCGGTTCAGCTGCGGGCGGTGGGGGAGGAGGTGTCGGCGCTGGTCATCCTCGACATGTACCCCTGGGCCCCGCAGCAGGTGCCCGAGGACCGGACCGACTCCCCGGAGGCCGAGTTCGACTCCGTACTGGACCTGGTGCGCCAGGAGGCCGGCTCGATCATCGGGGCCGTAACCGACGAGGAGTACCGGACCCTCGCGCGTGTACTCCTCAACCACCGCGCGCTGAGGGCTGGGCACACATTCGGCCGGTTCGACGGTGACGCCCTGCTGATCGTCGCGGAGGAGAGCCGTCCGAAGGACGGGCGCACCGTGGAACGCTGGCAGCCCCACGTGGCCGGTGACATGGCGGAGATCGGCGTCCCGTGCAGCCACTACGACCTGGGTGACCCGGTCAACATGGGCAAGGTCTGGGCCGCGGTGTCGTCCTGGCTGGAGGAGAGGGCCTGACGAAAGGGCACCGGCTCCCGGCCCTCGAGAGGGCCGGGAGCCGGTGCGAGTCGATCCGACTGCGCCCTACGACCCGCCTGCCTCCTCGGCACGATCGCCCAGGACCGAACGGATCACCTGCGCATCCACGTTCCCCCCGCTGAGCAGCACCCCCACGTCCGTACCGAGGCCCTTCGCACCGGCCAGTGCGGCGGCGAGGGCGGTCGCGGCGGCCGGCTCCACCACCAGCCGGGCCTGGAGAAACGCGGCCCGCAGCGTCTCGGCGATGGCCTCCTCCCGCACGGTGATCACCTGCGCGACGTGCCGGTGGGCGATGTCGAACGGGAGGTCGCCGATCCGCTCGGGGCGCAGCCCGTCGGCGAGGGTCGGCCGCGCCGGGACGGTCACCGGCCGCCGGGCGCTCAGGGCGGCGGTGAACGCGGGCACCGCCTCCGGCTCCGCACCCACCACCGCCACGTCGTGACCGTCAGCCGCCAGACAGGCCCCGGCGATCGCACTGCCCCCACCGATCGGCACGACCACCGCGTCCAGCCGACCGCCCCCTTCGGCCACCTGGTCGAGCAACTCGGCCGTGGCGGTGCCCTGTCCGGCCACCACGTACGGATTCTGGTACGGGTCCACTACGTCGTAGCCGTGCAACTCGCGCACCTTGTCCACCATGGCCGTCCGGTCGGCGAGCAACGTGCCGGCCAGGACCACCTCGGCGCCGGTCTCCTCGACCTGCCGTACCTTCACGGCGGCGGCGTCGGCGGGCAGGACCAGCGTGGCGGGCAGCCTGCTGGCCCGCGCGGCCAGTGCCACGGCGATCGCGTGGTTGCCCGTGCTCTGTGCGACCACGCCCCGGCTGCCGGCGGCTGCCAGCTGCTCGACGGCCAGCAGCGCCCCCCGGACCTTGAACGAGCCGCCCCGCTGGAGATTCTCGGCCTTCAGCCATAGGCGTGCGCCTGCGCGTTCGTCGAGCCGGTCGCAGCGCACCACGGGAGTGGTCCATATCCGGCCCGCCAGCCGACGCCGCGCACGGTCGACTGCGCCGCTGTCAAGAATCGGCGGGTAATTTCCCGCTGCGGAAATCAGCGTCGTGTCCCGCGTCCGCGATATCTCCATGAGGGCTCCTTGGAAGGGGGGACAAGAATGGCTTGCGTGTGCGCGAGATGCTTCCACCGGTACTCCCGCCGAGGAAGCTTCGACCAGGGGCGGTGACCTGCTTCAGAGGGCGCTGTTCAACTGCGGCATTGCGGCGGTTGAACGCGCGCGGCACGGCCGAGTGTTGATCAGACGCGCACTCCGGCGGCATTCTGATCCGGCAGAACACCCTGCAACCGAGACGGGTGTTGCACGTCGATGCCCTGAAATTCAGACCTCACGTTTCCCGCGCGTTTCTTGTTTCTGCGCGCCCTTTGTTGTATTCCCTGAAAGGAGGGGCCCAGATGGCTGAGGAGCAGCTGTTTCTGCGGTCGAAGGTCATAGTTGAGCCGCTGGTGGACCGGTTCGTCGCCCAGCCGCACACCATCGCCCCGGTGCAGGCGGCGATGAATCTCAACTTCCTGCACGTTCCGCTGCTCGAGTCCTATCTGCAGTCCCCGCAGGTGCACATCACGGCCAGCAACAACCCCGAGCTGCGCGGTGGTTACTTCATCAACATCCCGGAGGAGCGTGCCGACGAGGTGCGCGACCTGCTCGCCGCGATCAAGCGGGACCGGGCGGACATGCTGAAGTTCGCCGACGCGATCGCCGCCGGCCAGGAACTGCTGCGCGCCAACGCCACCGGCTTCGACCTGACCCCGCTGTACCCGAAGCTGCCCCGGGAACTCGGCGGCCTGGTCGAGCTGGCCTACGACACGGACAACCAGGCCCAGCTGCGCTTCATGGAGCCGCTGGTCTACCAGAGCCCCGTCTACACCGAGAACCGCCAGTCGGTGCAGCTGTCCTTCGAGACCGGGATCGAGCGGCCGTTCATCCTGAGCACACCGCGGCTGACCTCGCCGGACGTCCTGGAGATCAACGTCCCGTTCCGTCACGAGGGACTCGCGGAGCTGTTCAAGACGCGCGTACGGCCCACCACGCTGAGCCATCTGCGCGAGGCCCTCGGCCTCGACGACGCCCAGACGGCCCAGCTGTCCGGGATGCTCAGCGAACGGCCCAGCCTCGCGGAGGACCGCCACATCGAAAGCGGCGGCCGTATCCGGTACTTCGGCCACGCCTGCCTGGTCCTGCAGACCCCCCAGGCGGCCATCGTCACCGACCCGTTCATCAGCGCGGACAGCGACGCGGACGACCGCTACACGCTCGACGATCTGCCCGACTTCATCGACCTGATCCTGATCACCCACGGTCACCAGGACCACATCGTCATGGAGACGCTGCTCCAGCTGCGCGGCCGTGTCGGGGCGATCGTGGTGCCGCGCTACTCCAAGGGCAACCTGGCCGACCCGTCGATCAAGCTGATGCTGGAGAACCAGGGCTTCCCGGTCATCGAGGTCGACGACTTCGACGAGGTCGAGTTCCCCGGCGGCAAGATCACCGCGACACCGTTCCTCGGCGAACACTGCGACCTGGACATCCGCGCCAAGTCGACGTTCTGGGCGGAGCTCGCCGGCAAGAAGGTCTTCATCGGCGCCGACTCCTCCGGCATCGAGCCGTCGCTCTACCGCTACATCAAGAACCACCTGGGGACGGCCGACTACGCCTTCCTGGGCATGGAGTGCGACGGCGCGCCGCTGACCTGGCTGTACAAGGCGCTGCTGACCATCCCGGTCACCAAGAAGATGAGCAACTCGCGCAAGCTGTCCGGCTCCAACGCCGAGCAGGCTGCCGCGATCATGACGGAGCTCGGCGCCAAGGAGGCGTACGTCTACGCCATGGGCGAGGAGGACTGGCTCGGCCACGTCATGGCGACGACGTACACCGAGGACACCTACCAGATCAAGCAGATCGAGGAGTTCCTCAAGTGGTGCGCGGACCGCGGCATCAAGGCCGGCCACCTCTTCAAGCAGCAGGAGTGGCGCTGGCAGTGACGCGCTGCCGGACCCGGCACCCATTCCCGGCGGATCCCTGACACACACCCACAGCCCCCGGCCCACCAGCCCTTCAGGAGGAACCCCGTGGTTGCGCACGACATCGCCTACGTCGAGCTCTACACCAGAGACAAAGTGCCCGCGATCGACTACTTCGTCTCGGCCATGGGCTTCACGCGGGTCGCGGACTGCGTGGAGATCGACAAGAGTTCGGTGCTGCTGCGGCAGGGCGACGTCCAGCTCGTCGTCACCTCCGGTCGGGGCGTCTGGAAGTTCCTCGACGAACACGGCGAGGGCATCTCGGACATCGCGCTGACCTGTGACGACGTGACGGCCACCGCAGCAGCCGCGGCGGTGGCCGGCGCCCGGGTGACCTCGTCGGCCCAGGGAGCCCCGGTGGTGTCGGGGTTCGGGGACGTCTCACACACTCTGCTGCCGGTCGGCGGGGGCACGGACGGGCTGCCCGCCGGCCGCACATGGGTCCCCACACCGGATGCACCGCTGCGACCGACCGGCCGGATCCAACTCCTCGACCATGTCGCCATCTGTCTCGCAGGGGGCAGCCTCGGCGAGTACGCCGACTTCTACCGCGACGCCTTCGGGTTCTCGCGGTACTCCTCGGAGTACGTCGCCGTCGGCGGCCAGGCGATGGACTCGATCGTCGTCCGCAGCGACTCGGGGCGTGTCATCTTCACCCTGGTCGCCCCGGACCCGGGCAAGGACCCCGGCCAGCTCGACGCCTTCCTGGACCGCAACGGCGGAGAAGGCGTGCAGCACCTCGCGTTCCTGGTGGAGGACATCATCACGTCGGTGCGTGAGTTCCGGGACAACGGCGTGGACTTCCTCGCCACCCCGGGCACGTACTACGACATGCTCGTCGAACGCATCGCCGATCTGCGGGAGGAGATCGACGAGCTGAAGGACGCACAGGTCCTCGCCGACCGCGACGAGTGGGGACACCTCCTGCAGCTGTTCACCCGCTCACCGTACGAGCGCAACACGCTCTTCTTCGAGCTCATCCAGCGCCGGGGCTCCCGTGGATTCGGCAGTGCCAACATCCGGGCCCTGTACGAAGCGGTGGAGCGCGACCGACTGACCGCCGGATGAGCGTCACCGGCCCGGGCGCCGCCGGTCTGCTCACCCTCGCCGACTACGAGACCGAGGCCCGGCGACACATCGATCCCCACGTCTGGGACTTCCTGGCGGGCGGCGCGGGGGAGGAACGCACCCTCGCGGCCAACACGGAGGCCTTCGGCCGTGTCCGGCTCCGGCCCCGGGTCCTCACCGGGACCGGCGCGCCCGACACCAAGTGCACGGTCCTGGGCCGCACCTGGTCGCTGCCCCTCGGTGTCGCGCCCATGGCCTACCACGTCCTGGCCCACGAGGAGGCCGAGGTCGCCACGGCACGTGCCGCCGGCGCCGCCGGTGTCCCCCTGGTCGTCAGCACCTTCGCGAGCCGGACCTTCGAGGACATCGCCCGGGCCGCGCACGGCCCGCTGTGGCTGCAGCTGTACTGCTTCCGTGACCGGGCCACGACCCGGCGTCTGATCGAACGCGCCGAACAGGCCGGGTTCGAGGCCCTCGTGCTCACCGTGGACGCCCCCCGGCTCGGCCGCCGGCTGCGGGACCTGCGCAACGACTTCCGGCTGCCGCCCGGAGTCCACCCCGCCAACCTCACCGGCGGCGACTACTCCTCGCCCCGCGCACACGCCCGCACCGAGTTCGAACCGGCCCTCGACTGGTCCGTCGTCGCCTGGCTGCGCACCGTCAGCTCACTTCCCCTCCTGCTCAAGGGAGTGCTCGACCCGGCCGATGCGCGGCGGGCCGTGGCCGCGGGGGCCGACGGCATCGTGGTGTCCAACCACGGCGGCCGGCAGCTCGACGGAGCCCCGGCGACACTCGACGTCCTGCCGGCGATCGCCGAAGCGGTCGCCGGAGCCTGTCCCGTCCTCGTCGACGGGGGGCCGCGCCGCGGCGTCGACGTGCTCGCGGCCCTTGCCCTGGGCGCCGACGCGGTCCTCCTGGGCCGCCCGGTACTGCACGGTCTGGCGGTGGCCGGGGAGCAGGGCGTCACGGACGTCCTGGACATCATCGCCGAGGAACTGACCGAGGCGATGACCCTGACGGGCACCGCGTCCCCCACGGCCGCCACCCCCGCACTGATCCGCACACAGGGCGAGCCCGCGCCCGCGCCGGCACCCGCGGCAGCGACCGCCGCCCCCCGCGCCACGTCCGGACTACGCCGGGAAGAGCTGCACGGCAGCCTCTCCGACCCCGTCCTGGACACCATGACCTTCCTGAACGAAGTCACCCACCGTTACCCCGAGGCGATCTCCTTCGCCCCGGGCCGGCCCTACGACGGCTTCTTCGAGACCGAGCAGATCTTCACCCACCTGCGGCGCTACCTCGACCACCTGGAAGCAGGCGGCGCGAGTGCCGCCGAGGTTCGCTCGGCGCTCTTCCAGTACGGCCCGACCAGCGGCCGGATCCGCGAACTGATCGCCGCGTCGCTGCGCCTGGACGAGGGCATCGACGTGCCTGCCGAGTCCATCGTCGTCACCGTCGGCGCCCAGGAGGCGATGCTCCTCGCGGTGCGGGCGCTCATCGCCGGCCCTCAGGACGTCCTCCTGGTCTCCAGCCCGTGCTACGTCGGCATCACCGGCGCGGCCCGGCTGCTCGACGTCGTACCGACCCCCGTCCCCGAGACCGAGGACGGCCTGCGCTGTGCCGATCTGGAGGCCGCGCTGCGAGCCGAACGCGCCCGCGGACGCCGGCCCCGCGCCTTCTACGTCGTACCCGACCACTCCAACCCGTCCGGCACCACCATGTCCCTGGCGGCCCGCCGTGAACTGCTCGACCTCGCGGAGCGCGAGGACATCCTGATCCTGGAGGACAGCCCCTACCGGCTGGTCAGCCCGGGCAGGCAGCTGCCCACCCTGAAGTCCCTCGACCGCACCCGCCGGGTGGTGCACCTCGGCTCGCTCGCCAAGACCCTCTTCCCCGGCGCCCGCGTGGGCTTCGCCGTCGCCGACCAGCCCGTGACCGACGCCACGGGACGCACCGGGCTGCTGGCGGACGAACTCGCCAAGATCAAGAGCATGGTGACGGTGAACACCTCACCCGTCAGCCAGGCCGTCGTGGGTGGCATGCTCGCCGCTACCGGCGGCAGCACCGCCCCCTACACCGAAGAGACCGCCGCGTATTACGGCGACGCGATGCGGGTCACCCTCGAACAGCTCGCGGCCCGCTTCCCCGACGAGGAGCGGGCGGCGCTGGGCGTGGGCTGGAACGAGCCGAGCGGCGGCTTCTTCCTCGCCCTCACCGTGTCCTTTCGGGCCGACAACACCGCCCTGATGCGCTCGGCCGAGGAATTCGGGGTCATCTGGACCCCGATGTCGTACTTCTATCCGGAGGGTGGCGGAGAGAGCGTCCTGCGGCTGTCCGTCAGCTACCTGACGCACGAGCAGATCGCCGACGGCATCGCGCGACTGGCGCGCTTCATCCGGTCCCAGGCCCGCGCATGACGTCCCCCCGTCCGAACACCAGGGAGATCCGCATGTCGGTGAGCACCCGGACCTACGAGTCGATCACCGAGGCGCACTTGATGCCGCGCCTCATCCGGCTCGGTCCGAACCTGTATGGCGCGGCCTTCACCCTGATGAAGCTGCTGCCCGCGACGTACATACTCGAGCGCGCCGCCGAGCGGGGTGAACTGGGACCGGACACGGTGGTCGTGGAGACCACCTCCGGCACCTTCGGGCTCGCCCTGGCCATGCGGACCGCACTGCTCAAGCGCGATCTCGTCCTGATCAGCGACCCCGCCATCGACGCCCACCTGTACCGCAGGCTCACCGACCTCGGCGCACAGGTGGAGATCTGCCCCGAGCCCGCCGAGATAGGCGGATACCAGGAGGCACGGCTGCGCAGGCTCGCCGCCGTCCGTGCCGAACTGCCCGACACCTTCTGTCCCGAGCAGTACAGCAACCCCGACAATCCCCGCTCCTACGGCGTGGTCGCCAGGCAACTCGCCGACGCACTGGGCACCGTGGACTGCGTCGTCGGCCCGGTCGGCTCCGGCGGCTCCATGTGCGGCACCGTGCGCGGCCTGCGGGAACACACTCCGCACACACTCGCCATCGGCGTCGACAGCCACCGCAGCGTCCTGTTCGGACAACCCGACGGGCACCGCGCGCTGCGCGGCGTCGGCAACAGTCTGTGGCCGGCCAACCTCGACCACAGCGTCTTCGACGAAGTCCACTGGTGCACCGCCGCCGAGGCCTTCGCCCACACCCGCGAACTGCACGCTCGGCACGCCTTGTTCCAGGGACCCACCAGCGGTGCCGGCTACCTCGTCGCCCGCTGGTGGGCCGAGCAGCACCCCGACCGCACCTGCGTCGTCCTGCTGCCCGACGAGGGCTACCGCTACCAGGCCACCGTCTATGACGACGCCTGGCTCGCCGACAACGGCCACCTGCTCACCGCCGCCGGCCGCTCGGCCGGGCCGGAGACGGTCGAGGCCCCCGACAAGGCCGCCGAACGCTGGACCCGGTTCCCGTGGGGCCGCCGCGCCTACGACGACGTCCCGGGCTGCGTCCCCCGGTTCCTGGGCACCACCACCGCGGAAGGAACCGCCTCGTGAGCGCCACCGGGCGGCTCAGGCGCACCCTCGGCCCACGCACCCGCCGCGTCGTCTACGGGGAACCGGGCCCGGACGAGATCCGCCGGGAACTGCACGACACCAGCACCATCGACCTCGCCCACATCGTGATGCTGACGGAGAGCGGACTCCTGCCCGGCCCGGCCGCCGCCGCGCTCCTCACCCGCATCCGGCAGCTGAGAGCAGACGGCTTCAGCGCCCTGCACCACCTCGACGCGCCCCGCGGCCTCTACCTCATGTACGAGGGGCACCTGGTGGCCGAACTGGGCGCCGACATCGGCGGCAAACTGCACACCGGGCGCTCCCGCAACGACATCAAGGCCACCATCACAGCGCTCCGGCTGCGCACCGAACTCACCGACCTGCTCGGCGAAATCCTGCGTCTCCAGGCGGCTCTGCTGTCCCGGGCCCGCGCCCACCGGAACGTCGTCATGCCCGTCTACACACATTTCCAGCCGGCGATGCCCGTCAGCTACGGCTATTACCTCGCAGGCCTCGCGACCGCCCTCGACCGCGACATCGGCGCGCTGCGCCACACCCTCGACGAGCTGCGTCGCTGCCCTCTCGGCGCCGGTGCCGTTGCGGGCACGGACCTGCCCATCGACCCGGCCCGCACCGCCGAGCTGCTGGGCTTCGCCGAGCCGCCCCTGCACGCCACCGACGCGGTCGCCTCCCGCGACACCGTGCTGCGCGCGCTGGCCGGGGCCGCCTCGGCGGGGCTGACCCTCAGCAGGCTCGGCACCGACCTGCAGCTGTGGAGCACTCAGGAGTTCGGTTTCATCGAGTTCCCCGAACGGCTGGTCGGCGGCAGTTCGGCCATGCCGCAGAAGCGCAACGCCTTCCTCCTCGAACACGTCAAAGCCAAGGCCGCGGCGGCCATCGGGGCCTGGACGGCCTCGGCGTCCGCCATGAAGTCCACTCCGTTCACCAACTCCATAGAGGTCGGCACGGAGGCCGTGGCCGTGGCCTGGCCCGCCTTCGCCGCCGTACGGGACGGTGTGCTGCTCGCCCAGGTCCTCGTCACCGGCGCCCGGCCGGATCCCGCCCGGATGGACCAGCGGGCGCGCGAGGGCTTCGTGACCGCGACCGTGATCGCCAACCGGCTGGTGGCCGAGGGCGTGCCGTTCCGCACTGCCCACGAGGTGGTGGGTGACGCCGTCAGGGAAGCCGTCGCCGCCGGAGACACCGAACTCGGCAAGATCACCTTGCCGGGCGGTCTCCACGCCGACGCGGGTGCGGGACTGCCCTCGCTGCCCGAAGCCGTCGCCGCGCACAACCGGGGCGGTGGCCCCGGCGAGTGCGACAGGGTGGTGGCCGTACTCCGCCAGGACCTGGCCGGTCACCACGACTGGCTCACCGCGCTGCGGGCCCGCGTCCGCCACGCCGACCACACGCTCGAAGAGGCGGTCGGAACGGTCCTGGCCCGGCACGCAACAGGAGGCAGAGCGTGAGCGAGGCAGCACGACAGGACACGGAACGCGAGAACCGCCGCGAGCCCTGGGGCCGAGGCGGCGCCCCGGGGCCGTGGTTCGCGTTCCTGGAGAGCAACACCACCGGCACCGGGCGGGAGTTCTGCGCCACCGCGCGCGCCCGCGGTATGCGTCCGGTGCTGCTGACCCGGGACCCGGACCGCTATCCGTATGCCGACCAGGACGGCGTGGACACCCGGATCCTGGACACCGGCGACCTGCCCGCCGTGCTCGACGCCTGCGCCGCACTCGCCGCCGACGGCGGACTCGCCGCGATCGCCTCCAGCTCCGAGTACTTCGTCGCGGCCGCCGCCGACGCCGCCGCCAAGTCCGGCCTGCCCGGCCCCGACGGTGATGCCGTCACCCGCTGCCGCGACAAGGACGCCCAGCGCCGTGCCCTCGCCGCCGCCGGGGTGCCCGTCCCCGCGTTCCGGGCCGTCGAGGGCGTGGCCGAGGCACTCGCAGCCGCCGACGAGATCGGCCACCCCGTGGTCCTCAAGCCCGTGAGCGGATCGGGCTCCACCGGGGTCCGTCTGTGCCGGGACCGGAGCGAGACCGAACACTGGGCCCGCGAACTGCTCGGCCGCGCCACCGACGAGCGCGGCAACCGCGTACCCACCCGGTTCCTCGTCGAAGAGGCTGTCGACGGGCCGGAGTTCTCGGTCGAGTCGTTCGACGGCACCGTGGTCGCCGTCGTCGCCAAACACCTCGGGGCCGAGCCGTACTTCGTGGAGACCGGACACGACGTACCCGCCCGCGTGCCCGTCGCCATCGCCGAGGCGCTCGGCGACACCGCCCTGCGGTCGCTCGCCGCGCTCGGCCTGGGCTGGGGCGCGGCCCACACCGAACTGCGCCTGTCGGACCAGGGGCCCGTCGTCATCGAGGTCAACCCGCGCCTGGCCGGCGGCATGATTCCCGTGGCCGTCCGCGCCGCCACCGGCGTCGACCTCGTGGCCGCAGTCATCGACCGGGCGGCCGGCCACACCCCCGCGCTGACGGTGTCCATTGCCGGACACGCGGCCGTGCGTTTCCTGCGGGCCGAACGGGAGGGGCGGGTCACGGCCGTCGACGGGACCGAGGCCGCCGCGGCGGCCCCCGGCGTCGTCGCCGTGACCACCGGCACCGCCGCCGGCCGGGCAATCCGTATCACGCACTCGTTCCAGGACCGCCTCGCCTGCGTCGTCGCAACCGGGCCCGACGCGGAGCGGGCCGCGGAGCGCGCCGACACCGCCACCCGGCTGATCGCCGTCCACCTGGACCCTCCGGCCGAGGCGCCGGAACCGCACGTCCCGGAAGCATCGCACTCAGCGGAAGAAGGAGTCGGGGGCCGATGATCGACGACCCGAAGGCAGAGACGTTCACCAGAATTCCCCGCTGGACCGCCCCGTCCGGCGGGGAACCGGGCACCGGCACCCATGAGACGCGGCTGCCCGCCGACCTGGCGGCGGCGCTGGAACGCACCGCAGCGGACCTCGGCACCACCCTCGCGACCCTGCTGACCGCCGCCCACGCGCGGGTACTGGCCACCGTCACCTCCGAGCCCCATCTGCTCATCGGCTTCAGGCCCGAGCATCCGGGCGCCGCGGAGATCGCCCTGAGCCTGACCGTCGCCGCCCCCGCCACCTGGGCGGACCTGGTCACCACCGCCGCCACGGCCACAGCCGCTCCGCCCCACACCGCGGCCCGACCCGAAGTCCTACTCGACCTGTCGGGACTCGCCGACTCCGCCGCACCCGAGAGCGCACTGCCCGACGGGGCCGTGCTGCACGTGGCCTGGCAGCACGACCGGCAGGGACTCGCCCTGCACATCCACCACGACCGGAGCGCACTCGACACCTCCTACGCCGAACGCCTCGCCGGCTACCACCTCACCGCGCTGCGGCTCCTCACCGCCGGCCCGGGCGAACGTCACGACCGGCAGGGCCTGCTGTCCACGGCGGAGACCGAGACGCAGCTGTACGGACTCGCCGGGCCGCGTGCCGAGCTGCCCGACAAGACCTTCGTCGACCTGTTCCAGGAGCGCGTGCGCACCGCCCCCGACGCCGTCGCCGCCGTCCACGGCGACCTGCGGTGGACATACGCCGAACTGGACGCGCGAGCCAACCGCGTCGCCCACGCCCTGCTCGCCGCGGGTGCCGGGTCGCAGGACGTGGTCGCCGTCGTCATGGACCGCACCCTCGACTGGATCGCCGCCGCCCTCGGCGTCTTCAAGGCCGGCGGCGTCTACCTGCCGGTGCGCCCCGATTTCCCCGCTGACCGCGTCGCCGCCCAGTTCGACCGCAGCGACTGCGCCTTCGCGCTCACCGAACCAGGCAGCGAGAAACTCGTCAGCGACGCGAGCGCGGCCGTCACCGAACCGCCCGTCGCCCTGTCCGTCCCGGCGATCCATGCGGCCGGCGGCCCCACCGAACCACCCGCCGTCGCCGTCACCCCCGGGCAGGCGGCGTACATCTACTTCACCTCCGGCTCCACCGGCGCGCCCAAGGGCGCGCTGTGCGAGCACATCGGCTTCCTGAACCACCTCTACATGAAGATCGAGGACATGGAGATGGGGGAGGGGCCCGGCGAGGTCGTCACCCAGACCGCGTCCCAGTGCTTCGACATCTCTCTGTGGCAGTTCGCCGCGCCGCTCATGACCGGCGGCACCGTCCGCGTCGTCGACACCGAGGTGCTGCTGGACGTTGCCGGCTTCCTCGACGAGATCGTCCGCGGGAGGGTCACCGTCGCCCAGATCGTCCCCTCCTACCTGGAGGTCCTGCTCACCCACGTCGAGCAGCACCCCCGCGACCTCGGCGTGCTGCGCATCGTGTCGGTCACCGGCGAGGCCCTCAAGTACGAGCTGGTGCAGCGCTGGTTCGCGGCCTATCCCGGCATCAAACTGGCCAACGCCTACGGTGCCACCGAGGTCTCCGACGACACCATGCACGAGATCCTGGACCGGGTTCCCGAACGCGACTTCGTCACCGTCGGCCGCTCCCTGCGCAACGTCAACACCTACATCCTGGACGCCGACCTCGACCTCGTGCCGCTCGGCTCCCCCGGGGAGATCGCCTTCTCCGGCGTGTGCGTGGGCCGCGGCTACATCAACGACGAGGAACGCACCCGGGAGGCCTTCGTCCCCGACCCGTTCCGCCCGGACACCCGTATGTACCGAACCGGCGACTACGGGCGCTGGCTGCCCGAGGGACGCATCGAGTACCTCGGACGGCGCGACGAGCAGGTCAAGATCCGCGGGTTCCGCATCGAGATCGGCGAGATCGAGAACAAGCTCCTCGCCATGGACGGGATCCGCGAGGCCGCAGTCGTCATCGACGGCACCATCGGCGAACAGCGCAACCTCGTCGCGTTCTTGAGCGGCCCGGACCAAGTGCCCGCCGAACAGGTCCGCGACCACCTCGCCGCCCTCCTGCCCGAGTACATGCTGCCCACCTACTACCACCAGCTGGAACGCCTGCCGCTCACCGAGAACCGCAAGACCGACAAGAAGGCCCTGGCCCGTCTCGCCGGCACCCTCGGCCACGCGGGCGCCCCCTACGTCGCCCCCAGCACCCCCTCCGAACGGCGCCTGGCGATGCTGTGGGCCGAGGTCCTCGGCGTACCGGTCGAACGCATCGGACGGGCCGACAACTTCTTCGAACTCGGGGGAACCTCCCTCGCCGCGGTCCGCCTCCTGGTCCGCCTCGACCGCGCCCTCTCCCTGAAGGACCTGGTCGCCCACCCGGTCCTCGCCGAGCTCGCCACCGCCCTCGACGAACGCGCCGGCGGCACGGCTCAGGCCGCCCCGCCCGGGCTGCTGCAGCCGCTCTCCTCGGTCCGCACCCCGCACCACACCCTGGTCTGCTTCCCGTACGCCGGTGGCAACGCCGTCAACTTCCGTTCCCTGGCCGCCGAACTGGAACGCGACGGCATCGCCGTCCTGGGTGTGGAACTACCCGGACACGACTTCACCGACGACGCGGAAGCCATGGTGGACGTGCCGACCGTGGCCCGCCGGGTCGCCGACGAGATAGCCGCCCACGTGACCACCCCCGTCCTGCTGTGGGGTCACTGTGCCGGCGCCGCCGCCGCCCTGGAGACCGCCCGTCTCCTCGAAGCGGCCCGGACACCCGCCCTACGCGTCTTCGTCGGTGCCCTCCTCCTGGAGAGCCCCGCCGCCCTGCGCGCCGAGATGGCCGAGGTGACCGAGGCCGGCAACCCCGCCCTGCTCGCCCGTCTGCGCTCCGACAACGCCTATGTCGAACTCGACGCGCTCAAACCGGAGCGGGCCGATGTCGTCGGCCGCGCCTACCGTCACGACGTGTTGACCGCCAACACCCATCTCCTGAGTGTCCACGAGGACGCCGCCGCCCACCGCGTCGAGGCGCCCGTCGAGGTCGTCGTGGCCCGCGACGACGCGTCGACCACGGGCTTCGCCGAGACGTACGGGGACTGGAAGGCGGTCTCCGACCGGGTCACACTGCACGAACTGACCGAGGGGGGCCACTATTTCGTCAGCGCCCGCCCGGCCGACGCGGCGGACCTCGTGCGGGCCGCCTGCCCCGCGGCGGAACGCCGGGGATAGCGACGAGAACAGGAAGGACCAGTGCAGGTGACCAGCTTCCGCACGCTCCCGGCGGACACGGCCTACCGCCGTGTCACCGCCACCGGGGTCAGCGCGGCCTTCGGCACCTTCGGCGAACTCCTCCAAGGTGAACTGCCCGAGCCGGACGGCGACTTCCTGGTGACGCTGCCCGTCGCCCGCTGGGCCATGGCGCGCTTCCAACTGCTCCCGGACACCCGCGAACTGCTGGTCCGACCGGCCCACAAGAAGAAGGCCCTGCACCTCACCTCGATGATCCTGGCGGACGCGGGCCGGCCCGCCGGCGGCGTGCTGCGGATCGACAGCACGCTGCCCGAGGGCAAAGGCCTCGCCAGCTCCTCCGCCGACCTCGTGGCCACCGCACGGGCCGTGGCCAACGCCCTGGACGTGCCGATGCCGCCCCGGCGTATCGAGTCCTACCTGGCGCGCATCGAACCCACCGACGGGGTCCTCTACCCCGCGATCGTCGCCTACCACCACCGCAGCGTTCGGCTGCGGCGCCGGCTGGGCTCCCTGCCGTCGATGGCGGTCGTCAGCGTCGACGAGGGCGGCGAGGTCGACACCGTGGCCTTCAACACCCTGCCCAAGCCGTTCACACCAGCCGACCAGCGCGAGTACGCCCGGCTGCTCGACCGCGTCACGACCGCAGTGGCCCGCCGCGATCTGGCCGAGGTGGGCCGGATCGCCACGGCCAGCGCCCGGATGAACCAGGCGCTGCGCCACAAGTGGTCGCTGGAGCCCATGACCGGCATCTGCGCCCTCGTCGGCGGCCTCGGCGTGGTCGTCGGCCACAGCGGCACCACCCTCGGCGTCCTGCTGGACACCGCGGCGCCGGCCTTTCCCGCGCAGCTCGCCGCCGCCGCACAGGCCTGCCAGGAACTCGTCGGCAACGTGACGGTGTACCGCACCCTCAGCTTCGACTGAAGCCCCGAAAGCCAAGGAGCGCGCAAC
>NZ_JBHUTX010000078.1:0-21051 GCF_042671245.1 Streptomyces sp. NPDC057099
CGGCATACGCCGCGTCGGCCGGCTGGCCGTTGGCAGGCCGGTCGGGGTGCCGAGAGGTGTTCGGGCCGGGCTGCTGAGGCGGGCCGGGTCGGGTGCTGAGGCATTCAGGCCGGGTTACTGAGGCAGGCCGGTCGGGGCGCTGAGGCACTCTGACCGGGGTGCTGAGGTCTGCCGGATAGGGCGGCGAGGCATTCAGGCCGGGCTGCTGAGGCAGGCCGGGTCGGGTGCTGAGGCCGTTCGGACCAGGTTACTGAGGTGAGCTGGTCGGTGTGCTGGAGCGTGTCGGCCGGGGGCGCTCAGGCGAACTGGTCGGGGCGCTCGGGCGTCGCGGCCGGGAGTGGGAGGTGCGTCGGCCGGGGTGCTGCGGAGAGTTCGGCCGGAGTGCTGCGGTGAAGCCCTGTGAGGGGTGCAGGGGACGTAGTCCCCGCCGGGTCCGGGGCGGAGCCCTGGGCAGTACTTCCAACCCACCGCGTCGGGTGTCGGTCGGGCGGAGGGCCGGGGTCTGGGGCGGAGCCCCAGGGGGCCGGGTCTTCTGGCCGACCGTGTCGGGCGGGTGGGCGGGCAAAGGAAACCCCGTCGAGCCACCGGCAGGTTCGCGGTACCGTTCTTGATGTCCCTGCCACCCAACCGCAGGGCCATCGATCCCGTACCGGCGGGTCATCCGGATACACATGTACGTGGGGACTCTGTCCTTCGACCTGCTCCTCGGCGACGTCCGGTCGCTGAAGGAGAAGCGCTCCGTCGTCCGCCCCATCGTCGCCGAGCTCCAGCGCAAGTACGCGGTGAGCGCGGCCGAGGTGGACCATATGGACCTCCACCGCAGGGCCGTCGTAGGCCTCGCGTTGGTATCCGGCGACGCGGGGCACCTGAGCGAGGTGCTCGACCGGTGCGAACGGCTGGTCGCCGCCCGCCCCGAGGTGGAACTGCTGTCCGTCAGGCGGCGCTTCCACGGCGAAGACGACTGACGACCCAGAGAACGACCCAGACAGGAAAGAACGGGAGACGGACCAGTGGCCGACAACGCGCGGGCTAAAAGGCTGGCGGACCTCATCCGAGAGGTGGTGGCCCAGAAGCTGCAGCGCGGGATCAAGGACCCGCGGCTCGGCTCGCACGTCACCATCACGGACACCCGTGTCACGGGTGACCTGCGGGAGGCGACCGTCTTCTACACCGTGTACGGGGACGACGAGGAGCGCAACGAGGCCGCAGCCGGCCTGGAGAGCGCCAAGGGCATCCTGCGCTCCGAGGTGGGCCGGGCCGCCGGCGTGAAGTTCACGCCGACCCTGACCTTCGTCATGGACGCCCTCCCCGACACGGCCCGCAACATCGAGGACCTCCTCGACAAGGCGCGCCAGTCCGACGAGAAGGTACGCGAGGCCTCCGCCGGCGCGAAGTACGCCGGTGAAGCCGACCCGTACCGCAAGCCGGACGAGGACGACGAGACGGACGACACCGCCGAATGACCCGGAAGCACACCACGCCCGACGGCCTCGTCATCGTCGACAAGCCGTCGGGCTTCACTTCGCACGACGTCGTCGCCAAGATGCGCGGCATCGCCAGAACACGACGCGTCGGGCACGCCGGCACCCTCGACCCGATGGCGACGGGCGTCCTCGTCCTCGGCGTCGAGAGGGCGACCAAACTCCTCGGCCACCTCGCGCTGACCGAGAAGGAGTACCTGGGCACCATCCGGCTCGGGCAGAACACCCTCACGGACGACGCCGAGGGGGAGCTCACCTCCTCCGCCGACGCCTCCGCGGTCACCCGCGAGGCCATCGACGCCGGTGTCGCCAAGCTGTCCGGCGACATCATGCAGGTGCCGTCCAAGGTCAGCGCCATCAAGATCAACGGGGTGCGGTCCTACAAGCGGGCCAGGGAGGGCGAGGAGTTCGACATCCCGGCCCGGCCCGTCACGGTCTCCTCCTTCGGCGTGTACGACGTCAGGGAGGCCGTCGCCGAGGACGGCACGCCCGTACTCGACCTGGTCGTGTCGGTCGTCTGCTCCTCCGGTACGTACATCCGGGCCCTGGCCCGCGACCTGGGCGCCGACCTCGGTGTCGGCGGTCATCTCACCGCCCTGCGCCGTACCCGCGTCGGCCCCTACAAGCTGGACGCGGCCCGCACGCTCGATCAGCATCAGCAGGAGCTGACCGTGATGCCGATCGCCGAGGCCGCGACGGCCGCCTTCCCGCGCTGGGACGTCGACGCCCGGCGGGCCAAGCTGCTCACCAACGGCGTACGGCTGGAGATGCCCGACGAGTACGCGGGCTCCGGCCCCGTCGCCGTCTTCGACCCGGAGGGCGGCTTCCTCGCCCTCGTCGAGGAGCAGCGGGGCAAGGCCAAGAGCCTGGCCGTCTTCGGCTGACAGGCGGACCGGGACGGACCGAGGGACCGGGGACCGGTTTCCGCCCGTGGAGCGGCGACCACGGGGTACCTCCACTGCCGCCGCTCCACGGTCCCCCCTCGGTTCCCCCACCCCTAGGGTGTATCCAGCCGTCCCCCTCGGTTCACCCGTCCGTGCGGGCGCTCGGAGTGAACGGGGGGAGCGGAAGGGGGCGCTTTCGGCCAGCGGCCTGTCCCGCTGATCATCTCGCCCCTACCGTCGAACCCGCGAGGGCACGGGTGTACGGCGGGGAGGCTCGACGATGGCGTCGGATCAGGCAACGGCGGCAGCGGAGCAGGCGGGCCGGGCCCCCGAAGAAGCCCTCGTCCGGATCCACGACCTCACCGGCCGCCCCCGCGGCACCGGCTTCCTGGCCGACCACCACGGCACGCTCGTCACCAGCCACGAGGCCGTCGACGGACTGCCCCGGTTCGTCCTGCGCGGGGCCGGTGACCGCCGCCGTGTCGTGACCGCCGACGCGGTCACCCCGCTGCCCGCCCTGGACCTGGCCCTCGTCCACACCGACGGCCTCGATGTGCCGCCGCTGCCGGTCACCGTGCGGGACGGGACCCGGACCGGCACGTATGTACGGATCGCCGCCGGCGGCTGGCGCGAGGCACGTGTCCTGGGCTCGGCCGCCGCGACGTACACGGCCGGGAACCACGCCCACCGTCTCGACGCGCTGGAGCTGGCGGTCGGCACGGCGGGGCGGGACGCGCTGCGGCCGGCCGGCGGAGCGGCCGGCGGCCCCGTGCTCGACGCCGTGACCGGTGCCGTCGTCGGTGTGCTCGGTACGGCGCTCAGTTCCGACCACAGCGACGTCGGTTTCGCCGTGCCGCTGCACCCCCGGGCCCCTGGAGCGGCGGGCCCGCTCGCCGAGCTGCTCGCCGAGAACGCGGCGACGGTCCCCGCGTACGGCGCCGACCTCAACCTGGCCGGAGTGCTGGAGCTGACCGGCACATCGGTGGCACAGGACGGCCCCGCCTGCCTTCCGGAACCCGTCGAACGGGCCGCTGTGGCGGCCGAGTTCAGCGCCTTCACGGCAGGCCCGGCCGCCGTCCTCGGCCTCGTCGGGCCGCCCGGCAGCGGCCGTACGACGGAACTCGCGGCGCTCGCGGCCCGCCGGGACCGCAGCGGGCACCCCACGCTGTGGCTGCGCGGATCCGAACTGCGGGACGACGACGCGTCGCTGGCGGACGCGGCGAGCCGGGCGCTGGGCCGGGCCGCCCTGGCCGTGGCCGCCGACCGGGCCCCCTTCCGGGCCGACCTCGGCGACACCACGCCCGAGCACCTCGCCGGCCTCGCCCGCGCCTTCGGCCGCCCGCTGCTGCTGCTCCTGGACGCTCCCGAGGAGATGCCGCCGGCCCTGGCCCGCCGTCTGGCCGCCTGGACGGACGGGACGGTGCGGTGGCTGCGGGAGACGGGAGCGCGGCTGGTCGTGGCGTGCCGGGCGGAGTACTGGGAGGGGACGCCGTTCCCGGCCGGGGTACTGCACGGGCCGGCCGGTGCGGAAGCGCGGCCCGCGTGTGTACGCCTCGGCGATCTCACCGAGGACGAGGCCCGGGAGGCCCGCCTGCGGCACGGCATCCCGGACGGCGCCCTCGCCGACACCGACGCCCGGCATCCCCTGGCCCTCCGGCTGCTCGCCGAGATCCGGGCCGCCCTCGCCGATGCCCCGGTCCTGCTTGCCGGCACCGCCGCACGGCACGACGGGGTCGCCTTCGCCGATGTGCCGGTGCTGCCTGCCGGCACCGTCCACCGGCAAGTCGGGGCCGCCCTCGGCGGTGCCCCCGGCGTGCCCGCCGCCCCCGCCGACCGGCACGACGTCTTCGCGGCCTACCTGGACCTGATGTCCCTGCGTATCGCCGCCCGCCTGGCCGACGGGAACGGCCTCCGCGGCACCGCCGTACGCCGGCTGGCCGCCAAGGTCTCCGGGCAGGTGCACGAGGCAGCCCGGCGCGGCCTCGGCCCCGGGCCGGGGGATGTGGACCGGGAGGCGTTCGAGGCGGTGTTCCCGTGGGGGCCCGCCCCCGCGCGGCTCGGCGGCGGCACCGGCTGGGGGCAGGCCGTCCTCGACGAGGGCCTGCTCGTGCCCGCCGGACCCGGCTACCGCTTCGCCCACGAGGAACTCGCCGACTGGCTCCAGGGCATGCACCTAGACCTCGACGAGGCCCTGCAGGCCCTCGTCCACCGCCGCGAGGAACCGATGCCCGACCCCGTGCCGCACCATCGCATCGGGCCCGTGATCCAGGCGCTGCTGTTCCTCGCCCGCCAGCACGGCACCGGTCGGACGGCCTCCCGGCTGGCGGACCTGGTGCACGCTCTGGACGCCGACCCGCGGTCCTGGTGGGCCGCCCGGCTGCTCGCCGGGACCCTGTCGGCCGTGCCCGACGCGACTCCCTACGCCGAGGTGCTGCGGCTGCTCGCCGACCGCGTCGTGGCCTGGCGGCGGCAGGAGCGGCCCGTGCCGGAGGAGGTCGGGCCCGCCTTCTGGACCGGCCTGCGGCTGCCGCGGGACGTGCGCCTCGGGCTGCTGCGGCGGCTGATCCACGCCGACGGCCCGCCGTGCGAGGCCGGTCCCCGTTTCCTCGACGCCGTGGCGCGGCAGCTCACCGCCGACCCCACGGGCGTGCAACCGCTGCTCGCCGACTGGTTCGACGACGAGCGACCGCTGCCCGCCACCCCGCACGCGACCGTGGCCACGGCCGCCCAGGCGCTGCTGCACACCCACCGCGGGCGGGCCCTGGACGAGCTGACGGACATGCTCGTAGGCCGCGCGCACCCGCGGGCCGACGAACTGCTCGCCGTGCTGGCCGAGGAGGAACCGTCGGCGATGTGCCGGGCCGTGGACCGCTGGGCGCTCGACGAGCGGCCGGCGCGCCGGGTCGCCGCGGTGGCGCACGGACTCCGTGTCGCACCGCACGTGAGCGCAGGGGAGGACCGCGCCCTCCTGCGCTACGCGGCCCTCGCCCTGCTCGCCCGCCCCGCGGGCCACGCCCTGCACGGTGGCGCACTCGCCCTCCTCGTCCAGGACCCGCACACCCGGGCCAAGTACCTCCCGCGCGCGCTGGAGTGCTTCGCGGCGGGCGACCCGCGCTTCCCTCAGGACGTGCCGGCCGGAGCCCTCCTGGCCCACCCCGAGCCGGTCCTCGTCGCCTTCGCGCAGCGGCTGCGGCGGCCGGACGCGGAGGAGGCACTGCGGGCGCTCGCCGACGCCACCCCGCCCGGCCTGGCCCGGCGGGTCGCCGCACTGCTCCGGGAAGCGGCGGAGCTGCGGCCGGAACTCGCCGGGCAGCTGGCCGCGTACGTCGACCAGCGGCTCGACCGGGGCCCGGAAGCACGGGCCGTGCTGCTGCCCCTGGTCAGCGGCTTGCTGGACGGCGGGACGGTACGGCTGCGGTGCGCCCTCGCCGCCGTCCTCACCCCGCCCGGCATCCCCGCCTCCCGCCCGCTGCGCCGCGAACTGCGCGACGCGCTCCTGGCCCGCGAGCACGACACCGATGTGCTGGACGCGCTGCTCCAGGCCGCCGCCCGGAACAGCGGCGACGACCTGCGCGACCTCGTCCACCGCGTCGGTCTGCTCCTCGTGCGCACCCCGGAGGGCGCCGGCCGCTTCGACCGCGCCTTCGTCGACCTGGGCCGGCACGTGACCGGTTTCGCCGCCCGCGCGGCCGGCTGGCTGGCCGACGCGCCCGAGGAGTGGGCGGCCGTGGTCGGGCCGAGTACCCACCGGATGATCGAGAATCTGGCGGGCGTACGCGTCCCCGCCTGACAGGATGGCGCCGGGCCGGACCGGCCCGGGCGTCGTGCGTCCTGTCACAGCCCATGCCGATGAGGGCCGGAGGCATGCGGCATGGCACCCTTAGACCTGCGCACGAGGCAACCACGGACAACCACGGACACGGTTCGACGAGCTTTCGACAAGGAGCAGGCACAGTGCAGCGCTGGCGTGGCTTGGAGGACATCCCCCAGGACTGGGGGCGCAGCGTCGTCACCATCGGCTCCTACGACGGAGTCCACCGCGGACACCAGCTGATCATCCGGCATGCCGTGAACCGCGCCCGGGAGCTGGGGGTGCCCGCGGTCGTCGTCACCTTCGACCCGCACCCCAGCGAGGTCGTGCGGCCCGGCAGCCACCCCCCGCTGCTCGCCCCGCACCACCGCCGCGCCGAACTCATGGCCGACCTGGGCGTGGACGCGGTGCTCATCCTGCCCTTCACGACCGAGTTCTCGAAGCTCTCCCCGGCGGACTTCGTCGTCAAGGTGCTCGTCGACAAGCTGCACGCCAAGGCCGTCGTCGAGGGCCCCAACTTCCGCTTCGGCCACAAGGCCGCCGGCAACGTGGAGTTCCTGGCCACGCAGGGCAAGACCTACGACTTCGAGGTCGAGGTCGTCGACCTGTACGTGACGGGTGAGGCGGGCGGCGGGGAGCCGTTCTCCTCCACGCTGACGCGGCGGTTGGTCGGCGAGGGCGATGTCGAGGGTGCGGGGGAGATCCTGGGGCGGCCGCACCGGGTCGAGGGCGTCGTCGTCCGAGGCGCCCAGCGCGGGCGCGAGCTGGGCTTCCCGACGGCCAATGTCGAGACGCTGCCGCACACGGCCATCCCGGCCGACGGTGTGTATGCCGGGTGGCTGCATGCCCAGGGCGAAGTGATGCCGGCGGCGATCTCCGTCGGGACGAATCCGCAGTTCGAGGGGACCGAGCGCACGGTCGAGGCGTATGCCATCGACCGGGTCGGGCTGGATCTGTACGGGTTGCATGTCGCCGTCGATTTTCTGGCGTTCGTGCGGGGGCAGGCCAAGTTCGACACGCTTGACGCGCTGCTGGAGCAGATGGGGCAGGACGTCAAGAAGTGTCGGGAGTTGGTGGCGGCTGAGGGGGCTGTCCAGGGCTGCTGAGTGCCGCCTGCGGGTGCTTTGTGGCTTGTCGCGCCCACGCGGCGGAGCCGCACATCAGCACAGCCCCGCGCCCCTTTGGGGCGCTGTTGAAACTGCCCAGTGGCAGGCCACCTGCGACTCCCCACCCCCGCTCAGCACCTCGAGATCCTGGCCCCTGCATGCGTCTGCCACGCCCGCCCGGGCCGCCTCGCCGTCGGCGAGGATCTGGCAGCGGACGTGGAAGCGGCAGCCGGACGGGATGCGCGACGGGTCCGGAGGCTCGCCGGTGAGGATCACCGGGGCGCCCGGGGCCTCCGGGAGTACGGACAGCAGGGCCTGGGTGTACGGATGCCGGGGTGCGGTCAGTACCTGTTCCACCGCGCCCGTCTCCACGATCCGGCCCAGATACATCACGGCGACCCGGTCGGCGATGTTCCACGCCAGGCCCAGGTCGTGCGTGACGACCAGCGCGGACAGGCCGAGCTCGGTGCGTAGCCGCAGGAGCAGGGCGAGGATCTCACCGCGTACGGAGGCGTCCAGGGACGCCACCGGCTCGTCGGCGACGAGGAGTTCGGGTTCCAGGACGAGCGCGCCCGCGATGACGACCCGCTGGCGCTGCCCGCCGGACAGCTCGTGCGGATAGCGCAGGAAGAAGCGCTCCGGGGGCCGTAGCCCGGCCCGGGAGAGGGCCTCGGCGACCGCGGTCCGTTCGTCGCCGCCGTAGCCGTGGATGCGCAGCCCCTCGGCGACCGCGTCGTACACCGTGTGCCGTGGGTTGAGCGAGCCGCTCGGGTCCTGCAGGACCAGCTGGACGCGCTTGCGGTACGCCTTCAGGGACCGGCCGGAGTACTCCAGGGGTCGGCCGTCGAAGGTGACCCGGCCCGCGGTCGGTTCGACCAGGCCCAGCAGCGAGCGGGCCAGGGTCGTCTTGCCGCAGCCGGACTCGCCGACCAGCGCGACGATCTCGCCGGGCCGGATGTCGAGGTCCACCCCGTCCACCGCGCGGGCCCGGGGCCCGCCGTGCCGGCCGGGGAACGTGACGTACAGGCCCTGGGCGCTCAGCAGGGGTGCCGTGGTGACGTCGGATGCCGCGGGGGTCATGGTCATGGCGTGCCGGGCCTCGCTTCCTCCAGGGCGTCGGGATTCTCGCGTGCCTCGTTCACCGGATCGCCGACCAGGACGCATGCCGCCCGGCGTTCGGGCCCGGCCTCGCGCAGCACCGGGTCCTCCTCGACGCAGGACTCCAGTGCCACCGGGCACCGGGGATGGAACGTGCAGCCGGACGGCAGCGCGGACGGGTCGGGCGGGTCGCCCGCCAGTCCTTGCGGCGCGAAGCGGGACGACGGGTCGCCGATGCGCGGGAACGCGGCCGACAGGGCCCTGGCATACGGGTGCCGGGCGTTCTCGTACACCTCGGCGGCCCGGCCCTCCTCGACCACCCGGCCCGCGTACATCACCGCGAGCCGGTCGCAGGTGTCGGCCAGGACCGCCAGATCGTGGCTGATCATGATCAGACCGAGATCCTGGTCGGCCACGAGCTGTTCGATGAGCCGGAGGATCTGCGCCTGGATCATCACGTCGAGCGCGGTGGTCGGCTCGTCGGCGATGACCAGCCGGGGGTCGCAGGCCAGCGCCATGGCGATCATCACGCGCTGGCGCTGGCCGCCGGACAGCTCGTGCGGGTAGGCGTCCGCGCGGGCGGCGGGCAGGCCGGCCTGCTCCAGCAGCTCGCCGGTCTTCTTCTTCGCTCCGGCCGGAGTCGCCTTCCTGTGCAGCAGGATCGGCTCGGCGATCTGGTCGCCGATGCGGTGCACGGCGTTCAGCGAGTGCATCGCGCCCTGGAAGACGACGGAGGCTCCCGCCCAGCGGACCGCCCGCACCCGGCCCCACTTCATCGTCAGCACGTCCTCGCCGTCGAGGAGCACCTCCCCGGTGATCCGGGTGCCCGTCGGCAGCAGCCGCAGCAGGGCCAGGGCCAGCGTGGACTTGCCGCAGCCGGACTCGCCGGCCAGGCCGAGCTTCTGGCCCGCGTCCAGGCGCAGGTCGACGCCGCGCACGGCGGCCGCACCGCCCGCGTACGTCACCGTCAGATCCCTGACGTCGAGCAGACTCAACGTGACACCCCCAGCCTGGGGTTGAGGACGGACTCCACGGCCCGTCCGCACAGCGTGAACGCCAGCGCCACCACGGCGATGGCGATGCCCGGCGGTACCAGGTACCACCAGTCCCCGGCACTGACCGCGCCCGCCTCCCGCGCGTCCTGCAGCAGCCCGCCCCACGACACGACCGTGGGGTCGCCCAGGCCGAGGAAGGCGAGTGTCGCCTCGGCGAGGATCGCCGAGGAGATGATCAGGGTCGTCTGGGCCAGCACCAGCGGCATGACGTTGGGCAGGACGTGCCGGGACATGATGTGCCCGTGCCCGCCGCCGAGCGCCTTGGCCCGCTCGATGTACGGCCGGGTCTCCACCGCCAGCGTCTGCGCCCGCACCAGCCGGGCCGTGGTCGGCCAGGTGGTGACGCCGATCGCCACGACGGTCGTGGTCAGCGAGCGGGACATCACGGTGGCCAGGGCGATCGCCAGCACCAGCGTCGGCATGACCAGGAACCAGTCGGTGATCCGCATCATCACCGTCGCGTACCAGCCCTTGAAATGCCCGGCCGTCACCCCGATCAGCGTGCCGATCGCCACCGACAGCACGGCGGCCAGCAGCCCGACCAGCAGCGACACCCGCGAGCCCCAGATCACCAGGCCCAGCAGGTCACGGCCGAACTGGTCGGTGCCGAGCGGGAACTCGGCGCTCGGGCTCTGCATCGGACGCCCCGGCGCCTCGGTCACACTGCTCACGTCCGAGCCGACGAACAGCGGAGCGAACAAGGCCAGCAGCGCGCACAGCGCGAGCGCGGTCAGGCCGTACAGCCCCGCCCGCTCGGCGCGGTACTGCCGCCAGAAGCGCGCGACGGAGGCCCGGCGGCGCTGCCGGGCGAGGGCGCGCGGGCTCAGGGCCGTCTCGGTCGTCGTCGTCATCGGGCCACCCGGGGGTCCAGCAGCGGATAGACCAGGTCGGCGAGGGTGTTCATCACGATCACCGCGGCGGCGAACACGAAGAACAGACCCTGCACCAGCGGCAGATCGGGCACGCTCAGGGCCTGGTAGAACAGCCCGCCGAGCCCGGGCCAGGAGAACACCGTCTCCACGAGGATCACGCCCGCCACCGTCCGGCCGAGGTTGATGAAGATCAGCGTCACGGTCGGCAGCAGCGCGTTCGGCACGGCGTGCCGGCGCCGCACGAGGTCGTCGCGCAGCCCCTTGGCCCGCGCGGTCGTCAGATAGTCGCTGCCCATCTCGTCCAGCAGCGCCGACCGCGTGACCAGCAGCGTCTGCCCGTACTCCACCGCCACCAGCGTCGCCACCGGCAGCACCAGATGGTGCGCCACGTCGAGGACGTACGCGAAGCCCTCCTTGCCGCCCGACTCCATGCCGCCGGTGGGGAACATCCCGGGGAGCGGGCCGATGCCCACCGACAGCACGATGATCAGCAGCAGCCCGAGCCAGAAGGACGGGATGGAGTACAGCGTCAGCGCGAGACCGGTGTTGACCCGGTCCCCGACCGTGCCGCGCCGCCACGCCGAGCGCGTGCCGAGGAAGATGCCCAGCGCGGTGTACAGGACGAAGGCGGTCCCGGTGAGCAGCAGGGTGTTCGGCAGCGCCTCGGTGATCTTGTCGACGACGGGCGCGCGGAACTGGTACGACGTCCCGAAGTCGCCCGTGAGCGCCTTGCCGCAGTAGTCGGTGAACTGCCGCCACAGCGGCAGGTCGAGCCCGAACTCCCTGCGATAGGCGGCCAGTTGCTCGGCCGACACCTGACGGCCGCCCGTCATGGTCTTCACCGGGTCGCCGGGGATCAGCCGGAAGAGGAAGAAGCTGGTGACGAGCACGGCCAGCAGCGATACGGCGGCCCCGGCCACCTTGCCCGCCAGGTACCGCGGGTACGCGGAGCCCTTGCGTACCCGGGGCCCGGCCGCCGGTTCCCGCTCCTCGACCAGCGCGGGTGTCGCGTCAGCGGTCATGGATGCCCGCTCGCCCGCGCTACTCGCGGTCCTCGGCGGTGGCCCGCCGCCGCATGACAGCGAACCCGCCGAGCCCCGCGAGGAGCACGACAGCGGCGACGATCCCGACCACGACCCCGGTCGACGACGCGTTGTCCGACGACCCGCCGGAGTCCGCCGGAACCGCCGACCACCAGCTCCAGTAGCCGTCCTGGCCGTAGATGTTCCCCGCCTTCGCCGGCATGGTGGTGATCGACTTGATCTGGTCCGTCCGGTAGGCCTCGACCGCGTTCGGATACGCCATGACGTTCATGTACCCGAGGTCGTACAGTCGCGACTCCATCTGCTGGACGATGTCCGCCCGTTTGGCGGGGTCGTACTCGGCGAGCTGCCGGGCGTAGAGCTCGTCGTACTTCTTGTCGCAGATGAAGTTGTCCGTCGCACCCGTGTCCTCGGGGGTCGCCGGGAGGGCGCCGCAGGTGTGGATGGACATCACGAAGTCCGGGTCGGGGTTGACCGACCAGCCGTCGAACGCCAGGTCGTACTTCCCGGCGAGCCAGGGGTCGGTCACGTTGTCCAGGCAGTTCAGCTGGACGCCGATGCCGAGCTCGCCCCACCACTCCTGGAGGTACTTGCCGACCGCCTTGTCGTTCGGGTCGGTGGCGTGGCACAGCACGCGGTAGCTGATGGGCCTGCCGTCCTTGCCGACGCGCTTGCCGTCGCCGTTCTTCTTGTAACCCGCCTGGTCGAGCAGCCGGGCCGCCTCGGCCGGGTCGTACGCCAGCTTCTGGTCGGCGGACGGCTTCCAGAAGTAGTTCTGGAAGCGCGGCGGGATGTAACCCTCGCCTTCGACCGCGTGTCCCTGGAACACCTTTTCGATGATGGCCTCGCGGTCGACGGCCATGAACAGCGCGTTGCGCACCCGCTGGTCCAGCAGGGAGGGGTGGCCGTCGCCGAACTTCTTGCCGTTCTTGGCCTTCGCGCCCGGGTTGGTGGCGAGGGCGTAGAAGCGGCGGCCCGGGGCGTCATTGACCTGGATGTTGTCCGCGCCCTCCAGGGAAGCCGCCTGAGCGGGGGTCAGGGACGGCGACCCGGCGACGAAGGACACCTCGCCCTTGCGCAGCGCCGACACCGCCGCGTCCTGGTCCTTGTAGTAGCGGAAGACGACCTCGTCGAACTTCGCGGCCCCGCGCCAGAAGCCCTTGTTGGCCTTGAGTCGGACGTAGCTGTCGGCCTTGTAGTCGGTCAGCGTGAACGGCCCGTTCCCGACGACCGGGAAGTTCTTGTCGTTGTTGAACTCGGAGAAGTCCGAGACCTTCTCCCACACGTGCTTCGGCACGATCGGCACATCGAGGGAGGTCATCGTGGCCTGCGGCTTCTTCAGCTCGACGACCAGCTCGGTGGGGCTCGGGGCCGTCACCTTCTTGAAGTTGCCGACGTAGCTGCCGTTCGCCGTGGCCGCGCCCTCGTCGGTCATCATCTTGTTGAACGTCCACGCCGCGTCCTCGGCGGTGGCCTGCTTGCCGTCCGACCACTTGGAGTTGGAGCGGATCGTGTACGTCCAGGTCAGCTTGTCCGGCGACGACTCCCACTTGGTGGCCAGGCCCGGGATGGCGTGGTTGTCCTTGGGGTCGTAGTTGGTCAGGTACTCGTACATGAGCCGGTGAATGCTCGTACTGAGCAGCCGGACCGCCAGGAACGGGCTGAGCGAGTCCACGCTCTGCGCCACCGCGACGGTCAGCACCTTGCCGTCGTCGGCCGCCCGGGCCTGCTGGGGCGCCGGGTCGAGCGGGGTGGCGAGCCCGGCGGTGAGGGTGAGCGCGGCCGCCCCGGCCACGGCGACGAGCCGGAGGCCGCGCGGGAGGCTGCGTGTCTGATCGTTCGTGCCCATGGTCGGACCTCGCGTCATCGCTCGGACGGGAAGGACGGGTTGATCAGCTGTCAGACGTTTGATGAGTGTGTATCAGCGGCCGTCTCCACCCGTCAACGGCACGTTCACCCCTTGTGGCCTGCGGAAATAACGAATTGGCGAGCTTTCCGCACCCATTGGTCGAGACCACTGACGCCCTCCTGGCCAGGGGCTGGCAACGGATTTCGCCCCTGAACGCGCCGAAGCCCGCGCCGAGTGGGAACGGCGCGGGCCAGGAAGGGGATCGGCCCCTCGAAAGGGGCCGATCGGGTGAGGCGATTACTGCGTCGGGGGCGGAGGCGGCGGCGTCTGACCGTCGGGCTGAGCCGGATAACCGGGCTGACCCGGCTGGCCCTGCTGGGGGTAGCCGTAGCCCGGCTGCGGGGGCGCGGCCGGGGGCTGCCCGGGCTGGGCGTACGGCTGCCCGGGCTGTGGCTGCTGCGGCTGCTGCGGGTACGGGCCCGGCTGGCCCTGCTGCGGGTACGGCGGCTGGCCCGCGGCCTGCGGATACGGCTGACCGGGCTGGGCCGGGGGCTGCCCCGGCTGGGGGTACGGCTGCCCGGGCTGCGCGTACGGCTGTCCCGGCTGCGCGTACGGCTGGCCGGGCTGGGGCTGCTGCGGGTACGGGCCCGGCTGGCCCGGGACCGGCTGCCCGGGAACCTGCTGGTCGGGGCCCGGCTGGCCGGGGTACGGAGCCTGGCCCGGGACCTGCTGGCCGGGCAGCGGCGGGGCGGCCACCGGCGGCGGGTTGCCGTCGGAGGTCCACAGGCCGTGCGCCTGCTGGTGACGGGTGAAGTCCTCGGCGATCAGCGCCGCGAGGTTGAAGTACGCCTCCCGCACCTTCGGCCGCATCATGTCGAGGTTGACCTCGGCACCGGCGGAGAGGTGCTCGTCGAACGGCACGACGACGACACCGCGGCAGCGCGTCTCGAAGTGCGACACGATGTCCTCGACCTTGATCATCTTGCCGGTCTCGCGCACACCGGAGATGACGGTGAGGGACCGCGAGACGAGGTCGGAGTATCCGTGCGCGGACAGCCAGTCCAGCGTCGTGCTCGCGCTGCTCGCGCCGTCCACGGACGGGGTCGAGATGATGATGAGCTGGTCGGCGAGGTCCAGCACCCCGCGCATGGCGCTGTAGAGCAGACCGGTACCGGAGTCGGTGAGGATCACCGGGTACTGCTTGCCCAGCACGTCGATCGCGCGCCGGTAGTCCTCGTCGTTGAAGGTCGTGGAGACGGCCGGGTCGACGTCGTTGGCGATGATCTCCAGCCCGGACGGAGCCTGGGACGTGAAGCGCCGGATGTCCATGTACGAGTTGAGGTGCGGGATCGCCTGGACCAGGTCACGGATCGTGGCCCCGGTCTCCCGCCGCACTCGGCGCCCGAGGGTGCCGGCATCCGGGTTGGCATCGATCGCGAGGATCTTGTCCTGCCGCTCGGTGGCGAGCGTGGAGCCGAGCGCGGTGGTCGTGGTCGTCTTGCCCACGCCGCCCTTGAGGCTGATCACGGCGATCCGGTAGCAGGACAGCACGGGCGTGCGGATCAGGTCCAGCTTCCGCTGCCGCTCGGCCTCCTCCTTCTTGCCGCCGATCTTGAACCGACCGCCACCGGCCGCCGGACGGCTGCTCTTCGCCTTCTGCTTCTTGCTGTTGAGCAGCCGGTCGGACGACAGCTCCACGGCAGCGGTGTAACCGAGTGGAGCGGCCCCGGGGTTGGTCGGCTGCCGCTGGTCGTGCTGCATGGGCTGCGGCCAGGCGGCCCCGGTCCGCGGGTCCACGGGCTGCTGTCCCGGGTGCCCCGGCTGCTCGGCCTGCCCGGGGTACGGCGGCTGCGCCTGCGGGGGCACGCCGGGCTGCGGCTGCGGCTGGGCCGGGGGCTGCTGGGGGAAGCCGTAGCCGCCCTGGGCGTTGGGGGCACCGGGCTGGGGGAAGCCGTAGCCGCCCTGGGGGTTGGGCCCTGTCGGAGCCGGTGCGCCCTGCTGCGGGAAGCCGTAGCCACCCTGCGGGTTGGGCGTGGGGGCCGGAGGGGTGTCGGGCTGCTGAGCGGCCGGGGCCGGGGCGCCCTGCTGGGGGAAGCCGTAGCCGCCCTGTGCGTTGGGTGCGCCCTGCTGGGGGAAGCCGTAGCCACCCTGCGGGTTGGGCGCGGGGGCCGGCGGGGTGTCGGGCTGCTGGGCCGGGGGCTGCTGGGCCGCCGGGGTGGGTGCGCCCTGCTGCGGGAAGCCGTAGCCACCCTGCGCGTGGGGCGCGGCCGGGGCCGGACCGCCCTGCTGCGGGAAGCCGTAGCCGCCGGGCTGCGGTGCGGGCTGGGCGGGCGGCTGGTGCGGCGGCGTGGGTGCCGCCTGCTGGTTCCAGGCGGCAGGCGCGGGCTGCGGCGCCTGCGGCTGGAACGGCGGCTGCTGGGCCGGTACCGACGGCTGGGGCGGCACGGGCGGCTGCCCCTGCGCGGCCGTCGGCTGCGGCTGGGCCGGCGCGTCCGGATCCGTGGGCTGTGCCTGCGGCTGTGCGGGCCACTGGCTCGCGGGCGCCGGCGCGGCCGGCTGGTACGACGGTGGCAGCGGCGGCACGCCCTGTGGGGCCGGGGGAGTCCAGGCGGGCGGGGCGTCGGTCGCACCCGGCCCGGCGGCGTCCTGCGGAACGCTGTCCTCGGGAGCGGCGTCGGCAGGCACGGCGTCCGAGGGCTCCGCGTCGACGGGCTCGGAGCTCACGGGCCGGGCGTCCGTAAGAGGAGTGTCCTCGGGCTCCGCGCCGGCCGGCTCGGGTGCGGCGGAGTCCTCCTCCGCGGGCACGGCATCCACGGGCGCGGGCGGCGCCGGGGGCGCAGGCACCCAGTCCTGAGGTTCGCCGGCCTCCGCCGCCGCATCCTCCGAAGCCTCGTCCTCGTCCTCGTCCTCGGCATCGTCGGAGGCAGGGGCGTCCGCACCGGACACGTCAGCGACGTCGGCCACGTCAGCCACGTCAACCGAGTCCGCCGCATCCGCAGGCTCGGAGGCGACGCCGTCACCGTCCTCGTCGGCGTCATCAGAGGGCGCACCCTCGACGTCACCGCCCGAGTCCGCCTCCTCGACCTCGTCCTTGTCCTCGACCGCGACCTCGACCTTGTCCTTGTCCTTGTCCTGCTCCTCCTCCACCGCGTCCAGCCGGGCCTCGACCTCCGCCTCGGCTGCACGCTCCGCGATCTCCCGCTTCAGGGCGACGGCGGAGAAGCGCATGGTGGCACCGCTCTCCAGATCACCGTTCCCCGACTCGGCATCCCCGGCAGCCGGAGTGTGCGGAGCAGCGGGAGTGTCCGCAGCATCCGGAGCCGCCGGCGTCGCCGGAACCTCCGCGGCGGCGGGAGCCACCGGAGGCTGCTCCGGAGTGGCGGGCGCGACCGGGGCCTCCGGCGGAGCCGACGGCGTCCACTGCGCCTGGAACCCACCGACGGGGATGTTCGGCACGGCCGTGGGAGAGGCCGGATCCGCCGCGGGCGTCTCGGGCCGCCCCTGCGGCTGCGACCCCTGCGGCTCGAAGCCGCCCTTCATCGGAAGCCTGGGAACGGCGGAAGGACCCTCCCCGGAGGGCGCGGGCGGAGTGAAGGGCGTCCCCGGCGCGGGTGCGGGCGGCGTGAACGGAGCGCCGGGAGCGGGCGCCGGCGCGGGCGGCGTGAAAGGCGCCCCGGGCGCGGGAGCCGGAGCCTGAGACGGACCGGAGGTCTGCCCCGGAAGGGACGAGGTCCCGGCGGAGGCATTCGCGTGCGGCGGCGGAGTGAGCCCCGGCAGCGGCGGCACCGGCCCCTTGGGCGCCCCCGAAGCACTGGAGTCCTCGGACGCACCCGCCCCCTGCCCCGAGCCCGAACTCGCCGAGGCGTTCTGCGTGTACCAGGCGGGCGGCGCGTAGTCGATGGTGAACTCGCCCGTCACCTCTGCTGCGGACTCCGCGTCGGGCTGGTCATCGCCGGGTGTCGCCCAGCCCCCGCGGATCCCGTCCCGATCGCTGCTCACAGTGTTCCTCCTGGTGTGGTCGAGCACCCTCATGCCGTGCTGGGGCGACCCTTGCTTGTCGTCCGACGTCGTACGAAGTCGATTTGAGGCGTACCGAGGTCGTCCGAGGTCGTCCGATCCACAGGCGCCCCGCTCTCCCCCTGAGGCACCGACGCCCACTCCACGGGTTCTGACGTGGCGCCCCGTCCCAGCCTAATCACCACAAGCCCCGCCTCGGCAGGCCCGTCCACCCCCGAGCGCCTGTCCGCCGCGTCACAACCTGCTCAGAAGCTGCCCGGAAGTGACGTACGCAGCACACACTTTGGTGAACAAAAAGGGCGATAAACGTGAAGAACCTCGAACCACCTTGCCGGAAAGGTGCCTTGAGGTCAGCAAAAAGAGGCGACTCACCAAAAGAGGCGACTCACGAAAAAGGCGACGAGGGGCGGCCGGTCACCGGCTCACCCCTCGTCGCGCTCCGCGACACCTACCGCCCGGCCTCCGCCTGCGGCTCCCCGTCGTGCGCCCCCGGCTCCAGATCGAACTCGCCGTCCCGCGCCCCCAGCACGAACGCCCGCCACTCCGCCTCGGTGTAGCGCAGCACCGTGTCCGGGTCGAGCGAGGACCGCATGGCCACGGCCCCCTCGGGCAGGTACGCGATCTCGACCCGCTCCTCGTGCTCCTCGGTGCCCGGCGCGCTGTGCCACTCCACACCGGAGATGTCGAGGGCGTAGAGCTCGTCCCGCTCCCGCTCCTTGCGTGCCTTGATCTCCTCAGCCGTCTCCGCCATGCCGCAGCGACCCCTTCCCGACGTACCGTTCCCGAAGTGCGGATCATCGACGTACGGACGATCCGAACCCGCTCACCCTAGTGGCCCCCACCGTCCCGTCCGGGAGGTTGGGAGACCAGGGCAAAGAGGCCCCTGGCCGCCTGGTACCCTGGTCGACGGCCGTTTGTGTACGCACCCCCGGAGCCCACCGCCCTGGAGGCCGCGCCCAGCGGATCCCCGCCTCCCGAGTAACGGAAGCTCCCCCGAGACACAGACCGGGGGCACTCGGTGGCCATCACAGACTACGAGGAGTACGCGTGCCGCTCGACGCCGCTACGAAGAAGCAGATCATCACCGAGTTCGGCCAGAAGGAGGGCGACACCGGCTCCCCCGAGGTCCAGGTCGCCATGCTCTCGCGCCGCATCTCGGACCTGACCGAGCACCTCAAGACCCACAAGCACGACCACCACTCCCGCCGTGGCCTGCTGATTCTCGTGGGTCAGCGTCGCCGCCTTCTCCAGTACCTGGCGAAGAAGGACATCCAGCGCTTCCGTGCGCTGGTCGACCGCCTCGGCATCCGCCGTGGTGCGGCGGGCGCCAAGTAAGACGTCGTGAGGGGAGCGGTTCCCGGGGAAAGGGGACCGCTCCCTTTGCTGTACGTGCGGAGTGTCACCACCCCTTTGTAGTGTGGTAGCAGAACGCATGTCGTACGACACAGGACGTACGACACAGAACGAGGAGAAGCGCACCTAGCCGCCGCCGGTCCTCGGTAGTGGCCCCCGGGGGAATGCGAGCCCCGGGTGCTTCGATCGAAGACCGGCCCGCACAGCACGGCGCGCTCTCCGCAACCGTCCCCCTGCCACACGGGCAGCAGGAGACGAAGACGAGGAGATAACGCTAGTGGAGAACGAGACCCACTACGCCGAGGCCGTCATCGACAATGGCGCCTTCGGCACCCGCACCATCCGCTTCGAGACGGGCCGCCTGGCCAAGCAGGCCGCCGGCTCCGCCGTGGCGTACCTGGACGACGACACCATGGTGCTGTCGGCCACCACCGCCTCCAAGAACCCCAAGGACCAGCTCGACTTCTTCCCCCTGACGGTGGACGTCGAGGAGCGGATGTACGCCGCCGGCAAGATCCCCGGCAGCTTCTTCCGCCGTGAGGGCCGTCCCTCCGAGGACGCCATCCTCACCTGCCGCCTGATCGACCGCCCGCTGCGCCCGTCCTTCAAGAAGGGCCTGCGCAACGAGATCCAGGTCGTCGCCACGATCATGGCGCTCAACCCCGACCACCTGTACGACGTCGTGGCGATCAACGCCGCCTCCGCGTCCACGCAGCTGGCCGGCCTGCCCTTCTCCGGCCCGATCGGCGGCGTCCGCGTCGCGCTGATCCGCGGCCAGTGGGTGGCCTTCCCGACGCACACCGAGCTCGAGGACGCCGCCTTCGACATGGTCGTCGCCGGCCGTGTCCTGGAGGACGGGGACGTCGCGATCATGATGGTCGAGGCCGAGGCCACCGACAAGACCATCAAGCTGGTCGAGGGCGGTGCCGAGGCGCCGACCGAGGAGGTCGTCGCCGCCGGTCTGGACGCCGCGAAGCCCTTCATCAAGGTCCTCTGCAAGGCCCAGTCGGACCTCGCCGCCAAGGCCGCCAAGCCCACCGGCGAGTTCCCGATCTTCCTGGACCACCAGGACGACGTCCTCGAGGCGCTCACCGCCGCCGTCCGCCCGGAGCTCGCCTCCGCGCTGACCATCGCCGGCAAGCAGGAGCGCGAGTCCGAGCTGGACCGCGTCAAGGCGCTCGCCGCCGAGAAGCTCCTGCCGGAGTTCGAGGGCCGCGAGAAGGAGATCTCCGCCGCGTACCGCTCGCTGACCAAGACCCTGGTCCGTGAGCGCGTCATCAAGGAGAAGAAGCGCATCGACGGCCGCGGTGTCACCGACATCCGCACCCTGGCCGCCGAGGTCGAGGCCATCCCGCGGGTGCACGGCTCCGCCGTGTTCGAGCGTGGCGAGACCCAGATCCTGGGTGTCACGACGCTGAACATGCTCCGCATGGAGCAGCAGCTCGACACGCTGTCGCCGGTGACGCGCAAGCGCTACATGCACAACTACAACTTCCCGCCGTACTCCACCGGCGAGACCGGCCGCGTCGGCTCCCCGAAGCGCCGCGAGATCGGCCACGGTGCCCTCGCCGAGCGCGCCCTCGTGCCGGTCCTGCCGACGCGCGAGGAGTTCCCCTACGCGATCCGCCAGGTCTCCGAGGCGCTGAGCTCCAACGGCTCGACGTCCATGGGCTCGGTCTGCGCCTCCACCATGTCGCTGCTGAACGCCGGTGTGCCCCTGAAGGCCCCGGTCGCCGGTATCGCCATGGGCCTGATCTCCCAGGAGATCGAGGGCGAGACGCACTACGTCACCCTCACCGACATCCTCGGTGCGGAGGACGCCTTCGGCGACATGGACTTCAAGGTCGCCGGCACGAAGGACTTCGTGACCGCCCTCCAGCTCGACACCAAGCTGGACGGCATCCCGGCCTCCGTCCTGGCCGCCGCTCTCAAGCAGGCCCGTGACGCCCGCCTCCACATCCTCGACGTGATGATGGAAGCGATCGACACGCCGGACGAGATGTCCCCGAACGCCCCGCGGATCATCACCGTCAAGATCCCCGTGGACAAGATCGGTGAGGTCATCGGCCCCAAGGGCAAGATGATCAACCAGATCCAGGAGGACACCGGCGCCGACATCACGATCGAGGACGACGGCACGATCTACATCGGCGCGGTCGACGGACCGTCCGCCGAGGCCGCCCGCACCACGATCAACGGCATCGCCAACCCGACCATGCCGGAGGTCGGCGAGCGCTACCTGGGTACGGTCGTGAAGACGACCACCTTCGGCGCGTTCGTGTCGCTGCTCCCGGGCAAGGACGGTCTGCTGCACATCTCGCAGATCCGCAAGCTCGCCGGCGGCAAGCGCGTGGAGAACGTCGAGGACGTCCTCGGTGTGGGCCACAAGGTCCAGGTCGAGATCGCCGAGATCGACTCCCGCGGCAAGCTCTCCCTGATCCCGGTCATCGAGGGCGAAGAGAACGATGAGACGAAGGACGAC
>NZ_JBHUTX010000079.1:0-21047 GCF_042671245.1 Streptomyces sp. NPDC057099
GTCCAGGGAATTCCCTGGACCCCTTCGCCGTGTTCCGCTTCGCTGACGGCCCGCGGGGGCTACAGACGCCGCACCGCCGCCGCGATCCGCTCGTCCGTCGCCGTCAGCGCCACGCGGACGAACTCCGCGCCGGCCGAGCCGTAGAAATCGCCCGGGGCCACGAGGATGCCTCGTTGCGCGAGGTGGGCGACCGTGTCCCAGCAGGACTCGCCCCGGGTGGCCCACAGGTAGAGGCTGGCCTCGCTGTGCTCGATGCGGAAGCCGTGGGACAGCAGAGCCTCGCGCAGGAGGGCCCGGCGGGACGCGTAGCGCTCGCGCTGGACGCGGACGTGGTCGTCGTCGCTCAGGGCCGCCACGACCGCCGCCTGCGTCGGCGCGGACGTCATCATGCCGCCGTGCTTGCGGATCTCCAGGAGAGGGCTCAGGACGGCCGGGTCGCCGGCCAGGAAGGCCGCGCGGTAGCCCGCGAGGTTCGAGCGCTTGGAGAGGGAGTGGACGGACACGATGCCGTCGTACGAGCCGCCGTTGACGTCGGGGTGCAGCACCGAGACCGGGTCGGCCTCCCAGCCCAGCTCCAGGTAGCACTCGTCGGAGAAGAGCAGGATGCCGTGCTCACGGGCCCACGCCACGATCCGGGTGAGGTCCGCCTTCGAAAGGACCTTGCCCGTGGGGTTCGACGGGGAGTTCAGCCAGAGGAGCTTCAGACCCTCGGGGTCCAGCTCCGTCGGGTCGTCGTAGACCTCGTACTCGGCACGGGCCAGGCGGGCGCCCACCTCGTACGTCGGGTAGGCCAGCCGCGGGTAGGCCACCCGGTCGCCGGGGCCGAGGCCCAGCTGGGTCGGGAGCCAGGCGACGAGTTCCTTGGAGCCGACGATCGGCAGGACGTGGCGGTGGGTGACGTCGCGGGCGCCGAGGCGGCGCTCGACCCAGCCGGTGATCGCGTCACGCAGCTCAGGCGTGCCCCAGACCGTCGGATAGCCCGGCGAGTCCGCCGCGTCGACCAGCGCTTTCTGGATCAGCTCGGGGACCGGGTCGACCGGGGTGCCGACGGACAGGTCCACGATGCCGTCCGGGTGGGCGGCGGCCGTGGCCTTGAACGGCGTCAGCTTGTCCCAGGGAAAAGCGGGGAGACGGTCGGAGACTGCGGACACGGTTCTGGCTCACTTTCTGGTACGTACGAGCCGTCGTAGGCAAACGCCTCGGTCCCGTGCGGCGATCAGGACGCGTGATCCGTGATCAGGCCGTACGGGACCGAGGCGGCGCGGTGTGCGGGCCGCTTGCGGTGGCTAGGCCTGCGGCGGCAGCGCGGCGATGAAGGGGTGGTCGCGCTCGATCAGCCCCAGCTTGCTGGCGCCGCCGGGCGAGCCGAGCTCGTCGAAGAACTCGACGTTCGCCTTGTAGTAGTCCTTCCACTCCTCCGGGGTGTCGTCCTCGTAGAAGATCGCCTCGACCGGGCAGACCGGCTCACAGGCACCACAGTCGACGCATTCGTCCGGGTGGATGTACAAGGACCGGGAGCCCTCGTAGATGCAGTCGACCGGGCACTCCTCGATGCACGCCTTGTCCTTGACGTCGACACAAGGCTGCGCGATGACGTAGGTCACGCTGTCGTTCCTCCTCGATAGGGCGCTGGCGGGCCTCCTCAGGCTCCGCCGCCTGGCGCGCGGGAGCGCGGCGTCGTCGATGCCCGCCCCTAGTATCTCCGTTCTTGGGCATGATCCGAACAGGAGGGGTGTACGGACCTGTGGAAATCTCAGCCGCCGGGCGTCTCAAGGTGGCCATCACCGCCGCTGACGTGGGCAAACGGGTCTCCGTACGGAGCTTGATCGAACACGCGGCTCCGGGTGAGAAGTTCACCGACACGGTCGGCGTTCTCACATCATGGGACAACGGTGTGCTGCTGATCACACGCAAGAGCGGCGAGAGCGTCCGCATCGCGGAATCCTCGCTGGTCGCGGGCAAGGTCGTGCCCGCCGCTCCGGCGCGTCGCCGTGGTCCGGCCGCCTCGTACGAGGAACTGGCCCGGGTCGCCGCGCGGGCCTGGCGGCCCGTGGAGAGCGAGCGGCTCGGGGACTGGGAGCTGCGGGCCGCGTCCGGGTTCACACGGCGGGCCAACTCGGTGCTGCCGCTCGGCGAGCCGGGGGTGCCGCTCGACGAGGCGCTCGGCACCGTCCGGCGCTGGTACGGCGACCGCGGGCTGCCCGCCTACGTCCAGACCGCGACCGGCGCCGAGGGCACGCAGGAGCTGCTCTGTGCCGAGCTGGAGGCGCGGGGCTGGGTGCGGGAGGTGACCGCCGAGCTGTGGGTCGGGCCGCTGGCACCGGTCGCCGACCGGGAGGAGCCGTCCGGGGTCGTGCTGTCCCGGGAGGCGGACGAGGCGTGGCTGGCCCGGTACCAGCGCAAGGGCGTGAGCGAGGCGGCGCTGCGGGTGCTCGGATGGGGGTCCCCCCGCTCGAGCGAAGCCGAGAGTGGGGGAGGGCCCTCGGTGTGGTTCGCGACCGTGCCCGGTGCCACGGAGGGTGCCGCTCCGGCCGCCATCGGGCGGTGTGTCGTCGACGGGCGGTGGGCCGGGTTCGCCGCCGTCGAGGTCGATCCGGCGCTGCGGCGGCAGGGGCTGGGCACCGCCGTGATGGCGGCGCTGGCCCGGCGGGCCCTCGACGAGGGCGCGTCGGCCGCGTGGCTCCAGGTCGAGGCCGAGAACACGGGAGCGCGGGAGCTGTACGCCGGGATGGGCTTCGCCGCGCACCATGCCTACCACCACTACCGGGCGCCGGAATCCGGCGGCACCGGCCGGTAACCGATCGTCGCGAGAGGGCACGAGCCAACTATGCGTCCCCCCTGTCCCCCGTCCCCTGAGCGCTCCGCCGAGCTGCGGCGGCGCTTCGCCGAAGAGGCCCGCTCCGAGCGGCCCGATCTGTCGACGCTGTGCCTGCTGGTGGGCGCGGAGGCGGACCGGGAGCTGGACGAGGCGGGCCTGGACGCCGCGCAGGTCGAGCTGGACCGGCTCGCCGGGCTGCTGCCGCACCGTCCCGGCGGGCCGCGGGCCTGGGCGGTCGCCCTGCGGGAGCTGCTCGGTGAGCGGATGGGCTTCGGCGGCAGCCCGGCCGACTACCAGCGGCTGGAGTCCTCCCTGCTGCACGAGGTGCTGGTGCGGCGCAGGGGGCTGCCGATTCTGCTGTCCGTGGTGTGGATGGAGGTGGCCCGGCGGGCCGGGGCGCCGGTGTACGGGGTGGCTCTGCCGGGGCATTTCGTGGTCGGGTTCGGGCCCGACGAGGGGCAGGTGCTCGCGGACCCGTTCGACGGGGGGCGGGTGCTGACGGGGGCGGACGCGGAGGTGCTGGTCGCCGGGGCGACGGGGACGGGGCTCGATCCGGCGATGCTGCGGCCTGCGGATCCGCTGGACGTGGTGCTGCGGATCCTGAACAACGTGCGGGCGTGGGCGTCGGCCCGGCCGGAGCGGTCGGACGTCTCGCTGTGGGCGGTCGAGTTGTCGCTGCTGTTGCCCTCGCATCCGGCTCGGCTGCGGTACGAGCGGGCGCAGTTGCTGGTGCAGCGGGGGGATTACGTGCCGGGGGCCTTGGAGCTGGAGGCCTATGCGGATGTCGTCGCGGCGGTGGACGAGGGGGCTGCCGAGCGGGTTCGGGGGGAGGCTTTCGCGGCGCGGGCGATGCTCAACTGACCGAGAACTAGAGCCAGCCCTTTTCCCGTGCCACCCGGACCGCCTCCGCTCGGTTTCTCACCGCGAGCTTCTGGATGGCGGTGCTGAGGTAGTTGCGGACCGTGCCCTGGGAGAGGTGCAGGGCGGCTGCCAGTTCGGCGTTGGTGGAGCCGTCCGCGGCTGCTCTGAGGACCTCTCGTTCCCGGTCCGTGAGGGGGTTGGCTCCGTCCGCCAGGGCCGCTGCCGCGAGGGTGGGGTCGATGACGCGTTCGCCGGTGAGGACCTTGCGGATCGCCTCGGCGAGCTGGGCGGCGGGGGCGTCCTTGACCAGGAAGGCGTCGGCGCCGGACTCCATGGCGCTGCGGAGGTGGCCGGGGCGGCCGAAGGTGGTGAGGATGACCAGCTTCACCGCCGGGAGTTCCTCGTGGAGGCGGGCCGCTGCCTCTATGCCCGTCGCGCCGGGCATCTCGATGTCCAGGAGGGCCACGTCGACGGCGTGTGCGCGGGCCGCTTCCAGGACCTCGTCGCCGCGGGCCACCTGGGCGACGACCTCGATGTCCTCCTCCAGGCCGAGCAGGGCGGCCAGGGCCTCGCGGACCATCGACTGGTCCTCGGCGAGGAGGACCTTGATCGTGCGGCTCATGCCGGGGATCCTACGTCCGCCGGATCGGCCGTCGGCACGCGGGCGACCAGGCGGAAGCCGTGCTTGAGCGGGCCCGCCTCCAGGGTGCCGCCCGCCTTGGCCAGGCGTTCGGTGAGGCCCGTGAGGCCGTTGCCGTGGCCGCCGCCCGGGCCGCCGGAGCCGTTGTCCTCGACGGTCAGTTCGAGCACCGGGCCGTCGAGGGTCTGGCGGGGCAGCAGCTCGACCGTGCAGCGGCCGGCGCCGCTGTGCCGTACGACGTTGGTGACGGCCTCGCGCAGGGCCCAGGCGAGGGCGGACTCGCTCTCCTCGGGGACACCGGCGAGGCCGGGCGGCTCGGCGGGCAGGTCGGCGGTGACGCCGGCCGCGGTCAGGGCGACCCGGGCACCGGCGAGTTCGGCGCCGAGGCGGGGGCGCCGGTAGCCGGTGACGGCCTCGCGTACGTCCACGAGAGCCTGGCGGCTGACCTGCTCGATGTCGGCGACCTGCTGGGCCGCCTTGTCGGGCTGGGCCGGGAGCATCCGGCCGGCCAGCTCACTCTTGAGGGTGATCAGGGAGAGGGAGTGGCCGAGCAGGTCGTGCAGGTCCCTGGCCAGGCGCAGGCGTTCCTCGTTGGCGGCGAGCTGGGCGACGGTGGCGCGGGCCTCGCGCAGGGCGACGGCCGTACGGACGAGTTCGCGTACGCCGGTCATGGCGAAGCCGCCGAGCAGGGCCGGGATGAGGAGCCCGGACAGATAGGCCAGGCCGTCGTGCGTCGCGAGCGCCACGGCGGTCAGCAGGGCGCAGGCGGCCGGGATCGTCCAGCGGGCCAGGCGCAGGGGCAGGGCGGCCCCGGACGCGATCGAGACGTACACGAACAGCACCAGCCACTCGCGGCCCAGGGTGAGGGCGAGGAGCGTGGACTGGGCCGCCAGGACCCCGAGCGAGCCGAGCACCAGGCCGTTGCGCTCGCCGCGGCCGGTGCGGAAGACCAGCAGCATGTACCAGGTGACGAACGCGGCGAGGCCGAGCCAGCCGAGGATCCGCACGCCCGTGCTGTGGCCGCCGTGCAGCAGGTCGGTGACGGGTGCGCTCAGGTAGACCAGCCAGATGCCGGTCCACAGCGACTTCACCGCCCGCTGCCTGCGGTTCACCGGGCGCTGCCCGATACCGAACCCGACGCCGCTCACGCCTTCAGGGTGTCCTTCCGGTACAGCCAGGCCGCGCCGCCCGCGAACAGGACGAACGACACCACGAGGACGGCGAGGTCCTGGACGTGCGGGGCGCGGCTCTGCTCGATGGCCTGCCCCAGGGCAGCGTACGCGTGCGTGGGAAGCCACTTCGAGATGTCCTGGAGCCAGGTCGGGAAGGTCGTCGTCGGCATCCACAGGCCGCCGAGCATCGACAGGCCGAAGTAGGTGATCATCGTGATCGGGCGGACCGCGTCGCCGCTGGCGAGGTAGCCGAGGGCGACGCCGAGCGCGGCGAAGACGAGGCTGCCGGCCCAGATCGCGCCGGTGAGGGCGAGCCACTGCCAGGCGTCCAGGCGTACGTGCTTCACGGCCGCCGCGACGGCGAAGACGATGACGATGGACGGCAGGCTGACGACGGCGGCGCTCGCGGTCTTGGCGAGGACGTAGCCGCGGCCCGGCAGGGTGGTCAGCCGCAGTTGCCGCACCCAGCCGCCCTCTCGCTCCTTGGCGATGCGCTCGCTGTTGCCCATCAGGACGGCCGTGAGAGCGCCGAAGGAGGCCATGGAGACCATCATGTAGGTCGGCAGGGTCAGGCCGGTGCCGGGCAGTTTCGTGGTGCTGTCGGAGTTGCCCGCGATGATCAGGAACAGGATCGACGGGTAGATCACGGAGAAGAAGAGGAACTTGCGGTTGCGCAGGGCGCGGGTGAGTTCCAGCTTGATCAGGCTGTTCACCGAGTCTCCTTCGAGGAAGCCCCGGCCTTTCAGGCCGGGGAGGAATCGAACCCCTGCGGAGCAGGGCAAGAACGGGGTTTTCGCCTTCAAGGCGAAAGACCGCCCACACGATCGGCTAAGCCGTCCGGCGTCCGGTGCAAGACCTTGCTGGTCGTTGACCTGCAGGGCTTCCTGAGCCAGGAATCCCCCTGCTTTGACTGGGGGAGGGTTCAATTCGACTTCGCCTCCTCGGCGGCGGTGATCGCGACGAAGGCCTGCTCCAGGCCGAGCCCGGCGACTTCGAGGTTGCGGGGGTAGACGCCGAGGCCGTACAGGGCGTGGACGGTCGCGTCGGCGTCGGTGGACTGGATGCGGACGGTCCGGCCGGAGAGCGCCAGGGAGGTCAGGAACGGCAGGCCGCGCAGGGCCGCCTCGTCGACGTCGTCCGCGAGGTCGAAGGAGACGCGGCGGGCGCCCGCCTTGGCCTTGATCTCGGCGGCCGTGCCGTCGGCGAGGAGCCGGCCGCGGTGCAGCACCAGGACCCGGTCGGCGACGGCGTCGGCCTCTTCGAGGTAGTGGGTGGCGAAGAGGACGGTCCGTCCCTGGTCGGCCTGTTCGCGCATGGTGGCCCAGAAGGCCTGGCGGGTGGTGACGTCCATGCCGGTGGTGGGCTCGTCCAGGACGATGAGGTCGCTGTCGCCCGCGGTGGCGAGGGCGAAGCGGACGCGCTGGGCCTGGCCGCCGGAGAGCTTGTTGACCTTGCGGTCGGCGATCTGCGCGATGCCCGCGCGGGACAGCACCTCGGAGGGCCGGTACGGCTTCGGGTGCAGATCGCAGGCGAGCCGCACCAGTTCGGCGACCGTGACCTCGTCCATCAGCCCGCCGCTCTGCAGCATGGCGCCCACCCGCCCGGCGACGATGGCCTCCCGGGGGCCCTGGCCGAAGAGCCGGACCGTGCCGCTGTCTGGCTTCTTGAGACCGAGGAGCAGATCGAGGGTGGTGGACTTGCCGGCACCGTTGGGACCGAGCAGCGCCACGGTCTCCCCCGGGCGCAGGTCGAGAGTCAGCCCGTCCACGGCCCTGACGGTGTCGTATGCCTTGCTCACCTGGTCGAACGCGACCACCGAGGCTGTCGTTGTCATACGGCCATGGTGGCTTCGGGGGTGTGGGCGGGGGCAGTGTCGGGCGTCCGGAGTGCCGGATGACGGATGTCATGCCGTGCGGGTGACGACGCGGAACAGCCCCTGCCCGGTCGGGGGCAGGGGCTGTCCGTCCGTGCGGTCTGTGCGGACCGTCCGAGGTCAGTTCGGCTTGGTCTCGATGACTCCGACACGCTCCGCCGGTGTCTTGCCGCGCAGGGCCTTGCGCAGCGCGGAGACGACGTCCTGCGGCAGAACGTCGCGCTTGCCGCTCGCGCCCTCGATCTGCACGCCCTCGAAGGTCGTGCCGTACGCCTCCTGGAGCGCCTTGAGGTTGTAGGTGTCCACGAGCTTGCCGTCCACGGCCTTGAAGCTGAGGATCTTCGGCAGCGACAGCGCGCCGAACGGGATGCTGTGCGCCGCGTCGGTCTGCACGATGGCCTTGGCCGACATCGCCGGCTGCGCGAAGTCCTTCAGCACCCGGTCGACCTCGGCATTCGAGACGGTCGGCTGCCGGGTCGTGGTCGGGAGGTCCACCGTGCCGGCGGTGCCGGTCTCCACCTGGGAGCGGTACGCCTCCTCGACCGCGGCCGTCGACTTGGCGAGGTCGACGCCCTGGCCCACCTTGCCGTACACGGCCACGGCCTTGCCGCCCTGGAACTTGATGGTGCCGTCGGAGGACGAGCCGGAGCCGCCCGCTGCGGTCTCCAGGGACGCGTGCAGCTTCTCCTCGTCGATCGGCATGACGGGAGTGACCACGCGGTGGTTGCCGAAGAGCGAGCCGATCACGGAGACCGGGTTGTAGTCGCTCTTCGCCGCCGCGTCGGCCGTGGCGTCCATGTCGAACTGGAGGCCCGCGTTGTCCGGGTCCAGGGACACGGCCTTGCCGCCCACCGACAGCTTCAGCGGCTTGCCCGCCGGGGCGTCGAAGGCCTCGTCGAGCTTCTTGACCGCGCCGTCGCGGGTGGTGCCGCCGATGTCGACGCCGAGGACGGTGGTGCCCTTCGGGACGTCGGTGCGGTTCATCAGCAGACCGGCGCCGTAGAGGCCACCGGCGACGACGACCACGCCGACCGCGAGCAGCACGAGCTTGTTGCGGCCCTTCTTCTTCGGCGCCTTCGAGGAGCTCGCCGGGGGCGGGGAGACCGGCTCGGGCAGCTTCGGGGCCCCGTGCGGCACCGGGCCCTCGCCGGGCGCGCCCGGGCCGAACGGAGAGGCCGCGCCGGACGGTACGACCGGGATGCCGCTGGTGACGGTGTGCCCGGAGACGTTGTCGTGGCGGGGGCCGTAGCCCGGGCCGTCCGGTTCGGGGGCCGGCTTCTGCGGGGTGAGGATGGCGGTGTCGTCGCTCATGCCGCCGCCGGGGGCGCCGACACCCGCAGAGCCGCCGAGGTTGGCCGTACCCGGGCCGCCGGGACCGCCAGGGCCTCCGGGGCCGCTCTTGCCGGCGGGGCCGCCGGGTGCGCCCGGGCGGCCGGGGCCACCGGGCCCGCCTATGGCTCCGGGACCGGCAGGGGCGCCGGGGCCTCCCGGTCGGCCGGGGTCGTTGAAGGCGCTGGGGGCACCGGGGCCGCCGGGCGTGCCGGGGCGGCCGGGCGTGCCGGGGCGGCCGGGCTCGTCGAAGGCGCCGGGGCCACCGGGCCCACCGGGCCTGCCCGGCTCGCTGAAGGAGCCCGGGCCACCAGGACCGCCGGAACGACCCGGCCCACCGGGCCCACCCGGGCGGCCCGGGGCACCCCGTCCACCCGGTCCGCCGGAGAAGGCGTCGGGACCGCTGCCCGGTGCGCCGGGCCCACCGGCCGACGGCGCCATCGGGCCGTCTCCGGTGACCGGACCTCCGGTCGGGCCGGCCGGGCCCTTGGAGCCGGGGCCCCCCTGGCCCACCCGGTCGTTCTCCGAGAAGTACGGCAGATCGTCGCGGCGCGGTTCGCCACCACCACTGCCACTGCCACTGCCAGGGGCGGGACGCGAGCCGTTGCCCAGCGGGCCCGCCGCCAGTGCCTCGGTGACGTCGAAGGAGCCGGTGCCGCCGCCGTGCCCGGGCGCGACGGGTCCGCCGGTCGCGCCGCCGGGGAGCCCGGCACCGTTCGTACCGCCGGACCGGGAACCACCCGGCGCGCCCATGGAACCGACCACACCGCCGGGCCGCCCGGCACCGGGCCGGGCCCCGCCGGACGCACCGGCACCGGGAGCGCCCGCACCAGGGGTGCCCGCGCCGGAGCCGCCCGCCGCCGGGTTCGAACCGCCCGGCAGACCGGCCCCGTTGGTGGAGCCGCCGCCCGGACCGCCCGGACCCGTGCCGGACTTGCGGGGCGCGAACCAGTCGCTGGTCGGCTTGTCCTCGGCGGACTGCGCGGGCTCGACGGGAGGCTCGACCGTGCCGGTGCCTCTGGAGGTCGCGGCACCCGGCGCGGAGGCCTCGTTGCCGCTGCCCGCGGCGGTCCCGGTGTCGGCCGAGCTCTCCGCGTCCCCGACGGGCTTGCGCACCACTACGGGCGGAATGGGCCGTGACCCGGGGATGTTGATCCGGATCCGGGTCGTCAGCGTGGTCTCGGTCTTGCGTTCCTCCGGCCGCGCGGCCGAACGGCCCGCGTCCGTACCGCTGTCGGAGACCTTCGGGGTCCCGTACGGCGGCGTACCCGACGGGTAGGCGGATCCACCGCGCCCGTTGGGCCCGGAGGACGGAGTGTCAGTTTCACGACTCAAGGCAGGTTCTCCCGGTTGGCTCCGCCGCCCGACACAACCTCACGCGGGCAGCTCGGCGGCGCGCACCACCATACTGGCCACTTCTGGCCCGTATCCCACGACCGCCGGGAATCCCACACCGGACCCCCACGGGCACGTCCTGGCGAAGTGGTACGTCATTTGGCAAGTCGGACGGGACCGCCGTCCGGTTGCCGCCCCGGGGCAAGGGTGGCGCAGATCACAGCCACACCGATGCCCCCGAGCAGATAGAGATAGGAGCCGCTCCCCGCGGCGAAGAGGAAGTCGCCCTCGGGGCGGCTGGCCGTGAGCAGGATGACGACGAGCATCCAGCCGGCGGCGGCCGCGACGCCTCCGACCCGGCCGCGGGTGACGTACGCCCCGCCCAGGACGGCTCCGGCCTCCCCGGCGAGGGCGAGCAGCAGCCCGCCCGGGAACCACGCGGGCTGCACCAGTGCCCCGGCCACGCCGACCACGGCGCCGAGCAGGAAGAACCCCAGGCAGGCGGTGACCCGTGCGGCGGACGGCGGCCGCATCGGCTGGGCGAGCATCGGACTCCGGTCGCTCATGAGGCCTCCTCGACACCGGCGAACAGGTCCGTCTCCCGCTCACCGGGGCCCCGCTCGCCCCGCACCAGCTCGTAGTACTCGGTCGTGAGGATCGGCTGGGCGAGTTCGTTGGACAGCACGAAATACGGCTCGGCCACGGTGATCTGGGTGGCGTGGGCGCGCATCGCGGCGGCCTTGGCGGCGGCGTGGGCGGTGCCGTCGATCACCGCGGTGATGCGCTCCTCGGGGACCACACCGGGTACGTCGTCGACCGCGGCCGCCTTGGTGAAGGGGAGGCCGGGCAGGTCGTCATGGAGCCGGGCGAAGGACTCCTCCACAACGGGGCGTGGGACCCGGTTCCAGTAGACCTTCGCCACCGGGGCGCCGGCCTCGGCGGAGAGTTCGGCCGCGCGCATGGCGACGCGGTGGGCCTGGATGTGGTCGGGATGGCCGTAGCCGCCGTCGTCGTCGTAGGTGACGAGGACCTGGGGGCGTACCTCGCGGATCACCTCGACGAGGTGGGCCGCGGCCTCGTCGACGTCGGCCTGCCAGAAGCAGCCCGGGTCGTCGTTGTCGGGCAGGCCCATCATCCCGGAGTCGCTGTAGCGTCCGGCGCCGCCGAGCAGGCGCACGTCCCGGACGCCTAGCTCGGCCATGGCGGCGGTGAGCTCGCTCCGGCGGTGCCGGCCCAGGGCGGGGCCGCTCAGGTGCGCGAGCCCGGGCGGGATGACCTCGCCGCGTTCACCGAGGGTGCAGGTGACCAGGGTGACGTGGGCACCCTCGGCCGCGTACCTGGCCATGGTGGCGCCGTTGTTGATCGACTCGTCGTCCGGGTGCGCGTGCACCAGCAGCAGACGCCGGTCGGGCAGTTCCGTCATGGAACCCACCCTACGAGGTGCCACGACCCCGGCTCACGAGGCCGTACGCGGGACCCCGCCGGTCAGAACTTGATGCTGCCGATCATGCCCGCGATGTTCGTCGTCAGCTCGTTGATCGTGGGAGCGACGGTCGAGGAGGCGAGGTAGAAGCCGAGCAGCATGCACACCACCGCATGCCCGGCTTTGAGTCCCGACTTCTTGATGAGCAAGAAGACGATGATCGCCAGCAGCACCACCGCCGAAATCGAGAGTGCCACGGCGGCTCACCTCCAAAGATCCACAAGGTCGCGGGGGGTCGGACTATGGGGGCATTAAATCCGTACAGCAGCCAGCAGGTTCATACCCACTATGCGACATTGATCATAACTATCCGTCCGTGCGCATCGATCGGCGCACGGCCGCACAAGGGGGCGCATGGCCAATATGGTCAGGGCATGACGACCGAGCCTGACTCCTTCCCCCGCCGGCACGCCCGCACCCAGCGCTTCACGCTCGGCGCGCCGCGTTCGTTCAGTGTGGCGCCCGACGGTTCACGGGTTGTGTTCCTGCGCTCCAGCTCCGGTACGGACCGGGCGAGTTCGCTGTGGGTCCTCGACACGGAGGGGGGCGGAGAGCGCGTGGCCGCCGACCCGCGCGCCCTGCTGGGCGGCGCCTCGGAGGACCTGTCGCCCGAGGAGCGGGCCCGGCGTGAGCGCAGCCGCGAGGGCGGGGCGGGGATCGTCGGGTACGCCACCGACTCGGCCGTCGAGCTGGCCTCTTTCGCCTTGTCAGGGCGGCTTTTCGCGGCCGAGCTGCGGGCCGGGACGGCCCGTGCACTACCCACGCCCGGGCCGGTGATCGACCCGCGTCCGTCGCCCGACGGGCGGCACATCGCCTACGTCGCGCAGGGTGCCCTGCGCGTGGTGGGCGCCGAGGGGGACGGCGACCGGGCGCTAGCCGAGCCTGAGTCGGAGAATGTCTCATTCGGGCTCGCCGAATTCATCGCGGCCGAGGAGATGGGGCGTTCACGCGGCTTCTGGTGGGCTCCGGAGTCGGACCGGCTGCTCGTGGCGCGGGTGGACGACACACCGGTGGACCGGTGGTGGATCTCCGATCCGGCGCATCCGCGGCGGGAACCGCAGCGGGTGCCGTATCCGGCGGCGGGCACCGGCAACGCGGAGGTGCGGCTGTTCGTGATCGGCCTGGACGGGTTGCGCACGGAGGTCGCCTGGGACCGGGCGCGGTATCCGTATCTGGCGCATGTCCACTGGTCAGCGGCGGGCGCACCGCTGCTGCTCGTACAGGCGCGCGACCAGCGCAGCCAGCTGATCCTGGCCGTGGATCCGGAGTCGGGCGCGACGCGGATGGTGCACGCCGACGAAGATCGAACATGGCTTGATCTTTTCCCCGGGGTGCCGTGCTGGAGCCCGTCCGGGCAGCTGGTCCGGATCGCGGACGAGGGCGGTGCGCGGGTGCTGGCGGTGGGGGAACGGCCGCTCACGGGAGCGCAGTTGCATGTCCGGGCCGTGCTGGACGTCTCCGACGACGACGTGCTGGTCTCGGCGTCGGCGGGCGAGGAGGCCGGCGAGGCGGAGACGGGCCAGGTGCATGTGTACCGGGTGAACGAGCTGGGCCTGGAGCGGGTGTCGCAGGAGCCGGGCGTGCACTCGGCGGTGCGGGCCGGGGACCTCACGGTCCTGGTCTCGGCGACACTGAATCGGCCAGGTGTGCGGGCGCAGGTACTGCGCGACGGAAAACCGACGGCGGCTGTCCCCTCATACGCCGAAGACCCCGGTATGTCCCCCCGCGTGACACTCACCGAGGGGGGCGCACGCCGCATCCCGTGCGCCGTGCTTATGCCTCGGGACTACGCCGGTGACACCCCCCTGCCGGTGCTCATGGACCCCTATGGCGGGCCGCACGGGCAGCGGGTGGTCGCCGCGCACAACCCGCACCTCACCTCCCAGTGGTTCGCGGACCAGGGCTTCGCGGTGATCGTCGCGGACGGCCGCGGCACGCCGGGCCGGTCCCCCGCGTGGGAGAAGGGGATCCACCACGACTTCACGCTGTCGCTCGACGACCAGGTGGAGGCGCTGCGGGATCTCGCGGAGCGGTATCCCCTGGATCTGTCCCGGGTGGCGATCCGCGGCTGGTCCTTCGGCGGCTGGCTGGCGGGCCTCGCGGTGCTGCGCCGCCCCGATGTCTTCCACGCGGGCATCGCGGGGGCGCCGGTGACGGACTGGACCCTCTACGACACGCACTACACCGAGCGCTACCTGGGCACCCCGGCGGAGCACCCGGAGTCGTACGCGGCGAGTTCCCTCGTCACGGCCGACGGGCTGTCCTCCCCTGCCGAGCCGCACCGCCCCCTGATGGTCGTGCACGGCCTCGCCGACGACAACGTGGTCGTCGCCCACGCCTTGCGCCTCTCCTCGGCCCTCCTGGCCGCCGGCCGCCCGCACGAGGTGCTGCCGCTGTCCGGGGTCACGCACATCACCCCGCAGGAACAGGTCGCGGAGAACCTGCTCCTCCTCCAGGTCGACTTCCTGAAGCGCTCCCTGGGCATCGGCGCCCCGTCCTGACCACGACGACGGGCCGGGGCGACATGGCGCGCCCCGGCCCGTCTACGGCACCCGCACGGCCGTACGCTGTCCAGCCTGACGCGTCCGTATATCGGGACCGGGTCGGCGAAGTTGCTTGCGTGTTAACGCAGTTGGCGGGGGTTTGTGGACACTTGGGAGGCCACGAGCTCGACTTCGAACCCGTCCGCGTCGGCGAGGTAGGCGGCGTGGTGGTCCGGTCCCCCGGCGTGGGGATAGCGGTCGGCGAAGAGGGGCGTCCAGCCGTGTGCGGGCGCCTCGCGGGCCAGCGCGTCGACCTCCGCGGCCGTCCCGGCGTGGAACGCCAGGTGGTTGAGGCCGGGCCGCATGCGGTCGTGCTCGGCTCCCCGCAGGGCGGGGGACTGCTCGACGACGAGGTACGTCACGCCCAGGCGCCAGCTGCGGCCGTGCTCCCACTCCTGGTACGGGACGTAGCCGAGCCGGCCCAGGAGCCAGCCCCACGCGCGGGCCGCCCGGGGCAGATCGGGGACCCACAGCTCGATGTGATGCAGCATTCCTGACCTCTGTCGGAAAACGCCGGATCCCGGCGCCCTCGTCAGAAGGCACCGGGAACCGGAAGGGACGTCATACGGGGCCGTCAGGCCGCGTGGACCACGTCCTTCTCCTCGGCGAAGTGGCAGGCCGACTCGTGCGCCGCCGGGGTGTCCGCGTCCTCGAAGCGCGCGGGGATCGCGAGCAGGGGCACTTCCTCGGCGCACCTGTCCTGCGCCTTCCAGCAGCGGGTACGGAACCGGCAGCCGGAGGGCGGGTTGGCCGGGGACGGCACGTCGCCGGTCAGGATGATCCGCTCGCGGCCCTCACGGGCCTCGGGGTCGGGCACCGGGACCGCCGACAGCAGCGCCTGGGTGTAGGGGTGCGTCGGGTGGTCGTAGATCTGCTCGTCGGTTCCGATCTCGGCCATCTTGCCGAGGTACATGACCCCGACCCGGTCCGAGATGTGCCGGACGATCGACAGGTCGTGCGCGATGAAGAGGTAGGAGAGGTTGAACTCGTCCTGGAGCTTCTCCATCAGGTTGATGACCTGCGCCTGGACGGACACGTCCAGCGCGGAGACCGGCTCGTCGCAGATGATGATCTCGGGGTTGAGCGCGAGGCCGCGGGCGATGCCGATGCGCTGGCGCTGGCCGCCCGAGAACTGGTGCGGATAGCGGTTGATGTACTCGGGGTTGAGCCCCACCACGTCCAGCAGCTCCTGGACCTTGCGGCGGCGGTCGCCCTTGGGAGCCACCTCGGGGTGGATCTCGAAGGTCTCGCCGATGATGTCGCCCACCGTCATACGGGGGTTGAGCGAGGTGTACGGGTCCTGGAACACCATCTGGATGTTCCGGCGCACCGCCTTCAGCGCACGCCCGGACAGCTTGGTGATGTCCTGGCCCTTGTAGAAGATCTCGCCCGCGGTCGCCTTCTCCAGCATCATCAGCAGCTTGGCGACCGTGGACTTGCCACAGCCGGACTCGCCCACGATGCCGAGCGTCTCGCCCTGGTAGAGGTCGAAGGAGATGCCGTCGACCGCCTTGACCGCCCCGACGTGCTTCTTGAAGAGGATGCCCTGGGTGAGCGGGAAGTGCTTCACCAGGTTGCGCACCTGCAGGATCGGCTCGCCCCGCTCGGCCGGTGCCTCGATCGCGGCGACCGCCTCCGTCTCGGAGCGGGCGTCGACGACCTCGACCTCGGAGACGTTCGGCGTGGCGTCCTGCGGCTCGTCGGTCTTGCTGAGCTCAGCCATGGATCGTCTCCTTCCAGAAGTGGCAGGCCGATCCGCGGCCGGCCAGCTCGGTGCCGTCCTGCTCGGCGATCGGGTGCAGGGCCGGGATGTCCGTACGGCAGACGTCCTGGGCCTGGGGGCAGCGCGGGTTGAACGCGCAACCGGTGGGAACGTGCAGCAGGTTGGGCGGCAGACCCTTGATCGCGTACAGCTCCTGGCCCTTCTGGTCCAGGCGCGGGATCGAGTCCAGCAGACCCTTGGTGTAAGGGTGCGCGGGGCGCTTGTACAACTCGTGGACCGGGGCGCGCTCGACGATGCGCCCGGCGTACATCACGGCGATCTTGTCCGCGACGTCGGCGACCACGCCGAGGTCGTGGGTGATCAGGATGAGGCCCATGTTGTACTCGCGCTGCAGCTCCGCGAGCAGGTCCATGACCTGGGCCTGGACCGTCACGTCGAGGGCCGTGGTGGGCTCGTCGGCGATGATCAGGTCCGGCTCCAGGGCGAGCGCCATCGCGATCATGATGCGCTGGCGCATACCGCCCGAGAACTGGTGCGGGTAGTCGTTCACCCGGGCCGCGGCGGCCGGGATCTTCACCCGGTCCATCAGCTCGATCGACTTGGCCTTGGCGTCCTTCTTGGACATGCCCTGGTGCACGCGGAACATCTCGCCGAGCTGGTAGCCCACGGTGAGCACCGGGTTCAGCGAGGACAGCGCGTCCTGGAAGATCATCGCGATCTTGCGGCCGCGGATCTTCCGGCGCTCTTCGCTGGACATCTTCAGCATGTCCTGGCCGCGGAAGAGGATCTCCCCCTTCGGGATGCGGCCGGGCGGCATGTCGAGGATGCCCATGATGGCCTGGGCGGTGACGGACTTGCCGGAGCCGGACTCGCCGAGCACGGCGAGCGTCTCGCCCGCGGCGACGGAGTAGTTGACGCCGTTGACGGCCTTGGCGACCCCGTCACGGGTGCGGAACTCCACGTGCAGGTCGCGGACTTCGAGCAGCGGGCCGCCCGAGTCCTCCGCGCCGTTGGGCGCGGGACTCTGGGCCGTTTCATCGATGGTGGTCATGTACGCCTCCCTCAGCGCAGCTTGGGGTCGAGGGCGTTGCGTACCGCATCGCCGAACATCAGGAACGAGAGCACCGTGATCGAGACCATCACCGACGGGATGATCAGGGTGTGGGGGGCGATACGGAGCTGCTCGCGTCCACGCGCCACGTCGCCGCCCCAGGACACCGCCGTGTCACCGAGACCCACGCCCAGGAAGGACAGGGTGGCCTCGGCCGCGATGTAGCCGCCGAGCGCGATGGTCGCCACGACGATGATGGGCGCGAGCGCGTTGGGCAGGATGTGCCGGAACAGGATCCGGGACGTCGACGCGCCGAGTGCCTTGGCGGCCACCACGTAGTCCGCCTGCTTGATGGTGATCACGGCACCGCGGGCGACACGGGCGATCTGGGTCCAGCCGAGGAAGGCGAGGGCCATGATGACGACCCAGACGGTGCGGTCGTCGAAGGAGTTGAGCACCACCAGGGCGCCGAGCAGGAACGGGATGCCGAGGAAGATGTCGGTCACCCGCGAGAGCAGGGTGTCGGTCCAGCCGCCGAAGTAGCCGGCGATCATGCCGATGACCGTGCCGAGAATCGTGACGGCGACGGTGACACCCACACCGACGGTGATCGAGGCGCGGGCACCGTAGACGACACGCGCGTAGATCGAACGGCCCTGGACGTCGTAGCCGAGCCAGTCCGGAGCGAAGACGTGTCCCCAGTTCGGCTTGCCCAGATAGTGCTTGGCCAGATCGGCGTCGCGCGGCGAGGCACTGGTGAACAGTCCCGGCCAGATCGACATCACGAGCAGGAACACGATCAGCACGGCCGACACCAGGAACAGCGGGTTGCGCCGCAGGTCGTGCCAGGCGTCCGACCACAGGCTGCGCGCCTTCTCGGGAGCCGGGCCGGCGTCGGTGACGACGACACCCGCGGTGCTCACGGTGTCACCGGGAAGGACTTCGGCCTTCTTCTCGACGGTTTTGTCAGGCATACCGGATCCTCGGGTCCAGGACCGCGTAGAGCAGGTCGACGATCAGGCTGGCGGCGAGGTAGATGAGCACCATCAGCGAGGCGATTCCCACGACCGTGGCGCCCTCGCGCCGGGTGAGCGCCTCATAGATCTCGAGGCCGACACCCCGCACGTTGAAGATGCCCTCGGTCACGATGGCGCCGGTCATCAGGCTGCCGATCTCGATGCCGAGGAAGGTGACCACGGGGATCAGCGAGTTGCGCATCAGGTGGACACCGACGATACGGCGGCGCGGCAGCCCCTTGGCCACGGCGGTGCGGATGTAGTCGGACCGCAGGTTCTCCGCGATCGACGTGCGGGTCAATCGTGCGACGTAGGCCAGTGAGAGCGACGCCAGCACGGTGGCAGGAAGCACGAGCTGGGAGAAGTTCGTCGAGTCGGTGACGGTGGGCGTGGTGACCTGCCACTTGAACGCGAACTGGTACTGCAGCAGGAAGCCCAGCACGAAGGACGGCATCGAGACGAGGACCAGTGTCAGCGTCAGCAGTCCGCGGTCCCGCAGCGTGTCGGGGCGCAGGCCGGCGACGACACCGAGGCCGATACCCACGAGCGTGACGAAGGTGAAGGCGAAGAGCGTCAGTCTGATCGTCACCGGGAACGCGTCGAGGATGATGTCCGCGATGGGCCGCTGACTGGCGATCTGGGTACCGAAGTCGCCCTGGAACAGCCCGATCATGTAGTTCGCGTACTGCTGGATGAGCGGCTGATCGAGGCCGAGGTCCTTCTTGATGCTCGCGACCACCGTCGGGTCGTACGCCTGATCCCCCATCATCGCCCGGACGGGATCGCCGGGCAGGGCGTACATCATGCAGAAGATGAGCAGGGTTGACCCGATGAAGACCGGGATCATCTGGAGCAGTCGTCGTGCGACATAGCGCCCCATAGGTGCCTCCGTGAGGGGTGAACGCAGGTGCGGGGGCCGTCTCTTGGTGACGAGACGGCCCCACGCACCTCCCACCGCCACCGGAGCGGCGGCGGGCTTACGGCCTAGTGGGAAGAGCCTGCGAGGCTCCTCTTACTTGGTGGTGACGGCCCACACTTCGAGGTCACCGTGGAAGTCGACGTTGACGTTGTCGACGTTCTTACCGTGGCCGCCGTTGATGCGGTAGTACCAGAGCGGGATGGCCGGCATGTGCTCGACCAGCTTCTTCTCGACCTCCTGGAAGGCCTTCACCGACTCGTCGAGGGACTTGGCGTTGTCGGCCTTGTTCATCAGGTTGTCGATCTCCTTGTTGGAGAAGCGACCGTTGTTGGCCTCGGCGGTGGTGTGGTACAGCTCCTTCATGAAGTTGGCGTTGACCGGGTAGTCGGCGACCCAGCCACCGCGGTACATGCCCTTCACCTGGTCGTTGTCACGGGCCTCGAGGTCCGTGGCGAAGTCCGGCTTGGGGTCGCCGACGCAGTCGACGCCGGTGGCCTTGCGGATGGACTCGCAGACCGCGGTCACCCACTCCTTGTGCCCACCGTCGGTGTTGTACTGGACGGTGAACTTGTTGCCCGGAACGCCACCGCCCTCCTCGATGAGCTGCTTGGCCTTCGTCGGGTTGTACGTGAACACGTCGGTGTCCAGGTTCTGGTTGCCCTTGACGCCGGGCGGCGTGAAGCCCTTGGCCGGCGTACGGGTGTTGTTCAGAACCGTCTTGGTGATCGTGTCGCGGTCGATCGCCATCGACAGACCCTGCAGGACCTTCGGGTCGATGTCCTTGAAGGTCTTGGAGTAGAACGCCGGCGTCAGCGTCTGGATGGCCGCGTACGGCTGCTCGATGGCGCCGTCGCCCAGGTCCTGCTTGTACTTCGGCAGGTCCGTCGGGCCGACCTGGCGGATCATGTCCAGGTTGCCGGAGACGACGTCCTTGTAGGCGGCCTCGAGCGTCGTGTAGGCCTTGAACTGGACGCCCTTGTTCTTCGCCTTGTTCGGGCCCTGGTACTCGTCCCAGGCCTTGACCTGGATGAGCTTCTTGTGGTCCCACTTCTCGAACTTGTAGGGACCGTTGCCGACCGGCTTCTGGCCGAAGGCCTTCGGGTCGTCGTAGAAGACCTTGGGCAGCGGGGCCCACGTGGTGTAGCCGAGCTTGTAGTTGAAGTACGGCATGGTGTTCTTCAACTCGATGGTGAAGGTGTGGTCGTCCACGGCCTTCAGACCGGACATGGTCTCGGCCTTCGGGTCACCCTTCTCCGGGTGGACATCGTCGTAGCCCTTGATGTCCTGGAACCAGAAGGAGTTCTGCTGGTTGTTCTTGATGTTGGCGTACCAGTTCCAAGCGTCGATGTACGACTTGGAGGTGACTTCCTCGCCGTTGTGGAACTTCCAGCCCTTCTTGAGCTTGACCGTCCACGTCTTGGAGTCGTCGGTGGTGACCGACTCCGCGTTCGTGTAGACGATCTCGCCCTTGGAGTCGAAGTCCAGCAGCTGCGTGAACAGGGACTGGATGACGTACGAGCCGTTGCTCTCGTTGGTGTCAGCCGGGATCAGCGGCTTCTGGGGCTCACCGACGTCGATCGAGACGTATCCGGCCGGCCCGGAACCCTTGGTGTTCCCCTCGCCGTCACTGTCGCCGCCGCAGGCGGTGGCGGCCAGGGCGACGACTATCGCCCCCGCGACCCACTTGGCGCTCCTGGCACCGCGCATGGGTTCCTCCTATGAAGTCATTGGTTCACCGCGAAGGGAGCACAGGACAGATCACGGCGCCCGCCCGTCGCCGGTGCCGGAAAGTGTCGAGTGCCCCCGCGCTCGTGAGTCGGCGCCGATGCCGGCGAGTGACCCTTCATCCGAGCTCTACGCGCCTAACTATCTGCCATGCGCCCAGACCGAACCACACTCTCGAGGTCTCGGTTCGATCACAGCTCAAGCCTACTTCTTCCAAAATCCGGACAAAGGGTTTGGTGAAAGATCCCTGCGAAACGGACTTGTTACACATCTATCGGTGGCAGGTGTCCGTATTCCGGACGCACGGATGAGATAAACGGGTTGCGACTCCCGCGGCTGCCGTGCAGGGTGCCCCGGGCAGCTGTCGCCCTCTCAAAAGGCCTCCGCCGCAGGGCCGTTGTACGGCACCAAATCCGGGCAGGGCGAAGCACTTCCGCGACAGGCTAGTGGGAGCGGGGCGTTCCGGGCCGCCTTCCCCGCCAAATCGAGGGTTTTCCCTCACCCTTCCCTGTGCGTCACCTCTTCTTCACGACGACGCCGGGCACCCCGCATCGCGGGG
>NZ_JBHUTX010000080.1:0-20845 GCF_042671245.1 Streptomyces sp. NPDC057099
CCGCGGAGGGGTGGCCTGTCACCGGGGAACGGCTGGCGCCAACCGCGTGGCCGTTTGGGGACAGCGCCCGTGTATAAGAGACAGGGGCAGGGGCGTTGTGCCCCTGCCCGCCCATCCCGTCTTGTGTCAGTCCTTGATTTCGCAGATGGCCGCGCCGGACGTGACCGACGCGCCGATCTCCGCGCTCAGGGCCTTGATCGTGCCCGACCTGTGGGCGTTGAGGGGCTGCTCCATCTTCATGGCCTCCAGGACGACGACCAGGTCGCCTTCCTTGACCTCCTGGCCCTCCTCGACGGCCACCTTGACGATGGTGCCCTGCATGGGAGACGCCAGGGTGTCGCCGGAGGCGACGGGGCCCGACTTCTTCGCCGCGCGGCGCTTGGGCTTGGCGCCCGCCGCCAGGCCCGTGCGGGCCAGGGACATGCCCAGCGAGGCCGGGAGGGAGACCTCCAGGCGCTTGCCGCCGACCTCGACGACGACCGTCTCGCGGTCCAGCTCCTCCTCCGCCTCGGTGTCGGCCGACGCGGCGAAGGGCTTGATCTCGTTGACGAACTCGGTCTCGATCCAGCGGGTGTGGACCGTGAACGGGTCGGACGAGCCGGTGAGCTCGGGGGCGAACGCCGGGTCCTTCACCACCGTGCGGTGGAACGGGATCGCCGTCGCCATGCCCTCGACCTGGAACTCCTCCAGCGCGCGGGACGCCCGCTCCAGGGCCTCCTTGCGCGTGCGGCCGGTGACGATCAGCTTGGCCAGCAGGGAGTCCCACGCCGGGCCGATGACCGAGCCGGACTCCACGCCCGCGTCCAGGCGGACACCGGGGCCGGCCGGCGGGTCGAACTTCGTGACCGTGCCGGGGGCCGGGAGGAAGTTGCGGCCCGGGTCCTCGCCGTTGATGCGGAACTCGAAGGAGTGGCCGCGCAGCACCGGGTCGTCGTAGCCGAGGACCTCGCCGTCGGCGATGCGGAACATCTCGCGGACGAGGTCGATGCCGGCGACCTCCTCGGTGACCGGGTGCTCCACCTGGAGACGGGTGTTGACCTCCAGGAAGGAGATCGTGCCGTCGAGGCCGACGAGGAACTCGACCGTGCCGGCGCCGACGTAGCCGGCCTCCTTCAGGATCGCCTTGGAGGCCGAGTACAGCTCCTCCACCTGCGCGTCGGACAGGAAGGGCGCGGGAGCCTCCTCCACCAGCTTCTGGTGCCGGCGCTGGAGGGAGCAGTCACGGGTGGAGACCACGACGACGTTGCCGTGCTGGTCGGCCAGGCACTGGGTCTCCACGTGCCGCGGCTTGTCCAGGTAGCGCTCGACGAAGCACTCGCCACGGCCGAAGGCCGCGACCGCCTCGCGCACCGCCGAGTCGTACAGCTCGGGCACCTCTTCGAGCGTGCGCGCGACCTTCAGGCCGCGACCGCCGCCGCCGAAGGCCGCCTTGATGGCGATCGGCAGACCGTGCTGCTCGGCGAAGGCGACGACCTCGTCGGCACCGGAGACCGGGTCGGGCGTGCCCGCCACCAGCGGGGCGCCCGCGCGCTGCGCGATGTGCCGGGCGGCGACCTTGTCACCGAGGTCGCGGATCGCCTGCGGGGGCGGACCGATCCAGATCAGATCGGCGTCCAGCACCGCCTGGGCGAAGTCCGCGTTCTCGGAGAGAAAGCCGTAGCCGGGGTGAATGGCGTCCGCGCCCGACTCCCGCGCGGCCTTCAGCACCTTCTCGATGTCGAGGTAACTGGTGCCCGGGGTGTCACCGCCCAGGGCGAACGCCTCATCCGCGGCGCGGACATGCAGAGCGTCCCGATCCGGGTCGGCGTAGACGGCCACGCTCGCGATGCCGGCATCCCGGCAGGCCCGGGCCACGCGGACAGCGATTTCGCCACGGTTGGCGATGAGCACCTTGCGCACGATGAGGCTCCCTCCTTGAAACAAGCCGAGTTTAGGGACTGCCGACACGGCACTTCGACCCGTCCCCAGTGGTGAGCTTGCCCACACGGAGCGTGATGCGAGGCTCGCTCGACCCGCGAAATCCCTTGTCGCACCGCGGTACGCAGCACTCCTGCGGGAAACCCTAGCCGTCTCCTGTGGTCAAGGTCTCTGTCATCACGTGCTGCGGGCCACTCCGTTTCTTTGTGGAGTCCCTACGAATGGCCCAATGATTCTTTGCCCGCGACGGAACCCTTGTCCCAGGGTTTACCTGTCAGTAGCGTTCGCGATGTCTCGAACGTACTAGGGGTAAGAGGGTGGGCCCGGTGGTGCGCAGGCCGGTGGCGTGGGTCGTGGCGGTGGTGCTGTTCGGTGAGGCGTTCGGCATCGCCGCGCTGAACTGGTTCCTCGGGGTCGTCGTCGACCGGCAGGACATGTCCCTGGCCGGGCTCGATCCGCACATGATGTCGGTGTCGTCGAAGATCGGCGGGATCGCCTTCGGCCTCTACTTCGCGCTCTGCGGTCTGGTCGCCCTGCTCGTGGCGCTGCGGGACCGGCCCCCGGCGGGCCTCGGCCGCGTGCTGCTGATCAGCGCCGCGGTCGTGCACGGGCTGCTCGGCGCCTTCACCTGGGGGCTCGTCGGCTGGACCGCGTTCCTCTTCATGATGCTGGTGCTCGGCCTGATCGTCCTGCTGCTGATGACGTACGACCGTCCGGCCGAGCCGGTCATGCCTCAGCCGGCGCCCACAACTCCGTGATGCCGACGCCCAGGTCGGCGAGGAGCCGCCGGACCAGGGGCAGGCTGATGCCGATGACGTTGCCGTGGTCGCCGTCGATGCCGTTGATGAACGGGGCCGAGCGGCCGTCCAGGGTGAAGGCCCCGGCGACGTAGAGAGGCTCGCCGGAGGCGACGTAGGAGGCGATCTCCTCGTCCGTCGGGTCGCCGAAGTGGACGACGGTGGACGCGGTGGCGGAGACATGGCGGCCGGTGAGCGTGTCGTAGACGCAGTGGCCGGTCTGGAGGGTGCCGGCGCGGCCGCGCATCGACTTCCAGCGGGCCGTGGCCTCCTCGGCGTCCGCGGGCTTGCCGAGGGCCTGGCCGTCCAGGTCGAGCACCGAGTCGCAGCCGATCACCAGCGCGCCCTTGACCTCCGGACGGGCCGCCACGACGGAGGCCTTCGCCTCGGCGAGGGCGAGCGCCAGTTCGGCGGGGGTGGGAGCGGTGACGGCGTCCTCGTCGACGCCGCTCACGATCACCTCGGGGGTGAGTCCGGCCTGGCGGAGCAGTCCGAGCCGGGCGGGGGACTGGGAGGCGAGGACGAGTCGCCTGCGGCGCTGAGCGGTCATGCGCTCAGGTTAGTCGGCGAGGCAGGCTCACCTCACGCCGATCACGACCATGACCACGAACATCGCCAACGCCATGAGAACGCCCAGCCGCCGAAGCATGTCCTGCATGTCGCGCAGTTCTTTCGGCGGTTCATTCTCGGGGTCGGACCACAGCATGAGTCCAGCGTGCGGCTCGGCAGGGCGGGGCGCCTGAGTAGGCGTACTCAAATCGGCGCCCCGCCTTGTCGAGCGATCAGGCCGGCCAGTAGGTCCTGCCCCAGGCCGTCGGGCCCGGCTGGGGCAGGCGGTGGGACGCGATGCGGGACGGGTCGGACCAGGAGTCGCGGGGGGCGGGTGCGCCGGGCGGGGTGTCCGCCGCCGCCGCGGCGCGGGCCCTGACCACCGCCAGTGCGGCGGCCAGCTCCTCCGGGGTCGGGTTGCCCCGTACGACCTTGATCGTCATGTGGGCCTCCTGGGCTCGCTGAGGGCTAGAGGGGGATGTTGCCGTGCTTCTTCGGAGGCAGGGATTCCCGCTTCGTGCGCAGTTGACGCAGACCCCGTACGACATGGCAGCGGGTGTCGGACGGCATGATCACCGCGTCGACATAGCCGCGCTCGGCCGCGACATAGGGGTTGAGCAGGGCGTCCTCGTACTCCTGGATCAGCCGGGCCCGGACCGCCTCGAGGTCCTCGCCGTTCGCCTCCGCCTCCGCGATCGTGCGGCGGTGCAGGATGTTGACCGCGCCCTGGGCGCCCATGACGGCGATCTGGGCGGTGGGCCAGGCGAGGTTGAGGTCGGCGCCCAGGTGCTTGGAGCCCATGACGTCGTAGGCGCCGCCGAAGGCCTTGCGCGTGATGATCGTGATGAGCGGGACGGTGGCCTCGGCGTAGGCGTAGATCAGCTTGGCGCCGCGGCGGATGATGCCGTCGTGCTCCTGGTCGACGCCGGGCAGGAAGCCGGGGACGTCCACGAAGGTGATGACCGGGACGTTGAAGGCGTCGCAGGTGCGCACGAAGCGGGCCGCCTTCTCGGAGGCGGTGATGTCGAGACAGCCGGCGAACTGCATCGGCTGGTTGGCGACGATGCCGACGGGGTGGCCCTCGACCCGGCCGAAGCCGGTGACGATGTTCGGCGCGTACAGCGGCTGCGTCTCGAAGAACTCGGCGTCGTCCAGGATGTGCTCGATCACCGCGTGCATGTCGTACGGCTGGTTCGCGCTGTCCGGGACGATGACGTCCAGCTCGCGGTCCTCGTCGGTGATGTCGAGGTCGGCCTCCTCCGCGAACACCGGCGGCTCGGAGAGGTTGTTGGACGGCAGGTACGACAGCAGCTGCTTGACGTACTCGATGGCGTCCTTCTCGTCGCCTGCCATGTGGTGGGCCACGCCCGAGGTCGCGTTGTGGGTGCGGGCGCCGCCCAGTTCCTCGAAGCCGACGTCCTCGCCGGTGACCGTCTTGATGACGTCGGGCCCGGTGATGAACATGTGCGAGGTCTGGTCGACCATGACCGTGAAGTCGGTGATGGCCGGGGAGTACACGGCTCCGCCCGCGCACGGGCCCACCACCAGGCTGATCTGCGGGATGACACCCGAGGCGTGGGTGTTGCGGCGGAAGATCTCGCCGTAGGCGCCGAGCGAGGCGACGCCCTCCTGGATCCTGGCCCCGCCGGAGTCGTTGATGCCGATGACCGGGCAGCCGGTCTTCAGGGCGAAGTCCATGACCTTGACGATCTTCTGGCCGTAGACCTCGCCGAGCGCCCCGCCGAAGACCGTGAAGTCCTGGGAGAAGACGGCGACGGGGCGGCCGTCGACGGTGCCGTACCCGGTGACGACGCCGTCGCCGTACGGGCGGTTCTGGTCCAGTCCGAAGTTGGTGGACCGGTGCCGGGCGAACTCGTCCAGCTCGACGAAGGAGGCTTCGTCCAGGAGGAGTTCGATCCGTTCACGGGCCGTCAGCTTGCCCTTGGCGTGCTGCTTCTCGACGGCGCGTGCGGAGCCGGCGTGCGTCGCTTCCTCGATACGGCGCTGGAGATCCGCGAGCTTGCCCGCGGTCGTGTGGATGTCGGGCTGCTGCAGCTCTTCCGGCTCGGACATCGGGATGCGGCTCCCTGCCTGCTCAAAAGGGGGGACGGTTACTCATCCGTAGAGTAGTGCGGTGCCCTCGGGTCGGCAGTGCGGCGTTTACCACACCGCCCCTGCCTTCCCAGGAACGCCGATGAGATCTACGGAATCGGCGGCGCGGTGGCCGATGTGGCGCATACGTTCAAGGCGTCGCGGCGGGACACGCCGGAGGGGCGACGCCACGGAGTGGCCGAGCGCCCGTGAACCTCAGCCCTTCCGGGCTGGAATCCACTCCCTCTGCGGGATGGAGGATGTCAAACCTAGTCTGGCTTGCATGAACAAGCCACCAGGTGCAGATGGAAACCCGCCCAACGGGCCCCGTGAGCCGAGGTCGAGCCGATGGTCCGACCTCGGGCGCCCACCCCTCAATGTCACCGCCCTGCGCCGGGGGCTGGTGCGGGAGGGAGGGCTGTGGTCCGGGGTGGACGTGGTGCAGCGCACCGGCTCCACCAACTCCGACCTCGTGGACCGGGCGGCGAAGGGTGAGGCCGTCGAGGGGGCGGTGCTCGTCGCCGAGGAGCAGACGGCCGGGCGCGGGCGCCTGGACCGGCAGTGGACGGCGCCGCCGCGGTCGGGCCTGTTCTTCTCCGTGCTGCTCACGCCGAGCGAGGTGCCGGTGGCGCGGTGGGGGTGGCTGCCGCTGCTCACGGGCGTGGCGGTGGCTACGGGGCTGTCCCGGGCGGCGGGTGTCGACACGGCCCTGAAGTGGCCGAACGACGTGCTGGTCACGGTGCGGGGCGAGGAACGCAAGGCCGGGGGGATCCTCGCCGAGCGGGCCGGTGACGACGGGGTCGTGATCGGGGTCGGCATCAATGTCTCGCTCAAGGAGGACGAGCTGCCGGTGCCGACGGCGGGGTCGGTGGGGCTGGCCGGGGCGGTGAGCACCGATCGGGATCCGCTGCTGCGGGGCGTGCTTCGTTCGCTGGAGGAGTGGTACGGGAAGTGGCGTGCCGCCGAGGGTGACCCGGGGGTGAGTGGGTTGCAGGAGGCATATGCCGCCGGGTGCGCGACGCTCGGGCGGACGGTGCGGGCGGAATTGCCGGGGGATCGGGATGTGGTGGGCGAGGCCGTGGCCGTGGATGGGGACGGGCGGTTGGTGCTGGCTACGGAGGAAGGGGTGCAGGAGCCGGTGGGGGCCGGGGACATCGTGCACCTGAGGCCGGTTTGAGCTGGGGGCGGGTGGGTGCGCAGCTCGGCGCGACGAGGTGCCGCCTGCGCCCACCCGTGCCGCCCCTAGCGGCACGCATGCCCGCAGCTACGTGCCTGACGGAGTGAGCTGGCGCACACCTGCCGTAGAGTTGAGGCCGGTCGATACATGACCGTGACAGATCGGAAGGGCAGCACGCGTGACCGTCGAAGACCCGGATTCCGGCACGGACGCGCAGGGCGCCGACCCCGGCGAGGACCCGCTCGCCCTGCGCCTCGAAGGGCTCATTCTGGGGGCCGAGCGCCGGTACACCCCGTTTCAGGCGGCCCGTAGCGCCGGTGTCTCCATGGAGCTGGCCTCCCGCTTCTGGCGGGCGATGGGCTTCGCGGACATCGGGCAGGCCAAGGCCCTCACCGAGGCGGACGTACTCGCCCTGCGGCGCCTCGCCGGTCTCGTCGAGGCGGGGCTGCTGAGCGAGGCGATGGCCGTACAGGTGGCCCGGTCCACCGGGCAGACCACCGCACGGCTCGCCGAGTGGCAGATCGACTCGTTCCTGGAGGGGCTGACCGAGCCGCCCGAGCCGGGCATGACCCGTACCGAGGTGACGTACCCGATCGTCGAGCTGCTCCTGCCCGAGTTGGAGGAGTTCCTCGTCTACGTCTGGCGGCGTCAGCTCGCCGCCTCGGCCGGACGGGTCGTGCAGGCCGCCGACGACGAGGAGATGGTCGACCGGCGCCTCGCCGTCGGCTTCGCTGACCTGGTCGGCTTCACCCGGCTCACCCGCCGCATGGAGGAGGAGGAGCTCGGCGAGCTGGTCGAGGCCTTCGAGACCACGGCCGCCGACCTGGTGGCCGCGAACGGCGGACGGCTGATCAAGACCCTCGGTGACGAGGTGCTGTACGCCGCCGACGACGCGGGCATCGCCGCCGAGATCGCCCTGCGGCTGATCGAGACCATGGCGCACGACGAGACGATGCCGGAGCTGCGCGTCGGCATGGCGTTCGGCACCGTGACCACCCGAATGGGCGATGTCTTCGGTACGACCGTGAACCTGGCCTCCCGGCTCACCTCGATAGCTCCGAAGGACGCCGTCCTCGTCGACACCGCCTTCGCCGAGGAGCTGATCCGCACACAGGACGCCCCGTCCTCCGAGGCGGAGGCGGCCGAGGAGGCCGTCGCGGCGGAGAAGGAGGGCGAGGAGCCTCCGGAGTACCGGTTCGCGTTGCAGCCGATGTGGCAGCGGCCCGTGCGGGGGCTGGGCGTCGTGGAGCCGTGGCTGCTCACGCGGCGGGACCTGGGCTGAGCTGACAAGGGCGGTCAGCCGGGGCGGCCCGGTGTGTCCACGCACAGGCCGATGACCGGCACGCACAGGCCGGGGTCGTCGTCCGGTTTCTTCGGTTTCTTCGGTTTCTCGGGCTCGGGCGCCGGGGCCGGCGTGGTCCGGCTCGGGGGAGCGGGCGCGGCCGGGGTCGGGCGTGGGGCGTTGCCCTGGGTGTCCGGTGCCGGGATGTTCGGTGTGTCGGGGATGGTCGTGGGCCGGTGAGCGGCGGTCGTGGTGGCCCCTCGGGTGCCGGTCGTGGCGGGCGGGGCCGGCCGTGCGCCCTGGGTGACCGGGCCGGTGGCCGGGGACGGGGTCAGGCCGCCCAGGACCGTGGGTGACGAGGGGCTGACCTCGGGAGTGGCGGCCGGGAAGGTCGCGGCGGTGTCGGCGGTCCGGTCCGTGTCCGTGCCGGTGGTGACCGGGTCCGGGCGGGGTCCGGCCTCGACGGTGCCGACGCCGCCGGGGCTCGGTCCGGAGGCCAGGCGTACGAGGCTCAGGGCGCCGGCGGCCAGGGCGAGGCCGCCGGCGGCGAGCAGGGCCTTGGGGGAGCGGGGCTTGCGGTGGCGGCCTCGGACCCGGGGGGTGAAGAGGCCGGTTTCCGTCGCCCCGGTGTCCCGCTGTGGCCTCGTCGGCGTGTTCGTCCTCATCACGGTTCCTCCCCGCTGCGCACGCGCCCCCTGTGCGCCATTGGCGGACGCACGCTATGCGCTCCCTTGGGCGGTCGGGCCGGAAATGAGGTGATGTCACTCGAACGGGTGGGCGGGTGATCACGCGGGAACCGGTCGCGTCCGCTCTTTCGTGCGGGGGGTGCGGCTGCGATGATCGGGGCGGTGAGGTTGTTAACCCGCGTTAACCGGAGGGTGTCATGAGTGAGGAACGGTTCGGGGACTTCGTGCTGGTGCGGCGGCATGAGCAGGGGCATGTCGCGGAGCTCGTCCTCGACCGGCCCAAGGCCATGAACGCCGTGTCGACCGAGATGGCGCGGTCCGTCGCCGGGGCGTGTGCGGCGCTGGGGGAGGACCGGGACGTACGGGTGGTCGTGCTGACCTCGACGCATGAGCGGGCGTTCTGCGTGGGGGCCGATCTGAAGGAGCGGAACTCGTTCAGCGACGCGGATCTGGTGCGGCAGCGGCCCGTGACGCGTGGGGCGTACACCGGGGTGCTGGAGGTGCCGGTGCCGACGGTGGCGGCGGTGCACGGGTTCGCGCTGGGGGGCGGGTTCGAGCTGGCGCTCGCGTGTGACGTGATCGTGGCGGACCGTACGGCGGTGGTGGGACTGCCGGAGGTGTCGGTGGGGGTGATTCCCGGGGGTGGGGGCACGCAGTTGCTGCCGCGTCGGGTGGGGGCTGCGCGGGCGGCTGAGCTGATCTTCTCGGCGCGGCGGGTGGAGGCCGTGGAGGCGGGCGAGTTGGGGTTGGTCGATCAGGTGGTGGAGGAGGGGCGGGACCGGGAGGTGGCGTTGGAGCTGGCCGCTCGGATCGCGGGGAATTCGCCGGTGGGGTTGCGGGCGGCTAAGCGGGCGTTGCGGTTGGGGCAGGGGTTGGATCTGCGGGCGGGGCTTGAGGTGGAGGACGCGGCGTGGAGGGCGGTGGCGTTTTCCGGGGACCGGGCGGAAGGGGTCGCGGCGTTCAACGAGAAGCGGAAGCCGGAGTGGCCGGGGGAGTGAGCTGGGGTTTGTTGTCCGGTGCTCGGCGTTGGGGCTGGGGCCGGGTGGGTCCGCAACCCGGCGGAGCGGGGTGCCGCCTGCGCCCACCCGTGCCGCCCTGGGGGCACCTCCCAGGCCCTTAAGGCACTGGGGGAGGCACGCATGCCCGCAGGCTGGGCGGACCATGGGCGGCACCACGCCCGCGGCTCGGTCGTCCCCGTTCGCGTCGTCTACAGAACGGATTGGCTGAAAAGTCCCTAGCCTGGAGTGATGGGTGAGGACAGACGGCTGGTGGCCGTCGTCGCGTTGGCTCAGGGGATGGCGGCCGCGCACGGGTCGCGTGAGGCGTGGCGTGCGGCGGCTGCCGGGGCGTGCCGGGCGCTGGGCGGGAGTTTCGCCGCGCTGTCGGTGTGGGAGCGGGAGCTCGGGCGGCTGAAAGTCCTCGTGAACGTCGGTGCGCTGGCCGACGGCGAAGAGGAGTTCCCGGAGGACGAGGCGTATCCGGTGCACCAGTTCGCGGAGATCACCGAGTTCCTGCACGAGCAGTGGGCTGCCGGGGGCGGGGAGCCCGACGCGTGGGTGGAGACCGCCGAAGGGCCCGCCGCCGGGCGGCGTCCCGGGTACTGCCATCAGCGCGTCGCCGCCCTGCGCCGCCGGGGCCGGGGCTGCTGCGTGGTCGCGCCGATCGTGCTGCACGGGCGGGCCTGGGGCGAGCTGTACGTCGCCCGGCCGGCCGGTGAGGCCGTCTTCGCGCGGGCCGACGCCGACTTCGCCACCGTCCTGGCCTCCGTCGTGGCCGCCGGCATCGCCCAGACCGAGCGGCTGGAGGAGGCCCGGCGCCTCGCGTTCACCGACGCGCTGACCGGGCTCGCCAACCGTCGTGCCGTGGACGTACGCCTGGAGCAGGCCATCGAGCGGCACCGCAGGGACGGCGCCGTCGTCAGCCTCGTCGTCTGCGATCTGAACGGGCTCAAGCAGGTCAACGACACCCATGGGCACGCCGTCGGCGACCGGCTCCTGGAGCGGTTCGGCTCGGTGCTGTCGCTGTGCGGGGCCATGCTGCCGGGGGCGCTCGCGGCGCGGCTCGGCGGGGACGAGTTCTGTCTGCTCGCGGTCGGGCCGTCCGCCGACCAAGTGGTGAAGGCGGCCGGTGAACTGTGCCGCCGGGCGTCCGAGTTGGAGCTCGGGGACGGTGTGGCCTGCGGGGTCGCCTCCACGGAGGATCCGATCGGGCCCGTACGTTCCGCGCGGCGGCTGTTCCGGCTCGCGGACGCGGCCCAGTACCGGGCCAAGGCCGAGCGGGCCGCCCGGCCGGTGGTCGCGGGCCGGGCCGGGCCCGACGATCCCGTCATGCGGCTGGCGGACGAGCCGTCCAAGGGCGCCGACGGCGAGCGCCGGCGGTTCCGCGGGCGGCACGCGCCGTAGCCGTGGGGGAGCGGCCCGGGGGTGTGACGCATCGGTAAGGAGTGAACCCCGCCCCCAGTGGTGACATCATCGAATTCACTGCGTACGCTCCTGAATATGGATATGCACACTGTGGCGCTGGGGACCTCCGGCGTGACCGCGTCCGACGTGCTCGCCGTGGCGCGTGCCGGAGCCCGCGTCGAGCTCTCCGGGGAGGCGGTGGCCGCCCTCGCCGCGGCCCGCGAGATCGTCGAGGCGCTGGCGGCCAAGCCGGACCCCGTGTACGGCGTGAGCACCGGTTTCGGGGCCCTGGCGACCCGGCACATCAGCCCCGAGCTGCGCGCACAGCTCCAGCGCAACATCGTCCGCTCGCACGCCGCCGGGATGGGGCCGAGGGTGGAGCGGGAGGTCGTCCGCGCCCTGATGTTCCTGCGGCTGAAGACCGTCTGCTCCGGGCGCACCGGCGTACGGCCCGAGGTCGCGCAGACGATGGCCGACCTCCTCAACGCCGGGATCACCCCGGTCGTGCACGAGTACGGCTCCCTCGGCTGCTCCGGCGACCTCGCGCCGCTGTCCCACTGCGCGCTCGCGCTGATGGGGGAGGGTGACGCCGAGGGCCCCGACGGTGTCGTACGCCCGGCCGCCGAACTCCTCGCCGCGCACGGCATCCAGCCGGTCGAACTGCGCGAGAAGGAAGGCCTCGCCCTCCTCAACGGCACCGACGGAATGCTCGGCATGCTGGTCATGGCCCTGGCCGACCTGGACACGCTCTACCGGTCCGCCGACATCACGGCCGCCCTGTCCCTGGAGGCCCTGCTCGGCACCGACCGGGTCCTCGCCCCCGAGCTGCACGCCATCCGGCCGCACCCGGGGCAGGCCGCCAGTGCCGCCAACATGCTGGCCGTGCTGAAGGGTTCGGGCCTGACCGGGCATCACCAGGACGACGCCCCGCGTGTCCAGGACGCCTACTCGGTGCGCTGCGCCCCGCAGGTCGCCGGGGCCGGACGGGACACCCTGGCCCACGCCCGGCTGGTCGCCGACCGCGAGCTGGCCTCGGCGGTGGACAACCCGGTCGTGCTGCCCGACGGCCGCGTGGAGTCCAACGGCAACTTCCACGGGGCGCCCGTCGCCTACGTCCTGGACTTCCTCGCCATCGCCGCCGCCGACCTCGGCTCCATCGCCGAGCGGCGCACCGACCGGCTGCTCGACAAGAACCGCAGCCACGGCCTGCCGCCGTTCCTCGCCGACGACGCCGGTGTGGACTCGGGCCTGATGATCGCTCAGTACACGCAGGCCGCGCTGGTGAGCGAGCTGAAGCGGCTCGCCGTACCGGCGTCCGCCGACTCGATCCCGTCCTCCGCGATGCAGGAGGACCATGTCTCGATGGGCTGGTCGGCGGCGCGCAAGCTGCGCACGGCCGTCGACAACCTCACCCGTGTCCTGGCCGTCGAGCTGTACGCCGCCACCCGCGCCGTCGAACTGCGCGAGGGCCTGACGCCGGCGCCCGCCACGCGGGCGGTCCTCGACGCCGTGCGGGAAGCGGGAGTTCAGGGCCCCGGACCGGACCGGTTCCTGGCGCCCGACCTGGCCGCCGCGGACGCCTTCGTGCGCGACGGGCGGCTGCTCGCCGCGGTGGAGACGGTCACCGGGCCGCTCCAGTAGGACGAGTGCGGCCGGGGTCCTGCCGCGTGGCAGGGCCCCGGGGCGGTCGCCCGGGCGCCAAGTGCGCTCAGAAGCCGAGTCGTTCCCGGCGGACCGAGTAGGCGACGAAGCCCGCGCCCAGCGTGAGGGACAGCGTCCCGCCGATCACGTAGGGCGTGCTGTCGAAGCTGCCCGTATCGGCGAGCCGGGTGTCGGTGACGGAGTCGCCCGCGGTCGTGGCCGCGATCCGCGCCTGCTCTGTGACCTGCGGCGACGGGCTTGCCGAGACCGCCTCTCTGACCGGGGAGTCCGACGTCGCGTTGGCGGACGGGACGAACCACAGGGCGCCCAGCAGGGTCGCTGCGGCGGTGGTGGTCAGCAACGGGCGGCGAGCGGATGACACGGAATATCGATCCCCTTGTGGCACTGGCGAATTGGCCGTGTGGGGTGATGTTAGTAAAAGGCGCGGGTCACGGGAAAGTCACGGGAGGTCCTGGACGTACGCTCGCGCCATGAGCACTCCTGAGACATCACGTTTTGTACGGGTTCGGGTGGAACTCGTTCTGGAGGTCGACGACGCGGACGCGGTCACCAAGTCCGCGCTGCGCCGGATCGCCGACGACGCCGAGTTGCCGGCGGCGGAGCGGGTACACGCCGAGAGCGCTGTGACGGAAGACACCGCGGAGGCCCTCGCGTACCTCGTGGACCCGTTCGACCTGGTCAGCCAGGTCCCGGGGATCGAACTCCAGCAGGCCTCCTGGAGCAGCGAGCGGATCGACTACGACCCCGATTCGCCGGAGTGGGACTACGACGAGGATGATGAGGAAGGCGAGTACGACCTGAACGACAGTGACGAAGTGGACGGCGGAAGCCGGGCGGACGCGGCCGGCTGAGGCGGCTCGGGGAAAACATGACCCCGGGGGGCAACCGCCGCCCGGGGTTTCTTCGTCTCAAGCGACGCACCGACCGCACCAGCACCATCCGCATCGCGGACGTGGTGATCCCCACACCCGTGTCACATGGGGAACCTGACGAACCGGTCGTAGCGTTGAAAGGTCTCGACGAGGACTCACGGGTCCTGACGGGGGCACTTGGTCTTGGACGGGGACACTCGGGTCTTGGGGAAATCGGCAACGATGGAGAAGCGTGTGATAACGGTCAGTAAGCGGCGCAAGGGCCTGGCGGTCGCGTCCGCACTGCTCGGTGGAGTGCTGGCGCTCTCGGCCTGTACCGGCGGCGACGACAACGCCTCCGGAAGCGACGGCGGTGACAGCTCCCAGTCGAAGGTCGACGAGGCCGCGGCCAAGAAGACCTCCGCGGCCCAGATCAAGATCACGCCCGAGGACGGCTCCGACAACGCCTCCATCAACAACTCCGCCGCCGTCACCGTGAGCAAGGGCACGCTCACGGACGTCTCGATGACGACGTCCGACGGCACCGAGGTCAGCGGCGAGATATCCGCCGACAAGAAGAGCTGGAAGCCCAGCACCCAGCTCGAGCGCTCCACGAACTACAAGCTCGCCGCCGAGGCCAAGGACTCCGACGGCCGGGTCGCCCACGAGAACGCCTCGTTCACCACGGTCTCCCCGGCCAACAGCTTCATCGGCAACTTCACGCCGGACGACGGCACCACCGTCGGCGTCGGCATGCCGGTCTCGATCAACTTCGACAAGGCGATCACCAACAAGGCCGCGGTCCAGAAGGGCATCAAGGTCAGCACGACCGGCGGCCAGGAGGTCGCCTGCCACTGGTTCAACGCCAACCGCATGGACTGCCGCCCCGAGGAGTACTGGAAGGAAGGCTCCACCGTCACGCTGAAGCTCGAGCTCGACGGCGTCGAGGGCGCCGAGGGTGTCTACGGCGTCCAGCAGAAGACGGTCACCTTCAAGATCGGCCGTAACCAGGTCTCGTACGTCGACGCGAAGACCAAGCAGATGAAGATCACGCAGGACGGCAAGACCGTGCGGACCATCCCGATCTCCGCCGGCTCGCCCGAGAACAAGACCTACGAGGGCATCATGGTGATGTCCGAGAAGTTCAAGGAGACGCGCATGAACGGCGCGACCGTGGGCTTCACGGACGACGACGGCAAGGGCGAGTACGACATCAAGGACGTGCCGCACGCCATCCGCCTCTCCGCCAGCGGCACCTTCCTCCACGGCAACTACTGGGGCGCGAAGTCCATCTTCGGCAGCGCGAACACCAGCCACGGCTGCGTCGGCCTCCAGGACGTGAAGGGCGCCGACGACCCGAAGACGCCGGGCGCCTGGTTCTACAACAACTCGATCCTCGGTGACGTGGTCGTCGTCCAGAACACCGGCGACAAGACGGTCGCGCCGGACAACGGCCTCAACGGCTGGAACATGAGCTGGGCCGACTGGAAGGCCGGTTCCGAGGTCTGACGATCCGGTAGCTCCTCAAGGGAAGCCGCCACTCGCCCCGGAACGGGGTCGGGGTGGCGGCTTCCGTCGTTTCCCGGCTCTTCTCATCCAGCTCTTATGCCTGGCTCAAGTCCTCATCACAGACCGTCCCTAGCTTGCGGCCATGTTCTTCACCTATCTGAGACGCGAGCTGCGCCGCCGCAGAAAGGCGGCCCTCGTCGTCGCCTCCGGCCTCGCACTGGGCATCGCGCTGGTCATCGTCGTCACCTCCGTGTCCGCCGGCATGAGCAAGGCCCAGGACAAGGTCCTCCAGTCCCTGTACGGGCTGGGCACGGACATGACCGTCACCAAGGCCGCCGCACCGGCAGGGAGCGGCTCCGAGCGGCCGCGCTTCCGCTTCGACGCCCAGGACGACGACTCCGGCGGTGAGCAGAGCAGCGACCGCATCATGGTGCAGGGCCTCCAGACGCTGGCGAGTTCAACCGTGGGCAAGGTCGACGCGCAGAGCGGGGTCGCGGACGCGGTGGGCGGGCTGAGCCTCCAGGTCGTCAAGGTCAGCGGCGAGTTCACGCGCGGCCGGTTCGAGCAGGGCGAGGGCGGCGGGCAGGACGGCGGCCGGGGCGGCGGCCTCGGGGGTGCCCAGCCGTCCCCGCAGGGCCGTGTCGAGGGCGGCGGCGCCGACTTCGACGTCAACAGCTACTCCGTCTACGGCACGGACGTCACCAAGCCGGCCCTCGGCCCGCTGACCTCCTCCAAGATCACCAGCGGCCGTACGTTCAAGACGAGCGAGACGGACGCCAAGGTCGCCGTCGCGGACTCGGCGTACGCCAAGGAGAAGAAGCTCAAGGCGGGATCCACGGTCACCGTCAAGGGAACCAAGTTCCAGGTCGTCGGCATCGCCACGGCCGACAGCGGGGACGCGGTCGCCAACCTCTACGTCCCGCTGCGGCGGGCGCAGACGCTGGCCGACGCGAAGGACAAGGTCACCACGATCTACGTCAAGGCGACCGACTCCCAGCGGATCGACTCCGTCAAGGCGGCCCTGCAGAAGAACATCTCCGGTACGACGGTGACGACCTCCGCCGACCTCGCGGACACGGTGTCCGGCTCGCTGTCCACGGCGTCCTCGCTGGCCGCGAGCGTCGGCAAGTGGCTGTCGGTCGTGGTGCTCGTGGCCGCGTTCCTGGTCGCGGGCCTGCTCACGTCCTCGGCGGTCTCCCGCCGCGTCCGCGAGTTCGGCACGCTCAAGGCGCTGGGCTGGAAGTCGGGGCGGGTGACCCGTCAGGTGGTGGGCGAGGCGGTCGTCAACGGGCTCGTGGGTGGGGTCCTGGGGATCGCGCTGGGGCTGGCGGGGGCGTATGCCGTGACGGCGGTGAGTCCCACGCTTCAGGCGCAGTTGGGTTCCGGAGGCGGTGAGGGCTTCAGAGGAGGCTTCGGCGGCCCCGGCCGCCAGGCCGCGACGAAGACCCTCGACGTCGCCCTCACCGCACCGGTCGCCCTGACGACGATCGCGCTGGCGGTGGGGCTGGCGGTGGCGGGCGGTCTGATCGCCGGTGCGTTCGGCGGGTGGAGGGCTTCGCGACTCCGACCGGCTGACGCTCTACGCCGGGTCGAGTAGCTGACTTCAGGGGCGCGGGGAACTGCGCGATCAACCCCCACCCAGCCGCACTGAAAGACGATCAGGAGCCCGATCCATGTACGAACTAAGAGCAGTCACCAAGCACTACACCCGAGCCAAAGACACGGTCCAAGCCCTCGACGGCATAGACCTGACCATCCCCGACGGCGACAGGCTGGTCATCCAGGGCCCCACCGGAGGCGGAAAGTCCACCCTGCTCCAAATGCTCGGCGGCCTGGACCGCCCCACCTCCGGCGAGATCATCCTGGACGGCACGGACCTCGCCGCCCTCCCGGAGGCGAGACTCACCCGGGTGAGAAGCGAAAGCATCGGCTTCGTCTTCCAGTCCTTCAACCTGATCCCGACGCTCACCGCACAGGAAAACGTGGAGACCGCCCTCGTCCCGCTCGGCATGAAGCCGAAACAGCGTCGCGAACGGGCCGCGGAGGCACTGGAATCGGTCGGCCTCGGCGAACGCCTCGCGCATCTGCCCGGCGAGATGTCCGGCGGCCAGCAGCAGCGCGTCGCCATCGCCCGGGCCCTCGTGAAGCAGCCGAAGGTGCTGCTCGCCGACGAACCCACGGGCAATCTCGACGAGTCGATGCGCGATGAGATCATGGACGTGCTGATCCGCATGTGGAAGGAGCTCGGGCTCACTTTCGTGATGGTCACCCACGACTCCGCCCTCGCGAAGCAGGCCCCGCGCGTGGCGACCATCCGCAGGGGGCGGATCACCGTCCAGGAGAACGCGCGGGCGTAACCATGCGGTCCTGTAACGGAGTTCCGGCGGCCATGTAACAGTCAGCCCACGGATTTCTTACCTTCCTCTCATCTATTGAGCAGCTGATCACCCCTCGGCATACTGCGTATTCCGGGGGGTGTACGTCCATGCGTACGAGATGACCCCCGGCCGGGTGAACGGGGAATTCGCCTGGCTCTTCTGCAAGGGGGACTCTTGCGCAGACAAATGAAAAAGGCGTGCGCGGCCACGGTCGCCACCGCGGCGGCCGTGGCCCTGGCGGCGGGTATGACCAGCCCGGCGTCGGCGAACGGCGAGCAGACGGCCGCAGCCTCCAAGCCCGCCTCGCTCACCGCCAAGCACCGCGTCACGCTGATCACCGGCGACCGGGTCGTCCTGGACGCCAAGGGGCGCGTGGTCGGTCTGGAGCGGGCCAAGGGACGCGAGGACATTCCCGTCCAGATCCGCAAGCTCGACGGCCACACCCTCGTGATCCCCGCCGACGCGGCCCGCCTGGTCGCCACCGGCAAGCTCGACCAGCGGCTCTTCGACGTCACCGAGCTCAACAAGTCCACGACCCGCAAGGCCCAGAAGAAGGGCCTGAAGGTCATCGTCGGCTACCAGGGCAGCGCCGCGGCGGCCAAGGCCGACGTACGCGACGCGGGCACCCTGAGCCACTCGCTGAAGTCCGTGAACGCGGACGCGGTGCAGACGCCGAAGGAGGACACGCCCGACCTGTGGGACGCGGTCACCAACGGCGACAAGACCGCCTCCGGCATCGCGCACGTCTGGCTCGACGGCGTCCGCAAGGCCAGCCTCGACAAGTCCGTCGCGCAGATCGGCGCCCCCAAGGCGTGGTCGGCCGGCTTCGACGGCAAGGGCGTGAAGATCGCCGTCCTGGACACCGGTGTCGACGCCACCCACGCCGATCTCAAGGGCCAGGTGATCGGCGCCAAGAACTTCACCACCTCGCCCGACACCACCGACAAGGTCGGCCACGGCACCCACGTCGCCTCGATCGCGGCGGGCACCGGCGCGAAGTCCGGCGGCAAGTACAAGGGCGTCGCGCCCGGCGCGAAGATCCTCAACGGCAAGGTGCTCGACGACGGCGGGTTCGGCAGCGACTCCGAGGTCCTCGCCGGCATGGAGTGGGCCGCCGCCGAGGGCGCCGATGTCGTCAACATGAGCCTGGGCGGCGGCGACACGCCCGCGATCGACCCGCTGGAAGCGGCGGTGAACAAGCTGTCCGAGGAGAAGGGCATCCTGTTCGCCATCGCCGCCGGCAACGAGGGCGAGCTCGGCGACCAGACCATCGGCTCCCCGGGCAGCGCCGCCGCGGCCCTGACCGTCGGCGCGGTCGACGACAAGGACGTGCTGGCCGACTTCTCCAGCCGCGGCCCCGGCATGGACGGCGCCCTCAAGCCCGACGTGACCGCGCCCGGCGTGGACATCACCGCGGCCTCCGCCCCGGGCAACCAGATAGCCCAGGAGGTCGGCGAGAACCCGGCCGGCTACATGTCCATCTCCGGTACGTCGATGGCGACCCCGCATGTCGCGGGCGCGGCGGCGATCCTGAAGCAGCAGCACCCGACGTGGAAGTACGCCGAGCTGAAGGGCGCCCTCACCGGCTCCACCAAGGGCGGCAAGTACACCCCGTTCGAGCAGGGTTCGGGCCGTATCCAGGTCGACAAGGCCATCACGCAGTCCGTGACAGGCGAGCCGGGCTCGGTGAGCTTCGGCCTCCAGCAGTGGCCGCACACCGACGACAAGCCGGTCACCAAGGAGCTGACGTACCGCAACCTCGGTACGAAGGACGTCACGCTGAAGCTGACGTCGACCGCCACCAACCCCAAGGGCCAGGCCGCCCCGGCCGGCTTCTTCAAGCTCGGCGCCACCTCGGTGACCGTCCCGGCCGGCGGCAAGGCCTCCGTCCCGTTCACCGTCAACACCAAGCTGGGCGGCACGGTCGACGGCGCCTACTCGTCGTACGTGACGGCGACCGGCGGCGGCCAGACCGTCCGCACGGCCGCGGCCGTGCAGCGCGAGGTCGAGTCCTACGACGTCACGCTGAAGTTCCTCGACCGTGACGGCAAGCCCGCCACGAACTACAGCGCCGACCTGGCCGGTATCTCCGGCCTGGGCAACGGCAAGTTCTTCACGCCGTACGACGCGGACGGCACCGTCACCGCCCGGGTGCCCAAGGGCGGTTACGTCCTCAACACGAACATCTACGCGGGCGACGACCCGGAGAAGTTCGAGGGCGCCGACTGGCTGGCCCAGCCCAAGCTGAACGTCGCCAAGGGCACCACGATCACGCTGGACGCCCGCAAGGCCAAGCCGGTGGACATCACCGTGCCGGACGCCGCCGCCAAGCCGGAGTTCGCCTCGGCCGACTACACGGTGGAGGCGGGGGACTCCAGCTTCGGCTTCGGCTGGTGGCTGGACTCGTACGACGGCTTCCGCTCCGCGCACGTCGGTCCGCAGATCACCGACGGTTCGGTGACCCAGCAGTGGGACGCCCACTGGAGCAAGGGCGCCAAGGAGCAGTACAGCGTCACGGGCGGCGGTCCGGTCAAGCAGCTCGCCACCGGCTACACCAAGCACTACAAGGCGAGCGAGCTCGCCACGGTGAAGGCGGGCCTCGGCGCCGCGGCGAGCGGCAAGAAGGGCTCGATCGACGCCGTGGGCTGGCTGCCGTGGAGCAGCGGCGCCTCCTCGATCGGCTTCGAGCAGACCCTGCCGAGCACGCGGACGCTGCACCTGTCCACCCTGGGCGGTGTGAAGTGGGACTTCCGATTCTCCCAGCACGGCGGTGTCGACGCCGACGGCTTCCCGCTCTACGAGGCCGGTTACTCGCTGGACGGCCAGAAGTTCGCCGGTGGCAAGAGCTACTCGAAGACGTTCAACACCGCCGTCTTCGGACCGCGCCTCAACGCCGACTTCGGCCTGTTCCGCGAGGGCAACCAGATCCACGGCTCCCTGCCGCTGTTCGCCGACAGCAAGGGCAACCCGGGCTCCTCGCTGTTCACCTCGGTGAACACGACCCTGTACCGCAACGGCACCAAGGTCGGCAGCAACGACGACCCGCTGTTCGGCGGTGAGGCGTTCAAGGTCCCGGCCGGTGACGCCGAGTACAAGCTGACGACGTCGGTCAAGCGCAGCGTCAAGGTCGCGGCGGCCTCCACCCGCATCGACGCCAGCTGGACGTTCCGCTCGAAGAAGACCACGGACCTCAAGCAGCTGCCCGCCTCCACGGCCCGCTTCAACGCGGCCACCGGGCTGGACAGCAAGGTCCCGGCCGGCAAGACGGTCAGCATCCCGGTCACCGTCGAGGGCGCGGCCAAGGGCAGCAACCTGAAGTCGCTGTCGGTGTACGTGTCGTACGACTACGGCAAGACCTGGAAGAAGCTCACGGTCAAGGACGGCAAGGTCAGCGTCAAGAACCCGGAGAAGGGGAAGGCCATCTCCTTCCACGCCAAGATCGCCGACAAGAAGGGCAACAAGTCGACGGTCTCGATCTACAACGCGTACTACGGCAAGTGAGTACCCGTTAGCGAACGGCCCGTCGGAAGCCTCGGCTTCCGAC
>NZ_JBHUTX010000081.1:0-20237 GCF_042671245.1 Streptomyces sp. NPDC057099
GGCCGGCCACACCTCACGGTGCGGCCGGCCCCGGCTTCTCGCCGTGGCGGCTACTCCGCCACCGGCAGCCGAGCCCCGTCCCGCAGGAACAGCGGGATCCGGTCCAGCGGGGCGTCGACCGTCACGGACCGGCCGCCCTGGTACGTCTCACCCGTCCACGCGTCCGTCCAGAGAGCCCCCGCCGGCAGATACGCCGTACGGGCCGTGGCGCCGGCGGTCAGCACCGGGGCGACCAGCAGGTCCGGGCCGAAGAGGTAGGAGTCGTCGACCGTCCAGCAGGCCTGGTCGTCCGGGAACTCCAGGAACAGCGGCCGCATCACCGGCAGGCCCTCCTCGTGGGCCGCGCGCATCACGTCCAGCACATACGGCTTCAGCCGCTCGCGCAGCCGCAGATACTTCTCCAGGACGGCCCCGGCCTCCTCGCCGTACGACCACACCTCGTTCGGGCCGCCCGTCATCTCCGGGCCCAGCGGCATCCCCGGGTCCCGGAAGCCGTGCAGGCGCATCAGCGGGGACAGCGCGCCGAACTGGAACCAGCGGACCATCACCTCCCGGTACGCCGGGTCGTCCGGGTCGCCGCCGTGGAAGCCGCCGATGTCGGTGTTCCACCACGGGATGCCCGACAGGGCCGTGTTCAGTCCGGCCGCGATCTGGCGGCGCAGGGTCGGGAAGTCGGTGCCGATGTCACCCGACCACAGGGCGGCGCCATAGCGCTGACTGCCCGCCCACGCCGAGCGGTTGAGGGTGACGATCTCCTCCTCGCCCGTCGCGCGCAGGCCCTCGTGGAAGGTCCGGGCGTTCTCGGCCGGGTAGGCGTTGCCGACCTCCAGGCCCGGGCCCGCCCAGTAGCGCAGATTCTCCTGGAAGCCCGGCTTCAGCTCCGGTTCGCAGGCGTCCAGCCAGAACGCCGTGATGCCGTACGGGTCGAGGTAGTTCTCCTTCACCTTCGACCACACGAACTCCCGGGCGTCCGGGTTGGTGGCGTCGTAGAAGGCCACCTGGACCGTGGACGCCACCTCCTTGTCGGGCCAGTCGGCGTGGGCCATCGGGCCGTACTGGGTGCCGATGAAGTACCCGCGCTGCTCCATGACCGGGTGGTTCTCGCTCAGCGGCGACACCGACGGCCAGACGCTCACCACGAGCTTGATGCCGAGCTCGTCCAGCTCGCGCACCATGGCGGCCGGGTCGGGCCATTCCTTCGGGTCGAACTTCCACTCCCCGAGGTGCGTCCAGTGGAAGAAGTCGCAGACGATCGCGGAGATGGGCAGGCCGCGCCGCTTGTACTCGCGGGCCACCGCCATGAGTTCGTCCTGGGTGCGGTAGCGCAGCTTGCACTGCCAGAAGCCCGCCGCCCACTCCGGCAGCATCGGGCTGCGACCGGTCACCGCGCTGTAGCGGCTCTGGGCACCGGACGGGTCGCCCGCCGTGATCCAGTAGTCGATCTGCCGGGCCGAGTCGGCGACCCACCGGGTGCCGTTGTGCGCCAGCTCCACGCGCCCGATCGCCGGGTTGTTCCACAGCAGCGTGTAGCCCCGGCTGGAGGTCAGCACCGGGATGCCGACCTCGGCGTTGCGCTGGACCAGGTCCAGCACCAGGCCCTTCTGGTCGAGGCGCCCGTGCTGGTGCTGGCCGAGGCCGAACAGCTTCTCGTCGTCGTAGGCGGCGAAGCGCTGCTCCAGACGGTGGTGGCCGTTGCCGACGGCCGTGTAGAGCCGGGAGCCGGGCCACCAGAAGTGGGCCCGATCCTCGGCGAGGATCTCGGCGGAGTCCTCCGTCCGCAGGAAGCGGATCAGACCCTCGGCGCTCACGTCAACGGTGAGCGCGCCGACGGTCAGCCGACCGTGACCGTCCTCGATCTTCACCGTGGAGGGCGTCGCGGGAGCCTCGTCGAGCAGTGCGCCCGGGAGCCCCTCGAGGACCGGGCCGCCGAGCCGGGCCCGGACCCGGACCGCGTCCGGGCCCCACGGCTCGATCCGTACGGTCTCCTGGCGGCCGCTCCACTCCAGCGCGCCGTCCCGCTCGCGGAACGTGCCGACGGTGGGGGAGGACTGCGCCAGGCTCACCTGGGGCTGGGTTTCAGCAGGCTGATTCACGGGGCGGGCTCCTGTGCGGAAGCAGACATGGGGGTGCCCCGGAAGGGGCGCTGTGCGAGGAACGGGACGACTACGGCCGGCTGGGCGCCGGTCCGGTGCTCGTCCGTACCGTCAGCTCGGGCGCGATGAGCACGACCTCGTCGCTGCCGCGCCCCTCGAGCTTGGCGACCAGGTGGTCCACGGCGTGCCGGCCCATCTCCTGCGCGGGGATGGCGACCGACGTGAGCCGCACGGAGGCCTGTGTCGCGACCTGGTCGGGACAGATCGCGACCACCGACACGTCCTCCGGCACGGCCCGGCCCTGCTGTCGCAGCAGCGCGAGCAGCGGCTCCACCGCCGACTCGTTCTGCACGATGATCCCGGAGGTGTCCGGGCGCTCGTCGAGGATCCGGGCGAGGGTCACGGCCATCGCGTCGTACCCGCCCTCGCACGGCCGGTGCAGCAGCCGCACGCCCAGCTCCCGGGCGCGGGTCCGCAGCCCGTCGAGGGTGCGCTCGGCGAAGCCGGTGTGCCGCTCGTAGACGGCCGGGGCCTCGCCGATGACGGCGATGTCCTGGTGCCCCTGCTTCGCCAGATGCTCCACACACAGCGCGCCCGTCGCCCGGAAGTCCAGATCGACGCAGGTCAGACCGGAGGTGTCGGCGGGCAGCCCGATGAGCACGGACGGCTGGTCCGTCGCGCGCAGCAACGGCAGCCGTTCGTCGTCCAGCTCGACGTCCATCAGGATCATCCCGTCGGCGAGCCCGCTCCCGGCGACACGGCGCACCGCGTCGGGGCCCTCCTCACCGGTGAGCAGCAGCACGTCGTACCCGTGCGTACGGGCGGAGGTCGCCACCGCGATGGCGATCTCCATCATCACGGGCACATACATGTCCGTGCGCAGCGGGATCATCAGCGCGATGATGTTCGACTTACTGCTGGCCAGGGCGCGGGCCCCGGCGTTCGGGTGGTACCCGAGCTCGCGGATGCTCCGCTCGACCCGCTGCCGGGTGTTCACGGAGATGGACCGCTTGCCGCTGAGGACATAGCTCACCGTGCTCGCCGAGACTCCGGCGTGCTGGGCGACCTCGGCGAGGGTGACCATCCGGCTCTCCAAGCTTTGTGAAGCGCTTCGACAATGCGCATTGCTGATATGGGTGGGTGGGAGTGGTTCGACAGTAGCTCCAGCGGGAGTACGTGTCCATAGGTTGTCGAAGCGCTTCGATACCGATTTCTCGAACGTCTTCAAACGTGTGCTCACCCTAGGCCGAACGGACGCGCGAGGACTGGTGGGAGCGTCCGGTTTCGGGTACGAACGATCCAGTAGCACTGGTCGGTAACGTACAGTCATCAATAACCCTAGTTGCGGCGAGGTGCCCCTCATGTCCGCTTCCACTCCTCCTTCTTCCCGTCCCGCCGTCACCGAGCGGGAGGCCCGTGAGGTGGCGGAGGCCGCCCGGGAACAGCACTGGCGCAAGCCCAGCTTCGCCAAGGAGCTGTTCCTCGGCCGCTTCCGGCTCGACCTCATCCACCCCCATCCCGTCCCCGGCGACGAGGCGGCCCAGCGCGGCGAGGAGTTCCTCGCCAAGCTCCGCGACTTCGTCGAGACGAAGGTCGACCCGGCCGTCATCGAGCGTGACGCCCGGATCCCCGACGAGGTGATCGACGGTCTCAAGGACCTCGGCGCCTTCGGCATGAAGATCGACACCAAGTACGGCGGGCTGGGCCTCACGCAGGTCTACTACAACAAGGCCCTCTCCCTGGCCGGCTCCGCCAGCCCCGCGATCGGCGTGCTGCTCTCCGCGCACCAGTCGATCGGCGTGCCGCAGCCCCTGAAGCTGTTCGGCACCCAGGAGCAGAAGGAGCGCTTCCTGCCGCGCTGCGCCCGCACCGACATCAGCGCCTTCCTGCTCACCGAACCCGACGTCGGCTCCGACCCGGCCCGCCTCGCCACCACCGCGGTACCGGACGGGGACGACTACGTCCTCGACGGCGTCAAGCTGTGGACCACCAACGGCGTCGTCGCCGACCTGCTGGTCGTCATGGCCCGGGTGCCGAAGAGCGAGGGCCGTCGCGGCGGCATCACCGCCTTCGTCGTGGAGACGAACTCGCCGGGTGTCACGGTCGAGAACCGCAACGCCTTCATGGGCCTGCGCGGCATCGAGAACGGCGTCACCCGCTTCCACCAGGTCCGCGTCCCCGCCGCCAACCGGGTCGGCGAGGAGGGCCAGGGTCTGAAGATCGCCCTGACCACGCTCAACACCGGGCGGCTCTCCCTGCCGGCCTCGTGTGTCGCGGCCGGCAAGTGGTGCCTGAAGATCGCCCGCGAGTGGTCGGCGGTCCGCGAGCAGTGGGGCAAGCCCGTCGCGCATCACGAGGCGGTCGGCTCCAAGATCTCCTTCATCGCGGCCACCACCTTCGCCCTGGAGGCCGTGACGGACCTGGCCTCGCAGATGGCCGACGAGGACCGCAACGACATCCGCATCGAAGGCGCCCTCGCCAAGCTGTACGCCTCCGAGATGGCCTGGACGATGGCCGACGAACTCGTCCAGATCCGCGGCGGACGCGGCTTCGAGACGGCCGAGTCCCTCCGGGCCCGCGGCGAGCGCGGCGTCCCCGCCGAGCAGCTCCTGCGCGACCTGCGCATCAACCGCATCTTCGAGGGCTCCACCGAGATCATGCACCTGCTGATCGCCCGCGAGGCCGTCGACGCCCACCTCTCGGTCGCCGGTGACCTCATCGACCCGGAGAAGTCCCTGGGCGACAAGGCGAAGGCCGGCGCCAACGCGGGCGCCTTCTACGCCAAGTGGCTGCCCAGGCTCGTCGCGGGCCCGGGCCAGCTCCCCACGTCCTACGGCGACTTCAAACACGGCGTGGACCTCTCAGGGCACCTGCGCTACGTCGAGCGCACCTCCCGCAAGCTCGCCCGCTCCACCTTCTACGCCATGTCCCGCTGGCAGGGCCGGATGGAGTCCAAGCAGGGCTTCCTCGGCCGGATCGTCGACATCGGCGCCGAACTGTTCGCCATGAGCGCGGCCTGCGTACGCGCCGAACTCCTGCGCACCCAGGGCCAGAACGGTCGCGAGGCCTACCAGCTCGCCGACGTCTTCTGCCGCCAGGCCCGCATCCGCATCGAAGAGCTCTTCAACCGCCTGTGGACCAACACCGACGACCTCGACCGCAAGGTCGTCAAGGGCGTCCTCTCCGGCACCTACGAGTGGCTGGAGCAGGGCATCATCGACCCGTCGGACGACGGCCCCTGGATCGCGGACGCGACCCCGGGCCCGAGCCAGAGCGAGAACCTGCACCGCCCGATCCGCTAACCCGGCCCTCCCAGGGGCGCGAGCTGCCCAGGCGCGCGCCCCTGGGAGGGGGATGCGCTGTCCTCACACGCCACCCTTACGGCAACAATGGAGGAATGAGCGACAGTCCAGCCCCCCTCGCCGACCCGCACCTCGTCTACGACCCGGTCGCGGGCGACGGCCCGAAGGACGTGGTGATCCTCGGCTCCACCGGGTCCATCGGCACGCAGGCCATCGACCTCGTGCTGCGCAACCCCGACCGCTTCCGGGTCACCGGCCTGTCCGCCAACGGCGGCCGGGTCGCCCTGCTCGCCGAGCAGGCGTACCGGCTGCGCGTGCCCACGGTCGCGGTCGCCCGCGAGGACGTCGTACCGGCCCTGCGCGAGGCGCTCTCCGCGCAGTACGGCACGGGCGAGCCGCTCCCCGAGATCCTCGCCGGCCCGGACGCGGCCACGCACCTGGCGGCATCCGACTGCCACACCGTCCTGAACGGCATCACCGGCTCCATCGGCCTCGCCCCGACCCTGGCCGCCCTGGAGGCGGGCCGCACCCTCGCGCTCGCCAACAAGGAGTCGCTCATCGTGGGCGGCCCGCTGGTCAAGGCCCTCGCCAAGCCCGGCCAGATCATCCCGGTCGACTCCGAGCACGCCGCCCTCTTCCAGGCCCTGGCCGCCGGCACCCGCGCCGACGTCCGCAAGCTGGTCGTCACCGCCTCCGGCGGCCCCTTCCGCGGCCGTACGAAGCAGGAGCTGGCGAACGTCACCGTCGAGGACGCCCTCGCCCACCCCACCTGGGCGATGGGCCCGGTCATCACGATCAACTCCGCGACCCTCGTCAACAAGGGCCTGGAGGTCATCGAGGCACACCTCCTCTACGACATTCCCTTCGACCGCATTGAGGTCGTCGTGCATCCGCAGTCGTATGTCCACTCGATGGTTGAGTTCACGGATGGATCGACACTGGCCCAGGCGACCCCGCCCGACATGGGCGGGCCCATCGCCATCGGCATCGGCTGGCCCGAGCGCGTCCCCGACGCGGCCCCCACCTTCGACTGGAGCAAGGCCTCGACCTGGGAGTTCTTCCCGCTCGACAACGAGGCCTTCCCCTCGGTGAACCTCGCCCGGCACGTCGGCGAACTCGCGGGCACCGCCCCCGCGGTGTTCAATGCGGCCAACGAGGAGTGCGTGGAGGCGTTCCGCCAGGGCGCGCTGCCCTTCAACGGCATCATGGAGACCGTGACCCGGGTCGTCGAGGAGCACGGCACCCCGCGTACGGGAACCTCACTCACCGTGTCGGACGTCCTCGAAGCGGAGACCTGGGCGCGGACCCGGGCCCGGGAACTGGCGGCACAGACGGCGGAGGCCCGTGCATGACGACCCTGATGTTCATCCTCGGCATAGTGATCTTCGTGGTCGGACTGCTGTTCTCGATCGCGTGGCACGAGCTGGGCCATCTGTCGACCGCCAAGCTGTTCGGCATCCGCGTGCCGCAGTACATGGTCGGTTTCGGACCGACGCTCTGGTCGCGCAAGAAGGGCGAGACCGAGTACGGGATCAAGGCCATCCCGTTCGGCGGCTACATCCGCATGATCGGCATGTTCCCGCCCGGCCCCGACGGCCGGCTCACGGCGCGCTCCACCTCCCCGTGGCGCGGCATGATCGAGGACGCCCGCACCGCCGCCTACGAGGAGCTCCGGCCGGGCGACGAGAACCGCCTGTTCTACACGCGCAAGCCCTGGAAGCGCGTGATCGTGATGTTCGCGGGCCCCTTCATGAACCTGGTCCTCGCGGTGGCGCTGTTCCTCGGCATCCTCATGGGCTTCGGCATCACCCAGCAGACGACCACCGTCAGCTCCGTCTCCCAGTGCGTCATCGCCCAGAGCGAGAACCGCGACAAGTGCGAGAAGGGCGACGCGGCCAGCCCGGCCGCCGCCGCCGGCCTGAAGGCGGGCGACAAGATCGTCTCCTTCGACGGCGTGGCCACCGACGACTGGAACAAGCTGTCCGACCTCATCCGCGCCACCCCCGGCCAGGAGGTGCCGATCGTCGTCGACCGCAAGGGCCAGGACGTCACCCTGCAGGCGAAGATCGCCACCAACCAGGTCGCCAAGAAGGACTCGAGCGGACAGATCGTCGAGGGCCAGTACGTCCAGGCCGGCTTCCTCGGCTTCAGCGCGGCCACCGGCGTGGTCAAGCAGGACTTCGGCGATTCCGTGAGCTGGATGGGAGACCGGATCGGCGACGCCGTCGACTCCCTCGCCGCCCTCCCCGGCAAGATCCCGGCGCTGTGGAACGCGGCCTTCGACGGCGCGCCCCGTGAGGCCGACTCCCCGATGGGCGTGGTCGGCGCGGCCCGCGTCGGCGGCGAGATCTTCACCCTGGACATCCCGCCGACCCAGCAGCTGGCCATGGCCCTCATGCTGGTCGCCGGCTTCAACCTCTCCCTGTTCCTGTTCAACATGCTCCCGCTGCTGCCGCTCGACGGCGGCCATGTCGCGGGCGCGCTGTGGGAGTCGCTGCGCCGCAACACCGCCAAGGTGCTGCGCCGGCCGGACCCGGGCCCCTTCGACGTGGCGAAGCTCATGCCGGTCGCCTACGTGGTCGCGGGGATCTTCATCTGCTTCACGATCCTGGTGCTGATCGCGGATGTGGTGAACCCGGTGAGAATCTCCTAGTCGTACGCGGTTTCGTGGCGGCCCGGCACCCTTCGTGCCGGGCCGCCCCCCATTGGGTGGGGATGCGGGTGGGATGTGCCCGGCCCCGGCCATGTGCCGTAATCTCGAAGCTCGGAGCCCGCTGCTCACGGGACCGGACCTTGATCCACGACTTGGGGTTGCACAGCAGATGACTGCGATTTCTCTCGGCATGCCGTCCGTACCGACCAAGCTCGCCGAGCGCCGGAAGAGCCGCCAGATCCAGGTCGGGGCCGTGGCGGTCGGCGGAGACGCCCCCGTCTCGGTGCAGTCGATGACGACGACGCGTACGTCCGACATCGGCTCCACCCTCCAGCAGATCGCCGAGCTGACCGCCTCCGGCTGTCAGATCGTCCGCGTGGCCTGCCCGACGCAGGACGACGCCGACGCTCTGTCGACCATCGCCCGCAAGTCGCAGATCCCGGTCATCGCCGACATCCACTTCCAGCCGAAGTACGTCTTCGCCGCGATCGAGGCCGGCTGCGCGGCCGTCCGCGTCAACCCGGGCAACATCAAGCAGTTCGACGACAAGGTCAAGGAGATCGCCAAGGCGGCCCGCGACCACGGCACCCCGATCCGCATCGGCGTCAACGCCGGCTCCCTCGACCGGCGCCTGCTCCAGAAGTACGGCAAGGCGACGCCCGAGGCGCTGGCCGAGTCCGCCCTGTGGGAGGCCTCCCTCTTCGAGGAGCACGACTTCCGGGACATCAAGATCTCGGTCAAGCACAACGACCCGGTCGTGATGGTCGAGGCGTACCGCCAGCTCGCGGCCCAGTGCGACTACCCGCTGCACCTCGGCGTGACGGAGGCGGGCCCGGCCTTCCAGGGCACGATCAAGTCGGCCGTCGCCTTCGGCGCGCTGCTCTCCCAGGGCATCGGCGACACGATCCGCGTCTCCCTCTCGGCCCCGCCGGTCGAGGAGGTCAAGGTCGGCCTCCAGATCCTGGAGTCCCTGAACCTCAAGCAGCGCGGCCTGGAGATCGTCTCCTGCCCGTCCTGCGGCCGCGCCCAGGTCGACGTCTACAAGCTCGCCGAAGAGGTCACGGCCGGCCTGACCGGGATGGAGGTCCCCCTCCGCGTCGCCGTCATGGGCTGCGTCGTCAACGGCCCCGGCGAGGCCCGCGAGGCCGACCTCGGCGTCGCCTCCGGCAACGGCAAGGGCCAGATCTTCGTCAAGGGCGAGGTCATCAAGACCGTCCCCGAGTCCAAGATCGTGGAAACCCTCATCGAGGAGGCCATGAAGCTGGCCGAACAGATGGAGGCGGACGGCGTGACCTCGGGCGAGCCGTCGGTGGCTGTGGCGGGCTGATCCTTTCAGGCCGCCGGCGGGGTGGGGCTTTCGGGGGGGGCGTGGGGCTGTTGTCGATATGCGGCTCCGCCGCGTGGGCGCGACCAGCCGCAACGCACCCGCACCCGCCGGCAAACCGTCGCTCCCGAACTCCGAGGCGCCCCGCCCAGCCAGCGCAGCTATAGTGCGGAGACCAAGCCGACCCCCGTTCGTGAGGCCCCGCACGTGTTGACGCAGACCACCTCACGGGTCCTCGAACCGAGCGACCTGGACGCCGCGCTCGCCGTACTCGACCGCGAGCCGGTCGCGAACGCATTCGTGGCGTCCCGGGTGCAGATCGCCGGCCTCGACCCGTGGCGGCTCGGCGGCGAGATGTGGGGCTGGTACGAGGACGGCATGCTGACGTCCCTGTGCTACGCGGGCGCCAACCTCGTCCCGATCTGCGCCGGCCCGCGAGCCGTTCGCGCCTTCGCGGACCGGGCCCGCCGGGCCGGCCGCCGGTGCTCCTCCATCGTCGGGCCCGCCGGGTCCACCGCCGACCTGTGGCGGCTGCTGGAACCCCAGTGGGGCCCGGCCCGCGACGTCCGCCGCCGGCAGCCGCTCATGGTCACCGACAGCCTGCCGACCGGGATCGCCCCGGACCCCTACGTCCGCCGCGTCCGCAAGGACGAGATGGAAACGCTCATGCCGGCCTGCGTGGCGATGTTCACCGAGGAGGTCGGGGTCTCCCCGCTCGCCGGCGACGGAGGCCTCCTCTACCAGGCCCGCGTCGCCGAACTCGTCGGCTCCGGCCGCGCGTTCGCCCGCTTCGACGCGGACGGCAAGGTCGTCTTCAAGGCGGAGATCGGCGCCGCGACGGACCGGGCCTGCCAGATCCAGGGCGTCTGGGTCGCCCCCGAGTACCGCGGCACGGGCCTGGCGGCCCCCGGCATGGCAGCCGTACTGCGCTACGCCCTGGCCGACGTCGCCCCGGTGGTCAGCCTCTACGTGAACGACTTCAACACGGCGGCCCGCAGGGCGTACCAAAGGGTCGGCTTCCAAGAGGTCGGCGCTTTCATGAGCGTGCTCTTCTGATCGGGCGTGAGGGGAACGAACCTCAGGGGCGCGGGGCCGTTGTCGATATGCGGCTCCGCCGCGTGCGCGCGACCAGCCAAAGACAACCTGCACCCGACTGACAACCGAAACCCCCCTGTAGGCTCCCGCCATGGACCTCGTGATCGGCCCACTCGACCTCCCCGCCCACGTCGACGAGGCCCTGGCCGTCCAAGCCGTAGCCTTCGGCCTCGGCCCCGACGAAGTCGCAGTCCGCCGCCAGATCGTCCTCCGCCACATGACCTACCCGGGGGCAAGGGCCCTCGGCGCCAAGGCAGGCGGAAACCTCGTAGGTTTCGTCTACGGCATGCCCAACGACCGCACCCACTGGTGGTCCACCGTCGTGGAGCCGTACCTCAGAGCCAACCACCACGACCACTGGCTCGACGACTCCTTCGTGATCACCGAACTGCACGTCCACCCCGCCCACCAGAGCCGCGGCATCGGACGCACCCTGATCACCGCCATCACCGACGGCGCCGCCGAACCCCGCTCGATCCTCTCCGCGATCGACACCGAGAGCCCCGCCCGCGCCCTCTACCGCTCCCTCGGCTACCAGGACCTGGCCCGCCAGGTCCTCTTCCCCAGCGCCCCCAAGCCGTACGCCGTGATGGGCGCCCCGCTCCCGCTCCTGCGCCGCTAACCGATTTCCACCGCCCCGTACCCCCCGGATAACCTCCTGCCATCACCTACACGTAGCAGGAGCTAAACCATGGCGAACGTACCGGTCCAGCGCATGTCCCAGTTGATGGCGAAGACGTTGCGCGACGACCCGGCGGACGCCGAGGTCCTCAGCCACAAGCTCCTCGTCCGCGCCGGGTACGTGCGCCGTACCGCCGCCGGCATCTGGAGCTGGCTGCCGCTCGGCAAGCGGGTCCTGGCCAACGTGGAGCGCGTCGTCCGCGAGGAGATGGACGCGATCGGCGCCCAGGAGGTGCTGCTCCCCGCCATCCTGCCCCGTGAGCCGTACGACGCCACCGGCCGCTGGGAGGAGTACGGCCCCGAGCTGTTCCGTCTCCAGGACCGCAGGGGCGGCGACTACCTTCTCGGCCCCACCCACGAGGAGATCTTCACCCTGCTGGTGAAGGACCAGGCGTCGTCCTACAAGGACCTGCCGGTCATCCTCTACCAGATCCAGAACAAGTACCGCGACGAGGCCCGGCCCCGCGCCGGCATCCTGCGCGGCCGCGAGTTCCTGATGAAGGACTCCTACTCCTTCGACACCGAGGACGAGGGCCTGGCCCGGTCCTACGCCCTGCACCGCGAGGCCTACCAGAAGATCTTCGCGCGCCTCGGCCTCGACTACCGCATCTGCGCCGCCACCGCCGGCGCGATGGGCGGCTCCAAGTCCGAGGAGTTCCTCGCCCCGGCCGAGGCCGGCGAGGACACCTTCGCCGACTGCCCGAACTGCGACTTCGCCGCCAACACCGAGGCGATCACCTACGAGTTGAAGTCCGTCGACGCCTCGGACCTCCCGGCTGCCGAGGACATCCCGACCCCCGACACCCCCACCATCGAGACCCTCGCCGCCTCGCTCGGCGTCCCGGCCTCCGCCACGCTGAAGAACCTCCTGGTCAAGGTCGACGGCGAGATCGTCGCCGTCGGTGTCCCCGGTGACCGCGAGGTCGACATGGACAAGGTCGAGGCGCACTTCGCCCCGGCCGCCGTCGAGCTGGTCACCGAGACGGACTTCGCGACCCGCCCCGACCTGGTGCGCGGCTACGTCGGACCGCAGGGCCTAGAGAAGGTCACCTACATCGCCGACCCGCGCGTGGCACCCGGCACGGCCTGGATCACCGGCGCCAACAAGGCCGGCACGCACACGAAGAACGTCGTCGCGGGCCGTGACTTCGAGGCCGACGCGTACGTCGACGTCGTGGTCGTGCAGGAGGGCGACCCCTGCCCGAAGTGCGGCACCGGCCTGGTCCTCGACCGCGCCATCGAGATCGGCCACATCTTCCAGCTCGGCCGCAAGTACACCGACGCCCTCAAGCTCGACGTCCTCGGCCAGAACGGCAAGCCGGTCCGCGTCACCATGGGCTCCTACGGCGTCGGAGTCTCCCGCGCGGTCGCCGCCCTCGCCGAGCAGAGCGCCGACGAGAAGGGCCTGTGCTGGCCCCAGGAGGTCGCCCCGGCCGACGTCCACGTGGTCGCCGCCGGCAAGGCCCTCCAGACCGAACTGGCCCTCGACATCTCCGAGAAGCTGGCGAAGGCCGGTGTCCGCGTCCTGGTCGACGACCGCCCCGGTGTCTCCCCGGGCGTCAAGTTCACGGACTCCGAGCTGATCGGCGTACCGCAGATCCTGGTGGCCGGCCGGCGCGCGGCCGACGGCGTGGTGGAGCTGAAGGACCGCCGCACCGGAGAGCGCGAGGAACTGACGGTCGAGGAGGCCGTCGCCCGGCTCACCGCCTGAGCGTGCGCGCCCTGTGGGCGCTCCGGTCCTCCGGAGCGCTCACAGCCAGGCCGCGAACTCCAGCAGCAACTCCGCGTCGCGCGGCCGGCCCACCCGCCCCGCCCGCACACCGGACTCCACGGCCCGGAACAGCGTCCACCCGCGCAGCCGCTCCTGGTCCACGTCCAGGGACTCCGCCAGCCGCTTCACCCGGCGCCGGGTCGTGGCCGCGCCGGACGGCTGGGCGATCAGGTCCTCCACCCGGTCACGGACCAGCCGGGCCAGATCGAAGGCGCACTCGCCGACCACCGGGTCGGGGCCCACGGCCAGCCACGGCATCCGCTCCCCGGCGAGCACCTTGCTCTGCCGGAACGTGCCGTGCAGCAGCCGGTGTTCGGGCGGCGAGGCCAGCAGCTCCTCGCGCGCCGCGAGCGCAACGTCAACGAGCGGGGCCACCTCGGAATCGGCCTGGGCCCGCGCCCGCATCGCCTCGGCCTGCCGCCCGGTCCGCTCGGCCACGGTCTCGAAGGGGAAGCCGTCGGGCGGCTCCACCCACAGCCGCCGCAGCGTCCCCGCCGCCTCCAGCAGCGCCTTCGCCTCCGGCAGCGACCGCACCGACACATCAGGATGCAGCCGCTCCAGCAGCAGCACGCCCTCGGCCGTGAAGGGATCGAGCAGCTGTACGGCACCCAGGCCGCCCCAGTGCGCGAGCGCGGCCCGCTCCGCCTCGGGGCGGGCCCGGCCCGGCGCCAGCTTGAGCACGGCGGGCGTCCCGTCGGCCGTCCGCACCAGGACGACCAGGCTGCTGCGCCCGCCGGGCACCTGCACCCGTTCCACGGTCAACTCGCGTAGAGCGACGGCCCGCCGCGCCGCCTCGGGCAGCTTCTCCAGCCAGTCGTCACCGTCCGGTGCCGTCTCACCGAGCGCCCTGACCAGGCGGTTCGGCGGTTCGAAAACCATGCGCGAGTCGTTCCCTTCGTGCTGTCCGCGGTGCGTGCCCTACGGGGTCACGCCGTGGGCGCGGCCGCCGGCGGAGCCGTGTCCGCCCGCTCGGCGAGCCCAGGGAAGGCTACGCTCTCGCCGCGCCACCGCACCGCACGCACCGCGGCCTCCCGCAGCGCCTCGGCTGCCAGGACCCGCCGCCCGGCGCCCGCCGCGCGCACCAGGTCGGAGTAGACCCCGGCCACCCGGTCCTCCAGCTCGGCGGCGAGCCGCACGGCGGCCGCGGCGTCCGCCACCGGGAACGGCAGCGCGTACCCGGCGGCCGCGGCCGCGGGCCGGCCACCCAGGTCCTTCACCTCGCGCGCCAGCGCGTCCCTGCGCGCCCGGTGCGCGTCATACGCCGTCCGTGCCTCGACGCGCTGCCCGTCGCCGATCCGCCCGCCGACGACGCCGTACCCGTACACCGCCGCGTGCTCGGCGGCCAGCGCCGCCTGGAGGGCCCGCAGCTCCTGGTCCTTCGCGTCGCTCACGCGTCCCCCTCCGTCAGCAGATAGACGTGCGCCGCCCCGGCGGCCGCCACCGAGGCCAGCAGCCGCGCCAGCTCCCCCTCCACCCCGACCAGTGCCTTGGCCCGCCGGTCGGCGAGCTTCCGCTCCGCGGCGGCGAGCACGGCGACCGCGTCCCGGTCGTTCCCCGGCACAGCAGCGGCCGAGGGGGACGACGACGCGGAGGAGGGAGAAGGGGAGACAGACGCCTTCCGGCCGCCGCCGAACGCCCGCGCGTGCCGTACGACCTCCTCCCGCAACGGCCGCAGCCGCTCCGCGATCCCCGGCCGTGCGGCGATCACCGCGTCGTACCGCTCGACCAGGTCCTCGCTGTCCCGAGCCGCACGCGCGCGTGCCCGGCGGTCGGCGGCCGACGGGCCGTCGCCCGGGTCACCGGAGTCCTCGTCACCGGCGGTACAGCCCGCCAGGGCGAGGGCCGTCGAGCCGACGGCGAGCAGACTCCTTCTGCGCGGCCCCGAGCGGGCGCGCGGCGATGGGGGAAACGGCACTTCAGACGTCCTCGGGGGGCTCGTACGAGAAAGAAGCGACTGGCAGGGCTGCACGCCCGTGATCACGGTACCCGGGCCTTCGCCCGGGACCACTCAGCGGCACCGTTCGTCACCGGGTGGACGGCAACACACCCTGCGACCGGATACCCTTTGACCAGACACGCGCCCCATCCCACAACAGCACACGCGGCCGAGGAGTCACCCGGATGAGCACCACCCAGAGCGAGAGGCTGCGAGAACTACTGGAACCGCTCGTCAGCTCTCAGGGCCTGGACCTCGAAGAGATCGAAGTGGACTCCGTCGGACGGAAGCGTGTGCTGCGCGTGGTCGTCGACTCGGACACGGGCGCCGACCTGGACCAGATCGCCGATGTGAGCCGCGCGCTCTCGGCGAAGCTCGACGAGTCGAACGCCATGGGCGAGGGGGAGTACACCCTCGAGGTCGGCACCCCCGGCGCGGAGCGCCTCCTCACGGAACACCGGCACTACGTGCGCGCCACGGACCGCCTGGTGAAGTTCCAGCTGGCCGAGGACGGCGAGCTGATCGCCCGGATCCTGAAGGTCGACGACGACGGTGTCGACACCGAGATCCCCGGAGTCAAGGGCCGCAAGCCCACCGCGCGCAGACTCGCCTTCGACGACATCGTCCGGGCGCGTGTCCAGGTCGAGTTCAGCCGCAAGGACAACAAGAAGGAAGAGGAGGCGTAGCCGTGGACATCGACATGAGCGCCCTGCGGGGCTTGGTTCGGGAGAAGGAGATCTCCTTCGACCTGCTGGTCGAGGCGATCGAGTCGGCCCTCCTCATCGCCTACCACCGCACCGAGGGAAGCCGCCGTCACGCGCGCGTGGAGCTCAACCGGCAGAGCGGCCATGTGACCGTGTGGGCGAAGGAGGACCCCGACGACCTCGAGGAGGGCCAGGAGGCCCGCGAGTTCGACGACACCCCCACGGGCTTCGGCCGTATCGCCGCCACCACGGCCAAGCAGGTCATCCTGCAGCGCCTGCGCGACGCCGAGGACGACGCGACGCTCGGTGAGTACGCCGGCCGCGAGGGCGACATCGTCACCGGTGTGGTCCAGCAGGGCCGCGACCCGAAGAACGTGCTCGTCGACATCGGCAAGCTCGAGGCCATCCTGCCGGTGCAGGAGCAGGTGCCGGGCGAGACCTACCAGCACGGCATGCGCCTGCGGTCGTACGTGGTCCGGGTGGCCAAGGGCGTACGCGGCCCGTCCGTGACGCTGTCCCGTACGCACCCCAATCTGGTGAAGAAGCTGTTCGCCCTCGAGGTGCCGGAGATCGCCGACGGGTCCGTGGAGATCTCCGCGATCGCCCGCGAGGCCGGTCACCGGACGAAGATCGCCGTACGGTCCACCCGCTCCGGCCTGAACGCCAAGGGCGCCTGCATCGGCCCCATGGGCGGCCGGGTGCGCAATGTGATGGGCGAGCTGAACGGCGAGAAGATCGACATCGTCGACTGGTCGGAGGACCCGGCCGAGATGGTGGCGAACGCGCTGTCCCCGGCCCGTGTCTCCAAGGTGGAGATCGTGGACATGGCGACCCGGTCCGCCCGCGTGACCGTGCCCGACTACCAGCTCTCCCTGGCCATCGGCAAGGAAGGGCAGAACGCCCGGCTCGCGGCCCGGCTGACCGGCTGGCGGATCGACATCCGCCCGGACACGGAACCGGCCGGCGACGGCCCGGGGAATGGCTCCGGGGAATAGATCCAAGCCGCGAGTCGTTCAGATCACGACAGGTTCATGCGCGGCAACTGTTCGAATCCTGCCCCAAAGGGGTGAGGAGCGTACGGGGAGGTAGACTTAACGGTGTCTGGCCGGACGCGCGTCCGCGCATGCCCTGAACGCACTTGTGTGGGGTGTCGGGAGCGAGCGGCCAAGGCCGATCTGTTGCGGATCGTGTTGATCGAGGACGCATGCGCCCCTGATCCTCGCGGTACGCTGCCCGGCCGGGGTGCGTACGTACACCCCGCCCAGATCTGTCTCGACCAGGCGGTACGCCGACGGGCGTTCACGAGGGCACTGCGCGCCCCGGGACCGCTCGACACAAAGGCGTTGCGCCGATACGTCGAGCAGACAACAGTTGCCGACCAGGCAACACGGTAAAGACGTGTCGCACGGAACACCGTGCGGCTTGGTACCTCGCGAGTCGAAAGCAGGTCGAGATTGCGATGAGCACTCGATGAGTACGCGATGAGTACGCCCATGAACTAGCGACGGTCCGGACGTAACCCGGACCTCAAAGGAGCGAAGTGGCTAAGGTCCGGGTCTACGAACTCGCCAAGGAGTTCGGTGTCGAGAGCAAGGTCGTCATGGCCAAGCTCCAGGAACTCGGTGAATTCGTCCGTTCGGCGTCTTCGACGATCGAAGCGCCTGTCGTACGCAAACTGACTGACGCCTTCCAGGGTGGTGGCAACGGCAAGTCCGCCGCGAAGCCCGCAGCCCCCAAGAAGGCCGCCCCCCGTCCCGCCGCGCCCTCTCCGGCGCAGGCGGCGCGTCCGGCTGCCCCGAAGCCGCCGGCCGCACCCAAGCCCGCCGCGGCCGAGGAGCCGTCGGCCCCCGCTGCCCCGTCGGCCCCCGCGCCGACCCCGGGTCCGCGTCCGACGCCGGGCCCCAAGCCCGCGCCGCGTCCGGCTCCGGCCGCGCCCGAGTTCACGGCGCCGCCCGCTGCGGCTCCGTCCCCGTCCCCGGCCGCGCCGAAGCCCGCAGGCGGGCGCCCCGGCGCCCCCAAGCCCGGTGGTGGCCGCCCCTCCGGCGGTCCCGGCCAGGGCCAGGGCGGCCAGGGCCGTCCCGGTGGCGAGCGTGGCCCGCGTCCCGGTGCTCCGGCGCCGCGTCAGGGCGGTTCCCGTCCGGCCGGTCCGCGTCCGGGCAACAACCCCTTCACCTCCGGTGGCTCCACCGGCATGGCGCGTCCGCAGGCGCCCCGTCCGCAGGGCGGCCGTCCCGGCCCCGGTGGCCAGGGTGGCGGTCCCCGTCCCCAGGCGCCCGGCGCCCAGGGCGGCGGCGGTCCGCGTCCGCAGGCTCCGGGCGGTAACCGTCCGAGCCCGGGCTCGATGCCGCGTCCGCAGGGTGGCGGCCCGCGTCCCGGCGGTGGCTCCGCCGGTCCTCGTCCGAACCCGGGCATGATGCCGCAGCGTCCCGCTGCCGGCCCGCGTCCCGGTGGCGGTGGCCCCGGCGGCCGCGGTCCCGGTGGCGGCGGTCGTCCCGGTGGCGGCGGCGGTCGTCCGGGTGGCGGCGGCTTCGCCGGTCGTCCGGGTGGCGGCGGCGGTTTCGCCGGTCGTCCGGGTGGTCCCGGTGGCGGTGGCGGCGGTTTCGCCGGTCGTCCGGGTGGTCCCGGCGGCGGTCGTCCCGGCTTCGGTGGTCGTCCCGGCGGTCCCGGTGGCCGTGGTGGCACGCAGGGTGCCTTCGGTCGTCCGGGCGGTCCCGCCCGTCGCGGCCGCAAGTCGAAGCGGCAGAGGCGCCAGGAGTACGAGGCCATGCAGGCCCCGTCGGTCGGCGGTGTGATGCTGCCTCGCGGCAACGGCGAGACCGTTCGCCTGTCGCGCGGTGCCTCCCTCACCGACTTCGCGGAGAAGATCAACGCCAACCCGGCGTCGCTCGTCGCGGTCATGATGAACCTCGGCGAGATGGTCACTGCCACGCAGTCCGTCTCCGACGAGACGCTCCAGCTCCTCGCCGGCGAGATGAACTACACGGTTCAGATCGTCAGCCCGGAGGAGGAGGACCGCGAGCTCCTCGAGTCCTTCGACATCGAGTTCGGCGAGGACGAGGGCGACGAGGAGGACCTGATGGTCCGCCCGCCCGTCGTCACCGTCATGGGTCACGTCGACCACGGTAAGACCCGGCTCCTCGACGCCATCCGCAAGACGAACGTCATCGCGGGCGAGGCCGGCGGCATCACCCAGCACATCGGTGCCTACCAGGTCGCGACCGAGGTCAACGAGGAAGAGCGCAAGATCACCTTCATCGACACCCCGGGTCACGAGGCGTTCACCGCCATGCGTGCCCGTGGTGCGAGGTCGACCGACATCGCGATCCTGGTCGTCGCGGCCAACGACGGCGTCATGCCGCAGACGGTCGAGGCGCTCAACCACGCCAAGGCGGCCGAGGTCCCGATCGTCGTCGCGGTCAACAAGATCGACGTCGAGGGTGCCGACCCGACCAAGGTGCGCGGTCAGCTGACCGAGTACGGCCTCGTGGCCGAGGAGTACGGCGGCGACACCATGTTCGTCGACATCTCCGCCAAGCAGGGTCTGCACATCGACTCCCTGCTGGAGGCCGTGGTCCTCACGGCCGACGCCTCGCTCGACCTGCGGGCCAACCCGAACCAGGACGCGCAGGGCATCTCGATCGAGTCCCGTCTCGACCGCGGCCGCGGTGCCGTGTCGACGGTCCTCGTCCAGCGAGGCACGCTGCGGGTCGGCGACACGATGGTGGTCGGCGACGCGTACGGCCGAGTCCGGGCGATGCACGACGACAACGGCAACAGCGTTGCCGAGGCCGGTCCCTCGACGCCGGTTCAGGTCCTGGGCCTGACCAACGTCCCGGGTGCGGGCGACAACTTCCTGGTGGTCGACGAGGACCGTACGGCCCGTCAGATCGCCGAGAAGCGCGCCGCCCGTGAGCGGAACGCCGCGTTCGCCAAGCGCACGCGCCGCGTCTCCCTCGAGGACCTGGACAAGGTGCTCAAGGCCGGCGAGGTCCAGCAGCTCAACCTCATCATCAAGGGTGACGCTTCTGGTTCCGTCGAGGCGCTGGAGTCCTCCCTGCTCCAGCTCGACGTCGGCGAAGAGGTCGACATCCGGGTCCTGCACCGCGGCGTCGGTGCGGTCACGGAGTCCGACATCGACCTGGCGATGGGCTCCGACGCCATCGTGATCGGCTTCAACGTGCGCGCCGCCGGGCGTGCGCAGCAGATGGCCGAGCGCGAGGGCGTGGACGTCCGCTACTACTCGGTCATCTACCAGGCGATCGAGGAGATCGAGGCGGCCCTCAAGGGCATGCTCAAGCCGGAGTACGAAGAGGTCGAGCTCGGTACGGCGGAGATCCGCGAGGTCTTCAAGTCGTCCAAGCTGGGCAACATCGCGGGTGTTCTCATCCGCTCCGGCGAGGTCAAGCGGAACACCAAGGCCCGCCTCCTCCGCGACGGCAAGGTCATCGCGGAGAGCCTCAACATCGAGGGCCTGCGTCGCTTCAAGGACGACGTCACCGAGATCCGCGAAGGGTTCGAGGGCGGTATCAACCTCGGCAACTTCAACGACATCAAGGTCGACGACGTCATCGCGACGTACGAGATGCGCGAGAAGCCGCGGGTGTAACCCACGGCCGCACCAGCCGGCCGACACCTGGCGCGAGTACCTGCCCCGGCTCTCCTACGATGTGCCGTGCGC